>CAIXIX010000548.1 GCA_903919615.1 uncultured Chthonomonas sp.
AGAGGACTCCGTCGGATATACCTGAGGAGTTCACTGCGATGCGGGCGATGCCCAGTTTCTGAACGGGGATGACTTCGCCGGGATCGAAAATAGTATCCTAATGCGGCATTGTGTGGCTCTACGCATACCGGATGCGGATACGCTGACGCGCGAAGTTGCCGCATGGCAGCGGGCAGCGAACTGCGCGCCGAGCAAGATTAACTGGCAATTCGCCACGGCCGACGCGAGGGCCAAGCTTCGCAAGCTGTGCCCCGAGCGGGGGAATTCAGAACATGGTGAATCATAATCTAGGAGCCAAGGTTGGCTATGCGCATCCGGTGAGCGGTCATCATGTTGAGTCAGAAGTGATGGTGTATCCTCTTGTTACTTTAGGTCCCCTTCAACCTCTTAACCACCATCGGCGGACATGAGAATTTTTGCACATTCGTCTCCCCTTCCGGCTGAATCGTCCACATTGTGGTGTCGCCTATACGTTCCCTCCCAACCGCGATGCCGGCTCTTAGTACGATTTCGTCCAATTTGTTGTAAACACGGAGGCGATACACTTCGCCGACTTTGTCACGCAGTGGACTCGCTGGCTGTTGCTGTTGTCCGTCTGGTGACAGAAGGCGATTTGCAGAGGCGTTTGAGTGTTCTGCCTCTGCCTGGGTGTCCCGCGAGGCGAACTTGAGTGTGCGTTGCAGGCGATTATCTTCTTCGCTGACCTTGTCAAGCAGTGGAATCGTCGGTTGTGGCTGCTGTTCGTCTGGTGACGCTTGGTCGTTTGCAGACGTGTTTGACTCCTGTGCATCGGCCCGGGTCACCTGCGAGGCAATTGCCATTGCGCTCCGGATGCGATCCTTTGCCGCGTCCGTTTTTCTGACAAGATCGTACGCTTCCAGGACCTTAGCAAATACGATCTCTTCGGCCTCGCCCGCAAGTTCAAGATGCTTAACCAGGGCGGCAATTTCATCTACTGGTACATTAGACAAATCGCGTGGCCCGCGCTCGCGCAGCCGTACGCGAGGCGAAGAGGGCAAGGCGATAACATTGCCAGTCCAGTCGTCCGCATTCGTTGAAAGGCAGACTACACGGCGGCTGGTTATGGCAATTCTTAGCGCAGCTTCAAGTGCTTCTTTCGTCGGCCCCCTGAGTTTTCCAAATCCAGCGGCGACACGGTACCGATCGAGAATCGTATGCACCGTTGCCGGGCCCTCAATTTCCACGATTTCTGCGAGCTTCGCAGTGAGCAGTTGTACTGGCGTTACCTTTGGGTCCGGCAGGTCCGAGCCATGGTACTGTTGGTATTGCTCTAGACAGGCCAGTCTGGGAGAATCTGCGGTACGCCGGTGAGCGATGGGAGCCGGATCTGCGACTGCATTTGCGGTGCTTTCGGTTGATTGCGTCTGCCGCTCGGCAGTCGGATCTGACCGAAACGGCGGTTCTTCAGGCCAAGCGGATGTCTCACCGTTGGTCTCTGCGCTTCGCCAAAGGGCGAGCAATTCAGCCGCGCGTGCCTTTACGCGATCAAGAAGATCAGATTCTTGTGCTTCGGGCGGACTGAAGATGCCAGTAGATTGGCTGACCCCCAGCGCTTCGAGCGTGGTCACAACCCGTCGCACGGTTTCATCTTCGTCGCGATAGAATTCGCTGCCCCGAATCCTGACAAATTTCCAACCGAGGCGCTCCAGCGTGGTCTGTCTCGCGAGATCGTCGTCGGCGGTTTCAGGGGTATGGTACTTTTCGCCATCACACTCAATTGCAACCCGAAGCTTACCTTGCCGAAAGGCGAAATCGAGGCGGTAGGCGCCGACCCAATATTGCGGCTGAATATCATTGTATCCACTTGCAATTAGCCTCGCCAACAAGCGTCGCTCAAAATCAGACTCGGTGCGCTCTGTGAGCTCTGCTTGCCGGGCGTCGTCCGACCGAGGATTCAGGGCGTGCTGAATCAACCTCAGACGGATGTCTTCCGCCTTAAGGTCGGTTTCAGGGTTAACTGAATATAGAACCCACATCTGATCTCGCGCGCGGCTCGCTGCAACATTGTAGCGCTTCTGGTGCATGTCCGTGCTGCGTAACGTAAGTGGTCCGCTCTGAGGCGTGTCAAATACAGAAAGGAACACGACATCTCGTTCGTCCCCCTGAAACTGGGCTGAATTGCCGCAGCGGAGACGCATCCTGTCAAGCTCTACTTCGCTAAAGTGTTTGCGAGCCAGCCTCCTGACGTACTCATTTTGTGGGCTATTGTCCTCCCCGACGAGGTGAATAACGCCAAAGGACTTACCTGCGTATTCCGGCTGTTCGGTGCACGCCTTGAGCAAGGCGATCAGGCTATCGGCCTCATTGTGGTTAATGCGGCTCTGTTCTACTGAGCCGGGCACATAGTAAGGAACGACGAATGGACGCGTCTCCACTGCGGCATCCTCCCGCAGCGGAAGAATTGACCCTTTATAGGATAAATGGTTACTGAATCGAATTATGTCGGGAACGCAACGGAAATGCTGTCGTAGCCGAATAGGCTCAAATGGCCCCTCAGCAAGGCTATAGACGGACTGCCTGCCGTCCCAAAGTTGGCAGCGGGGAATGCCTTCTAAGTACTCGTCGATTAGCGATTGCGTGTCTTCTATTTTGGCGCCAACGTCGAGCGGCTCTACTTGTTTGTCATCTCCAACGATAATTACCTGCTTTGCCATGTACATTGCGATCAATCCCATGAGGTCGAGCTGGCTGGATTCATCGATGATGACAACATCAAATCTGGACTTTGCAATGTTAAACGAGTCGACTATTCTTGATAATGGCATTACCCATACGGGGACCGAGCCCTGACTTTCTGCCATAGCATGCTGCGCCTCACGCACCAGCCTTGGTGCCCGTTTACCGGTACCACGCCCGATTCGGCGTAGGATACCGACATAGCCGGCCAGCGCCATCCGGGTGAGCATATCGGTTCTCGAGGCAAGGTGTCCCCAACTCATCGCCTCTACAAGCCGCGTTGTTATTTCTTGCGCCTGTTCCTGAGCTGCACCTAGCGACGTAATGAGGTCCTGGACCGAAACCATAGACCGTCTGGTCAGCTCACAATCCAGCGTTTTCCAACGCCATGCCTCGTTGGGATCGCCTGGAAGCTGCTGGCCGCCATGGATTCCGCGCCGCAGTCTCACCTCATCGGCCCAAGTTGGGCACGAAGCGCTCAGTTTGCGCAGCAACTGGCGACGCCTACAAACGATGTTTGCTTTACCGAACACCGCGACGACATCCGCGTATAGCGCCCGGTATACGTCAGCGTTCCGGTTAAGAGCTGCAGCGCCCAGCTGTTGTATCAGCGGTAATTCGGGCACCTTAGTTAGTATCGCCGCTATGTTGTGTGTAGCCGCATCAAGTTCGTCGGTCACTTCACGTAGGCGTATTCGATGCGCAAGCTGTTCTAATGCCGGGAGAATTACACAGCTCAGCGTGACAACGAGTTGTTCTATGTTTCCGCCAGGTTGCGTTTGGCGTTGGGCTTTGCTAACCGATATACCAGCGCGCTCAATTACAGCCAGTGCAGTCGCCCACTCGGTCGAATACCAGCTCACACAGGACCGAATGTCTGCGACGTGCTGCGATGCAATCGTCTCCGGCCGCTCGGCGCTTGGAGGAATGGCTGGTCCATCGATCTGCGACATTCTGCCGTTCCAAACCCGCGTAAATTCCTGGCGCTGTCTTTGGAGTTCCAGCGAAAGTCTCGCAGCCTCAAAGTGATGCCGCGAGGCCGGCGGCCCGTCTGCAACTGCCAACGATTCAACGATTCGCTTCCAGGCGGGTTTTGTAAACAGGAAAACCTTGTTGAGGCTGCGGCCGGACGCCAGGTGCTGCTCGATTTCAAGGCAAACTCTAATCGCCTCTCGTGGTTCTGTGCCTGCGCTCCACACCGGCCCGACTCTGAGCAGACCATCTTCCACTTCGGCCACACGTTGAGTGAGCGCCGCTGCTTCGTCAGCGAGGTTTGCCCAAGTCTTACCGTCCGTCGCCGAAACCTCCACAATTCTCGTTCTCCAGGCGCAATCTCTGGAGGCAAAGAAGGCAACCAGTTGGTGCGTAAGCCTAACTGCGTGCTCAACCACTTGGATGTCGTCGGCGGTCGGACCTATCACAAGCGAATGTGGAAACTCACCGGTACCGCTAGAGAGCCTGCCATATCTATTAACAAGCTCTGTGAATCGATCCGGCACGGGCAGGGCCGTGATGTCGGGCACTTCTTCAGGGCAATTTGTCTCTTCACCGGGGCTTAAAGATTCATTAGTATCGTAGAGTTCTGCAAGCTCATCCAGAGATAACGGTAAATAATCGTTTTCAGCAACGGCGCCAGGGATCCAGCCGTGCTGATCGCGGCCCCGATGGACTTCCCGTGCTGCTTCAATTGGGAGAATTGCATTGCCACGATACCCGATCGGCTCATACTCGCTCGCAAGGGCCGCATGAAGCCGACGTTTGAGCTCCCGTACCTGGCTAAAGAGATTACCTCTGACGGCAGTAAGCTGGGCAGCCCTAGTTCGATACGCGTCGGCGCCTTCGGCAACATGTTCGGCGATGCTTTGCACCGATTGCTCCAGCCGCTCTCTATTTTTTATATCGCTGTCCAGAACGCTGACGCAGAATGGTTGCAGCGGCTCAGCAACTTTGTCGATGACAACGGTGAGCGCCTTCGTGGTGTGACTGGTTACGAGCACCGATTTTCCGTTTGCCAACAGGTGGCCAATCAGGTTCGCAATTGTGTGTGTTTTACCCGTTCCTGGTGGCCCCTGCACAAGAACACATCCTGATCGATTCAGCTTACGTACAATCTGGTGCTGCTCGCGGTTGCCTGGCTTGGTAAAATAGGTGTTCTCGTCTTCATCCGCCGGCCCCGTTCCGTCGGAATCCGCACTGGAACGTTCTTCGGGACGCGTGTCGATGCCAACAAAGCGCAGCAGTCCTTCAGGCAGTTCCGGCATGGGCTCGGCGCCTACCTCGTCGGTTTCCCGGGTCTCTAGGTCGTCCAGCGCTTGCCTTATGGCTTGTAACATTCCTGTAGATCGGCTTCGTCTAAAGACGACGAGCCTCCGATAGATCTGCGGATGATCCAACGCGGTCGCAGGCGGCGATTCCACGAATTCGCCTTGATTGTCGAGCGACGCCGCAAGGCCGCGTAGAAAAGGACTTGTGGTTTCGGTATCGAGTGGATGGATTTCTGGCGACGTGGCCACTTGTTCGCGTGCTTTGGACAATACTCTGGATATGCCGTCGGAGCTGATCGGGGCTGTGTAGAGCTCAACTGGCCGCGCGGTAAGACATATTGTAAATTCAGTTTCTTGTGGATTGAAGGTGAGATCGACCGAATGTAGTAGCAGCGGGTGGTCGACAACGCCGGTCGGTAGTGCCCACTTAACAAATCCGTCCCCAATAATTAACTCAAACTGCTCGGCGTCTCGCTCAAGCACGCTATATTGCTCGTAGAGCTTTTGGTAGTGGCGCTCAACGGAGAGATCGATAGCCGCCTGCGGCGCCCATTGGCTTCGTGACTGAGTCCATCTGTTCCAAGCGTAAAGGCGCCGAGCGTCCACATCGAACAGTTCCTGGACGCCGGTGCTATTTATGATATGTTCAACATGCGCTGGAACGGCTGTAGGGAGGTCCCAGCCTTTTTTTAGCCAACCATTGAGCTCTGCAGGCGGCGACGGGCACGGGGTTAGTGCGGGACGCTTGATGCGAAGTACGTGGTCGTCGGTGAGCTTGGACACATTGGCATGATCAGGGATTTCATCGATATACAGAGTGAAGTCGTAGCTGGAAACCACGCGAATCGGAGGGAACCGCCTCAGTTGGAGTGCTTGGAGGTAGCGAAACACCTGTTTTAACTTTTCGCGCCCGTCCCGAATAACTTCGTCAGGCAGATCCATGTTCAAACGGGTTCCTTTATGCGGCAATAAATTGGTGTCGGGATCAAGGACCAACGAGATTGCAAGATAATTTCGAAGAAAGATTCCCGACACGCAGACGCCGCCGGGTTAGTAATAGCATTTAATGTGCCAGGACAATAGTTTGTTGCATCTCGGGCGATCAATTTTAGTTTGTTCGGCGTGGATCGGCGTGAATCCTGCGCAGTTCCAGACCCGTTGCGCAGCAACGGCGGCGTAGGGCTAGGGCGTGGAGGAACGGCACAGGGCTTAGGGCGACACGGGCGCGATGCACCACCGACTTACAGACTAAGTTGCCCGTAGAGAGGGACACCCGTGCGCCCCAGGCGCGCAAGGAAGCAGGAATGCATGGTGGGTGCGGGCCGGATTCCGGGCCGTGAACGACCCGTCTGGGCGCAATCGCCCTGCGGGCGGGGTGGTTGCGTTCGACGAAGGCCAACAGAGTTTGAAAGGTTTTGCCGCTTGCGCCCTCCACAAACGACCCTCTCAGGTCGTTTGCGCAGTGAACCCGAAGCGGACTCCAGGTGATGCGCCTGCGGCGCGCGGGAGAGGTGGATTGGACTGGTGATGGGTGCGGGCCATATTCCGGGCCGTGAACGACCCGTCTGGGCACAATCGCCCTGCGTGCGGAGATCGTTGCGTTGGATAAATGCCAACAGAGTTTGCAAGGTTTTGCCGCGTTGCTCTCCCGAAACGACCATCTCAGGTCGTCTTGGCAGTGAACCCCACGCGGGCTCCAGGTGACGCGCCGCTGGCGCGGGGCGGATGAATAGCCGACCTGTATGACGAGTAAGCCAGTTAGGACCAGTAACAGCTTCGACATGGCTTTGTGTCGGCCACGATTCAGTGGCTGCTCGCTCCGCGAAAACCCCCTTGCAAAACCGATGCAATCTTAGCGAATCCGATTCGGAAATTTACTTTCGATTTGAATTGTGCGGCGATCCTGAGTTCCTGACGTTCCTGCTTGGGAAGCGCTCAAGTGAGGATTGCAGGCGCAGCGCTTAATGACTATGCTACTGCAGTACACGATGTACTGAATAATTGTATGGTACATTGTTACCAACAGAGGTTACTCACATGAATTCAGAGAAGCGCACATACGTGCTCCCGGCGGAAACACTGCAGCGGTTCGAGCGTGAGGTTGCACCTGGAAAGCGCAGCGCAAAGGTTGCTGAGCTAATCGAGAG
>CAIXIX010000549.1 GCA_903919615.1 uncultured Chthonomonas sp.
CCAATGCCAAGCGAGACATTTCCTTTTTCGTCAGCTCTGCAGCCGGGCAAGTCCTTAAAGCAGGCTCGCATTACACCGCCGGATAGCTTCACGGGGTCGATATCGATGTGGTTAACAGCGCCCTGCACGGGGTGATTGATGGAGACGTAGTTGTAGCGGTTTCGCGGATCCGCGTTCGCTGGACGTTCAACATACTCGGCCATATGAAATCGCACGGTGTAGACTTCGCCCGGTATAAATCCTGGAGGCGTATATCTGACGCCTTCTCCAATCCGCTGCGATTGATAGACTTCTTGCGGCGCATAACCCGGGCCGGCTGGCACGAGCACCTTGCCAGGCGCGATAGCAATGCCATCGTTTGCAGCCATCGCGACCTGGAACGTTTTCGCCGTTTCGGTTGATTCTACGAGGATGCGGTTCTCGCGGGAATCGGCAATATATAGCTCTTTACCGTTCGATGCCATGCCTGAAACAACGCACTGGTTCAGCTTCTTATCGAGAAGTGTGAACGAGAGTGGCATTGGAAAGGGGGCAAAGTCAGGTGCGGCAGGATCCAACCGAATAATCTGATCGACGGAAGCGACATAGATGTACTTGTCGTCGCCTGTAATACCGCCCTCGGCTGTCTGCGGTGTTCCTATGGGCAATGGACGAGTGACCCGACCGGTCTTGTACGATGTGCAGGGTTGCCCGCCTTCATCCCAGTAAGAGCTTGTGTAACAGGATCCATCAGGGGCAACCCACATCGCAGAAAGGCCGTTCGAGACATGATTGTCGGCATCCCGGCAGCCGAAACTGTTGCCGACACAACTGGATCTGTAACGCATGGCGGCAGCGCCAATCTGGACGGAAGAGAACCGGGCCGTACTTGTTGCGGAACTAGAAGGATTGGACGCAAAGATTCCAATCTCTATGGGGCCCTTGAAGGATGCGGGGCCTCCGCTGTTATTCGAAACCGGCAGCCAAACATGCCCATCGCGCGACTTGTATGCGGCAAAGTTCAGCCCAATTCTAACGATTCGTAGCCAAAGCGGTCGGCGAGTGGAGACAGCGGGCTCACCAGACCGATGGGCCAATTCAATTCCATTTGTTATCACGCGCGGGCGCGACCCAGCCGCTGTGCCAGGTACCCGGGCCTTGATCGTAAGACTGCATTTGGAAGGCGTAAAATAGATCGCACACATCACACTTTCGGGGTCGTTACTCGATCGTGCCATGAGGCCGGCGCTGCCATCTCCTGCAACAGCTGGATCGTCGAGCCGAGCTGATATTTCGAAGTCGCCCGTAGGCCGTGTAACGCTAACAAAGTGAACTTGATCGCCGCCCCGCACATCCAGACCTGCACCTGCTCCCAACACAGTCACACCTTGCATGCTGAGACGATGCGAGCCTCGTTGTCGTGGTGCGCCTATATCCGAAGATGTGCAGCTGTTGGCAAATGTCTTAGCTGGATGCCCGTGCTCCGAGGACTGCGGCACGGTACCTTGAGCAGCAGCCAAGGCAGCAGTTATCACCAGCATTACGAGAGTTATAGCCTTACGGCAATCTAAGCTCATTCTCGATAGCCCTTCTTTTTTGAACCGCACCGTGTTTCGCCGGATAAGCCATCACAAATCAATTCTAATGCCGGGAATGAAACTCCTGCGCCAGGGCTTCATTTCGACTTGAGCCTGCCCATACGTCATTTCGACATGAGCCTCAGGGGATTGAAAATTCCGGCGCATTTGCATTGGAGGATTGTGGGAGATTTCAGTCGCTTAAGCTCCATCGAAATGACGGTCATAGTTCGATGCGTTTGGCTTTCCGAATACCATTGGTTACTCTAGTGTGGTTTACTAATTGCTATCGTCTGGCGGTCTGAAATCCGCTCATTCCAATTTGAGGGTAACCAGTCAATGAATAGATGGGAACAGCCTGAACTCGTCGGTATTAATCGTCTTCCAGCACGTTCGACTTTTGTGCCTTTCGCTACTGCGGATTCTGCCGTTGAAGGTATCAGCGAACTGTCTCCCTGGTGGCGATCGCTAAACGGAAGCTGGAAGTTCTTCTATACTGAAACCGTGGCCGAATCTCCCGACGACTTCTTTGTGCCGGATTACGACGATTCTGGTTGGGATAGCCTCGCTGTGCCCTCTTGCTGGCAGATGCATGGGTACGGACATCCCCACTACACCAATGTGGTCTATCCGATTCCTGTTGATCCGCCTTATGTTCCAACGGAAAACCCTACCGGGGCATATCGCACCCAGTTCTCAGTGCCGGAGCACTGGCGCGATCGCCGAATTGTGCTCCGTTTCGACGGCGTAGATTCTGCATTTACCGTGTGGGTAAACGGGGCAGAAGTCGGGTATAGCAAAGGCAGTCGTCTCCCTTCGGAGTTCGATATTACGCCGCACATCGTTGTCGGAGCCGAGAACGTACTTGCCGTTCGCGTGCATAAATGGTCGGACGCAACCTACCTGGAAGACCAGGATATGTGGTGGCTGAGCGGGATCTTTCGGGATGTTAGCTTGATCGCACATTCGGATGTTTATGTCTCCGATATCACGATAACGAGCCCCTTCGATATCGCGACAGGATTTGGCGAATTGAATGTTGTCGTTTCAATATCGACAATGCATGGAGCCGCAGTTGATGGACATTCAATCTCGTTGAAGCTGTTGGATCAGGCTGGCTTTGCTTGCTTGGACGCGATCGAGGATTCGATCGCTGTACCGGACGAAGCTCTCTCAATCAATCGATCGGTGGGATTGGTATCGCCATGGTCTGCCGAGGAGCCTAACTTATACACCCTGGTCGTGGAGCATCGTGGTCCGACGGGTGATCTGATCGAAGCGATCAGCCAGAAGGTTGGATTTCGTACACTCGAAATCAAGGGTGGGGTTTTCCTCTTTAACGGCCGCGCCATCAAGCTGAAAGGCGTAAACCGGCACGAGCATCACCCCGATTTTGGCAGGTCCGTACCGCGAGAGGCAATGCTGCAAGATGTGCTGCTGATGAAGAGGCACAATATCAATGCCGTTCGCACATCCCACTATCCTCCACATCCACACTTTCTGGATCTTTGCGATCTCTATGGTTTATATGTGATCGACAGTGCGATCTTGAGACCCACGGCTTTCTCGGCAGTCCGGACGCTCTAAAGTTAAATCCAACCGATTCGCCGGCTTACGAATCGGCCTGTGTCGGCAGGATGATAAGGATGGTAATGCGCGACAAGAACCATCCAAGCATCATCTTCTGGTCGCTCGGAAATGAGGCTGGGCTGGGGCGGAACCACTTCCTTATGGCGGAGGCAGCAAGGTCGCTCGATCCGACTCGCTTTATTCACTATGAGGGAGACTACAAGACCGAGATCGCTGATGTGTACAGTAGGATGTATGCCTCCGTTGACGAAACGATAAAGATTGGTGCGCGATTGGATACGCCAGAGGATGCGGATGACGCCTTACGTGCACGCAGCCTTAAGCCGTTCGTGCAGTGTGAATATGCCCACGCGATGGGAAACGGGCCGGGCAGCCTAAAGGAGTACTGGGACGCATTTTACGGTTCAGATCGCAATATGGGCGGATTTATATGGGAGTGGCTCGATCATGGCATCCGGCGAAAAACACCGGATGGGCAGGAGTATTATGCCTACGGGGGTGATTTCGGAGACCAGCCTAATGATGGGAATTTTGTGATCGATGGGCTGCTATTTCCAGATCGAACGCCGTCGCCTGGCCTAATTGAATACAAAAAGGTGATTGAACCTGTTCTTGCCGAAGTAATCTCGGATTACCCGCTAACTCTGAAGATAACGAACCGATACGACTTCAGTGACCTTGACGGTATCAATGCCACTTTTTGCGTCGCAATAGATGGCGTTGAAAGGCAATCCGAGGCGTTTTCCATGCATTTCATCCCCCCCGGGGAATCCCGATCGTTTGAATTGCCGTTTATCAACACCCGTATCGCAAATGAAACCGGTGAAGTGTGGCTGACGGTCGTTTTCACTCTGGCAGAATCCGCAACCTGGGCAGAGGCTGGTCATGAAGTTGCGTGGTATCAGTATCAATTACAACCGCAATATGGCCGTGCGCCGCGATACAATCTAACCGATCTGAGCCTTGACGTCAAGGAGTCCAAGACTAACGTTGCAGTTCGGGGGGGCGAAGTCGAGGCTGAGTTCGACAAAGTCTATGGCCGGTTTACTCGACTGGCTTACCGAGGTAAGAACGTTATGGAGGCGGGGCCACGGCTCAATTTCTGGCGAGCGGTAACGGACAATGATCGCGGCTGGGCAAATTATCAAAAGTCATGGAGAGATGCCGGGTACGATGCGCTGCAGCATCGCATCGTTTCACTAGAAACCAACGTGTCGGAAGATAGGGTCTGTTTCACTGTGAACGCCAGGATTGCGCCTCCGAAGCATACGAGATGCATCGAGGCAGAATACCGTTATACGCTTCTAGCGAATGGAAGTCTCTCAATTGTCGTATCGGGCAAATTCGTTGGAGATTGGCCAGCAACCGTTCCAAGAATTGGGTTGCAGTTGCATTTGCCACGTGAACTGGAAAGCGTTTCCTGGTTCGGGCTCGGTCCGGGGGAAGCCTACATAGACAGTAAAGAGGCGGGCAGGGTGGGGCTGTGGCAGGCAAGTGTAGACGAACTGCTGACGCCTTATGTTTTTCCGCAGGAGAATGGCAACAGGCAAGACACACGTTGGGTAGAGTTTAGCAGCGCAGAAAATGCCGTCCTTCATGTATCTGGCGTACCTGATTTCAGCTTTAGTGCGCATCGGTTTACGCCAGAGGACTTCGATCAAGCTCGTCATCGTTACGAGCTAGTTCCAAGAAGCGATGTCGTTGTTAATATCGATCTTTGCCATAACGGGCTTGGCAGCAATAGCTGCGGCCCAACGCCTTTGCCGCAACATCTGATCGCCCCTGATCCATTCTCGTTTAAAGTCGAGTTGCGGCCGCCAGACGTCATTTACCATGCAGACGATACGTCTGACAGGAGCGTGCATCACTTGGTGGCACACGAGCCTATCCCTGAAGAGCTTGAGTGCGATAGCTATTCCATTCTCGCTGCCAGATAGCGGCCATTTTCTCCAGACGGTCGGGATGCTTTGCGGCGAGATTATCGGTTTCGGACCTGTCCGAAGTCAGGTCGTAAAGCTCCCACGGCGCATCTTTGGCCGCGACAATTTTCCAGTTGCCCATCCGCAAGGCACGATTGCCTTCGTGCAGCCACCAGATAGTACGATGGTGTACATCTGCTTCACCGGTAAGTACTGGAACAAGCGATTTTCCAGGTCGATGCGGCGCCGATACTCCCTTCCAGCGCGCTGGAGCGTGGTCGCCTGCTGCATCAAGCAACGTTGGCATAAGATCGGTGATATGTGCGGGTATCGAGCAGGTTGAACCGGCCTGCGATATTCCAGCGGGCCATCGGACGATGAGAGGCGTCGCAATGCCGCCTTCATGCACCCAGGTTTTATGCCGACGAAAAGGAGTGTTGCACATGCTTGACCATCCTGGCCCAATGCTAAGGAATGTTGGGGCGGTTCCGGGAACGGCTTCCTGATCGTTACCATCGCCCCTCACCATCATCTCTGCGCTGGCGCCATTATCCGATAGAAAGACAACGATCGTATTGTCTAACTGCCCTATCGACCGAATCTGATCTAGTACACGACCAATCTCCTGATCCATGCGGTCAACCATAGCAGCATGGATCTCCATCTTTGCCGTTTGCAGACTTCGCTGCGTGGGAGAGAGGCTGTCCCAAACAACCGGTCTATTCACCTCATTTGGACCTAGCTTTTTGATGTCCTCTGGAAAATCATAGGGAGGTCCCAGTTCTCGCTCTATCGGTGAAAGGGAAGCGCCTCCGATGCCAAGCTTCTGCATGCGAGCCCACCGAACATCACGGATAGCATCCCAACCAGCATCATAGACTCCCTTGTATCTGGCGATGTCTTCTGTTGGCGCATGCATCGGGAAATGTGGCGCCGTAAAGGCCAGGTACTGGAAGAAGGGACGTTCGTGATGCCGTTCGTGATGTTCGTGTAAGCATCGGATTGCGTGGTCTGCAATCGCTGAAGAGGAGTAGTAGCCCGAACCTGGTTTTACGGCCGGCAGCGCGATGTCGTCCTCAGTGTGAAGCTCAGGCGAGAAGTGTCTGTCGTGGTCGTTCAGGCTATATGAGTGGTCGAAACCATTACGTAACGGCATGCCATCAAGATGCCATTTGCCGGAATGATAGGATCTATAACCGCGGGTTCTTAAGATCTCTGGCAGCAGTGGCGCCCATTTCGGCCGCTCACCACCGCCGCCGCTCTTAATACCAGGCACCTCATCACGGCGGACCTGCTGCGCATAGTAGCCCGTTAGTGTACAGGCGCGCGAGGGCCAGCAGCGGGCTGTGTTATAGAATTGGGTGAAACGCATCCCCTCGGCAGCCATTGCATCGAGGTTCGGTGTCCGGATCTCGCTGCCGTAACAACCAAGATCTGAATGCCCCATGTCGTCGGCTAGAATGAGCAGAATGTTTGGTAGCTGCTGCTCCTCTACAGGCGGTTCTGTCTGTTGTTGCGCGCCCGCCTGCACTGCAGAAAGACCCATGGCTGCCGTTCCTGCAGCCGCTACAAATCGCCTGCGCGTAATTCTCTCATTCATGATCGAGACACCTTCAGTTAAGTGTTGCATCAAATCGTCGTGCATCTAATATTACTTTAACTGCACCACGAATAGGTGCGTCTCGTTTCTAGATTGCTGTTTGCATGCGGGTAAACTGAATTGCGTCGTTTGGTCTAGATTATGATAGGAGCCCCAATGCGAAAGCTGACACCTCTGCTATTATTCGCCAGTCTTTTGATACCCGCTTCAGGCGCCCTCGCCCAGCAGGCAAAACCCGTTCCCAATGCAGATGTGATTACAGCTGCTCAACTGAAGGACTATCTGTCGTTTATTGCCTCAGATGAGATGGAAGGCAGAGGCACGCCGTCGCGAGGATTGAACACTGCCTCTCTTTTTATTGCTACACTCTTATCGCGCTGGGGCGCTACACCGGCTGGCGATGACGGCACCTTTTATCAATACATAACGCTGTCCGAGAATCAGGTGGACCGAACAAAGACTACGTTAACGCTTGCAGGGCAGAACCTTAAATATGGGGAACATTTCTTTGCGGCACTCGGTTCTGGAACTGGATCTGCCCAAGTTGTGTTTGGCGGAGATGGCTGGTTGATCAAGTCCAAGGGTGTCGATCCATACAAGGATGTTGATCCGAAAGGCAAAATCGTCATTGTTCGCAACTCAGACGGTTTCAATCCGCCTGCAGGGTTTACCCGAAATGACCTGACGGGAACGCCTGGTCAGGATTGGGCAAACCCGTTCGACTATGCAATTAAGCGCGGCGCCGTTGGACTGATTTACCTTGTGCGTCCCGAAAACCTTGCGTCCTGGGACGGTTTGATGGCTGGACACAGCTCTGATGGCCAGTTCATGGAGCGGTTCAAGTCCAAGCCAGACTCACGCTTGCCCTCGTTCTACGTAAAACCTTCCGTTGCAGAGGCGATATTTAGTGGTGAACAGACAAGCAGCGGTGAGATTTTTAAAGCGTTTGCAGCGAATCGCCCTGTTCCTTCCTTTGAGCTATCTCTCAGTAAGAAGCTGGCCTTCAATCTCGAATTTACAAGCGTCAGGAGCATGGTTCGCAATGTCGTTGCCAAGTTTGAGGGCAGCGATCCCGTACTGAGGAACGAGTACGTGGCTTTTGGAGCGCACTACGACCACCTTGGCCTCGCGGCAACGCCAGTGAATGGCGACAGTGTCTACAACGGAGCCGATGACGATGGTTCTGGTACCACAGCCCTAATCGCGATGGCGGAGGCGCTTTCGAAAGCAAAGGTCAAACCACGCCGGTCGACACTGTTTGTGTGGCACTGCGGTGAGGAGAGGGGACTGTGGGGCTCTCACTATTTCACGACCTATCCCACTATTCCTCTGAAGCAGATTGTCACACAGCTAAATATCGATATGATTGGCCGCAGCAAGGCTGCCGATGATGATAAACCGGCAGACAAAGAGCTCTCGGGCCCAAACGAGATCTACGTGATAGGGTCAGGAATGATGAGCACGGAGCTGAGAGCGATCAGTGAAAGGGTCAATGAGAATTACCTGAAGCTGCAGTTCAACTATCGCTACGACGATCCAAAAGATCCCAATCGGTTCTTCTTCCGAAGCGACCACTACAACTATGCGGCTAGGGGCGTGCCGATCATCTTCTACTTTGATGGCGTCCATGAGGACTATCATCAGCTTACGGACGAAGTATCGAAAATTGATTTCAATAAGATGCAGCTCGTAGCCCGAACTGTCTACACGACGATGTGGGATATTTCCAATCGCGACAAGCGCGTTATTATTGACAAAAAACTGCCTTACTAACAGGCATCGAAAAGTAGTGCTGCGCCCATGTGAAATTGGGTGCAGCATTGCGTTTATTTTGGTAGGTATCGTTGCCCTTTAATTCTCTGAGAGTGCCAATTCCATAATCCGAAGCGTCTTTCCCAAGGCGATGACCCGTCCGCGGGAGTGTGAGCTATCGGTCAATTCGCTTCGCCGACGTGTCGGATATTTTAAATACAGCGCTGAGATCTGAGGTAAATTGAGCGGGCTAATCGGCATTTAATTAGAATGGGGATTCAGTCGCCCAACCTAAAACATGTGCAGGTTGGCTTTGTGATACGGCTTTTTCGCTTGGGACAGGGGAATTAATATGACAAGCAGGTTCCAGGACTTTTCGGCTCAAGAGTTTGCTAAGACCATAGATACCAATTTCGGAGATATGCTTCGGATGATGCGAAACATCCCTGAGGCGTCCTATTATGAAGAGCCAGGCCTGTGTCGCCTGGTCTCCGGCTTGCAGCACCCTTTCGCCAATATGATCTGGGGCGGCGCATTTAGTGAGGATACTGCCCATTCTGGAGTGCAGTCGGCGCTGTCGCCAATTATCGAGAATAACCTGCCTGCTTTCTGGATACTGGGAACAAACGCGACCCCTGAAAACCTACCTGAGTTGCTGATCTCGGCTGGCCTTTCGCATGTTGGCGATATGGCAGGTATGGCGATTGACCTTAACGCCAACACATCTATACCGATACCGCGAGGGATCACTTTCCGAGAAGTACTTAATGATGAGGACCTAGTCACGTGGACCGACGTTCTTGCTCGCGGATATGAACTCCCTTATGAAGTAGCAAATCTCTTCAGTTCGTTAGCCGGTTGCTACGGATTAGACCGCTCATCCGTAATTCGCCTCTTTCTGGCTGAACTGGACGGTGTGCCATCTGCTTGTTCTATGCTGACCCGATTCGATGACGTTGCAGGAATTTATTGCGTAGCAACTCTGCCAGAAGCCAGGAACCATGGTCTTGGCGCGGTGGTCACGTCCGGTCTCCTGCTGGTTGCCAAGCAGTGTGGGTACAGGGTAGTTGTACTGCAAGCGTCACCTATGGGTAATCCAGTCTACCGACGAATCGGATTTAAAGAGTTCGGGACCATGTCGATCTACATGCGCCAACCCGCCACATAGACTGAGAGTGAATATTGCGATAGCAAACACCAGATTTGTGGCTCCGTGCAGTTTGTAGTGTTCCGCAAACTCGAAGCGGAGAGACATTAGTACGTTGACTCAGGAAGGTTATTTGATATCTCGCTGATAAACTAATGTGAGTTAAGGTCCTTACCTGCGGCAACGGCAGACCTCTGGACCGTAAGCTATTTCAACACAGGAGTGCAGATGAGCCCGTTGTTTTTGATGTTTGCAACAGCAGCGTATGTTGCAGTAGCCACACTGAAGGCTGATGATGATTGGCCGTCGCAGGAGCCGGATAGCGATGGATTCTACGAGCTGTTTAATGGCAAGGACCTAACCGGTTGGAAGCCCTCTGAGAATCCCGAAACCTTTTTCGTCGAAGATGGCAATCTAGTGATACATGGAAAGCGCTCGCACCTGTACTACTCTGGGCCAATTCACAATCACAACTGGAAGAATTTCCATCTGAAAGCCGAGCTGATGACCTTTCCGGAGGCCAACAGCGGCATCTACTTTCATACTGAGTTTCTTGAGAATGCCTGGCCTGAGAAGGGCTTTGAGTGTCAGGTCAACGAGACGCATGGCGACTATAAGAAGACAGGCGGTCTTTATGATGTTGAAGACGTAATTGATGTATCTCCGGTAAACACTGGCGAATGGTACTCGTACGACATCATCGTTGAGGACAAGCATGTGATCCTCAAGATAAATGGAAAGACAACCTGTGATTGGACCCAGCCAGAGGGTTGGCAGCCGCCTAGTAATCACACTCAGCGATCCATAGATCGCGGCGAGATCGCTCTGCAGGGACACGATCCCAATTCCAAAACCCTGTTTAGGTCCGTCAGAATCAAATCGCTCGATTAAGCTAGTTGGACGATCCAGCTTCTTTAGTTAGCGTTGCGTGAACACGAAAAGAGAATTCACTTGATTTCAGAGATCGAGAGAATTCTCTTTTCATTAGTTTCGATCACTAACTTGGTCAATTAATGGTCACTTCAGGTGAGGTAATTGAGGTAGCAAATGACGCCCAACACTCGCATCGATGTTCACATGCATTACATGGGTGACACGGACATTTCGAGATCGCTGCTTGAGAGCCTCGACCTAAAGATGATGAACATCTGTGTTGCTGAGGATGCGGACGGAAAATGGCGCGATCAGGCAGATGTGTACCGAAACCTTGCTCATTGTTATCCGGATCGATTTGCCTGGTGTACTTCTTTTGACCTACCCAAGTTTGAAGACGCAGATTATATCAAAAGAGTTATCGAGGGGTTGGAGCGCGACTTTCGGGATGGCGCAATTGCGTGCAAAATCTGGAAGAACGTTGGGATGGGGCTGCGCAACCCTTCAGGTGACCATGTGCTGGTGGACGATCCGATTCTTGAGCCAATCGTCCGTTTTATTGAGGCTCAGGGAAAGACGCTTCTCATGCACATCGCCGATCCGTTGGATGGCTGGCTGCCTCTAGATCCCAGTTCCGTTCATTATGGATACTACAGTAAGAATCTTGAGTGGCATCTATATGGGCGTACGGATATGCCGACACATCGACAGTTGATGGATGCGCGGGACAATGTCATCGCACGTCATCCGAATCTCCGGGTCGTTGGCGCGCATTTGGGAAGCTTGGAGCACGATGTAAATGAGGTGGCCAGGCGGTTCGACAAGTATCCGAATTTTGCAGTAGATGTGTCGGCAAGATTGTATGACCTGGCGACACAGGATGTTTCGTTAGTCAGGGAGTTCTTCAATAATTATCAGGACCGCATTCTATTTGGCATTGATTGCGGAACATGGGAACTGGCATCTGCAAAGTCACCGGAGCAGATGGCAAATACGATGAAGTACATTACCAAGGAGTACTCAGATTATTCTGCATATTTGGAATCTGAGGGCGCCGTTACGCTTCGTGATCGGGAGTTGCCAGCGCTGAACCTTCCTGCCGATATCTTGGACAAAGTCTATCGCGACAATGCCAAGCGATGGTATCCTGGCATCGTTAGTTGAAAGCGCCCAGAGCCGACCAACCACGTTTTCGTGCTCATTTCCCTTGCCATCGCTCCATCCACGGGCCAGAGACCATCGAATTGAACTCATCCGATTGGGGTTCCGCGGTATCCAACATCGCATCCGCAATCCGGTTTTGCTTCGCCCATTGGGTCCACTCGATATCGCAATGCGGCTTACCTTCTGTACGCATCAGGATACAGTCTTTGATGCCTTCGAAACCAGAGGCCTGATCGGGACGCTGCCATCGAAGATCGACGCTCCAACGGACGTGTTTCGACAGGTTCTCGGTGCTGCGATGTGGAATCAGCTGGTTAATGAAAAGGACCGATCCCACAGGCATTTCACAGGTTACAACCTCACCTTCGGGCAGGTCCTCTTCAGCAATATACAGGTACCAGGATGCCTTACTGCGGACCTGGCTTTCGAGATGATGTGGCAGCACGCAACCGCACTTATGGCCCCCTCGTATAACCTGCAGAGTGCCATTAACGCTGTCCGCGTTCACCGGTGGAATCCAGGCCGTTGGCTGCAGTGTTGTATGGCATCCCTCAGCAAGGTAGGCCGTGTCCTGATGCCAGGGAACAGTTACCAGAGGGTTGAATGGCGTCTTGGAGCGCAGGTTCCAGACTGGATGTCCGGCAATTTCGGGCCCAATCATCTGCTCCACTACGTCCAGCAGCTGAGGAGAGCTCCATATCCGTGCTAGCGCCGGGCCGAGTATGCCGCCGATATGTATCAGCACGGCAGCCCCGGGATACTCCTTTTCGAGAAGCGCCAGACGTGTTGCGAATCCGGCAGATTCATGCCGATTTGTAATGCGGCCAGCCTTGAAGAGTCGATTTGCGAGATCATCCACGAGCTGGTTGATCTCGTCTATTACGGGCTCAAACTCCGTCAGTTTGAACAGGTCTGGTACGATCAGAAATCCTTCGCTATTATATGTGCTTAACTGTTGCGATGTTAGCGGCATCTATAGTTCTCCAGAGTACCTACTACTGGCCTCTGTAACCTTCGGTCGGATGTGGTTCGCTTTTGGTGTGTTGCACCGCTACTTTGGACGTCGCGTCCGGCCTTACCTTCCAATCAGATAAATTTCAACGTTCCATATAGATTATCGTCACAATGCCGCAAAAGTATAGGGCGTGACCAGAACAAGCCCATAAATGAAAAAGGCGATGAGAGCCAATCGCCCTCACCGCCAAAAACAGTCAATTAATTGCGTGTATCAGTTTAGACATGCCGCCAGATCGGATTCAACATTGCCGATTGGCATTAGATTGAAGTTCTCGACGAGTATGCTCAGCATGCCCGCGGTGACAAATGCCGGGAGTGATGGACCGAGCCGGATGTTCTTCACACCAAGAGCTAGAAGTGTCAGGAGTACGGCAACTGCCTTCTGCTCATACCACGAGATGATCAGCGACAATGGCAGGTCATTAACTCCGCAGTTGAATGCGCCTGCGAGAGCCAGAGCGATCTGTATAGCAGAGTAACTGTCGTTACATTGCCCGATATCCAGAAGTCTTGGCAGTCCACCTATTGTCCCATAGTCCTTCTTTACAAACCGATATTTGCCACATCCAAGAGTTAATATGACACAGTCGTCTGGCACGGAATCCGCAAACTGCTCGAAGTAGTTTCGGCCAGGCTTCGCACCATCACAGCCACCAATCAGGAAAAAGTGCTTAATCGCGCCGGATTTTACTGCGGAGATGACAGTCTCTGCAACTCCCAGAACGGCGTTGTGCCCAAAGCCAACCGATACGGCAGCATCGTCGCCGTCCTCAGTAAAGCCAGGCGAAGCAAGCGCTGCTTCGATAACCGCACTGAAGTCGCCATCGCCGATGTGTTTCACGCCGGGCCAAGCAACGTGGCCACACGTGAAGATGCGTTCGATGTACGTTTCGCGTGGCTTCTGTATGCAGTTTGTCGTCATTAATATGGCGCCTGGAAACTCATCGAACTCATCGGCCTGATGCTGCCAAGCGCCGCCGTAGTTACCAACAAGATGCGGATAAGCTTTGAGGGCAGGGTAACCATGTGCAGGCAGCATCTCTCCGTGAGTGTAGACATTTATGCCCCTGCCCTGGGTCTGCGCCAGAAGATTAGCAAGATCTTTCAGGTCGTGTCCTGATACGAGGATCGCTTTGCCTTTCAGCGGCGCAACACGAACAGCAGTTGGGATCGGGTTGCCATACGCTCCCGTGTTTGCAGTGTCCAGTAGTCCCATAACCCTGTAGTTGAGTTCACCGACTGCCAGGCACTCACCAAGTATTTCATTTGCCGTCGCATCTTCTCGAGTGAGCAGGTTCAGCCCTTTGTGGAAGCCAGCAAATACTTCCGGGTCGTCAATTCCAAGGC
>CAIXIX010000550.1 GCA_903919615.1 uncultured Chthonomonas sp.
CCAGAAAAACGTTTTGATGGTGTCGGCTCCTCAGTTGCAATTCGCTGGCCCTGCGGCTCATGACCCAACGATGGCGTACGACGGAAAACAGTACTACCTCTACACAACCGGGCCCGGCATCCCAGCTTCGCGGTCCAAAGATCTGCGTGAGTGGGAGCCAGTTCCAAAAGTATTTCCATCTCCTCAACAATGGGGTATGGACTTTGATGCCACGTGGAATGGGAATGTGTGGGCGCCGAATATCGCGCGCTATCACGACAAGTGGCTCATGTTCTACGCGATCTCTCGATTTGGAAAGAACGAAAGCGCCATCGGACTTGCAATTTCGAAGTCCCTGGATCCAAGCTCTCGCAATTACCATTGGGACGATCATGGCATAGTGGTCCAAACGCACCGTGGTGACAACTGGAACGCGATTGACCCCAATTTCACCATCGATGCCAATGGTTCTCCGTTTTTGGCTGCAGGCAGTTTCTGGAGCGGAATCAAGCTCTTTAAACTCGATTCCAAATCACTAAAACCATTAGATGCCGAGCATCCAATCGCACTGGCCTCGCGTCCGAACACTCCTGAAATTCAGGGGTCGATCGAGGCCCCTTTCCTCCAGTATCGCGGTGGCTGGTATTACCTGTTTGCTTCATACGATTTTTGCTGCCGCGGAGCAAACAGCACTTATAACGTACGAGTTGGCAGATCGCGATCCATTTTGGGTCCCTTTGTTGACTTATCCGGAAAACGCATGCTTGAGGGTGGTGGAACGCAGATACTCTTCCCGGACGAAAGATGGAAGGGACCCGGGCACTGCTGTATCTGTCGCAATGCCGCGGGTGTCGACCAGATCGTGTACCATGCTTACGATGCACAAAATAATGGCTTACCGAGATTGCAGGTAAGAGAGCTTAACTGGGGCGCGGACGGCTGGCCGTCTGTTCAGACGCCAAATCAGACGAGTAATTCGCTCTGACTATCTGGATCGAGGACGGGTCCTGGAAGCTAAGGTTCGACGTCTGCGATGAAGTCCTTGCTCGTGGTCGTGGTATTGAGGTTAGAGAAATTTCGGAATTTGGCGCTTCCGTCATAGCGCAGTCCCACAAACCCATTGATGTGTCTCGCAGGGTAGTGCGTGTGCGTTGTGTCTTGCTCCAGGGGGAACGGCCCGCGCATGCCTGGGGTATTGGGAGAACCGTTCCCCGAGCCTGGCGGATTGGCTTCTCCCATGCTGCCTGTATTGGCGCACCCGGGAGTCTTGGCATGATCCCAAACGAAATAGACTGATGGGTTAACTACAAATGCGTCAGGTTCACCCATTGGTCCATTGTAAATGTAGCTCATTGCGTACCCGACCTGCCCCTTTGCATAGGATGGACAGCGAAAGATCTGCAGGTTCTTAACATACGGCTGCAGAAATCCTGCTTTAGGGCCATTATAGGTCATTAGCAATGACGCAGGTTCTGATGAGATGCTGTTGTCGTATGGCGCCCACCAGGTTTCGAACGGTCCGGTGTAGATCGTTGCTGTTGCAAGTTTAAAACAGAGCGGATCAGAGGCATATGCAGGATCGCAAAATCGATATCGGCAATTAACTTCGTCGTAATCCGATCGGTACATGGCCAGCGCCAGCGCCATCTGCCGCTGATTGCTGATACAGGCGGTTTCGCGTGCCTTTTCACGTGCCTGGGCGAATACGGGAAAGACGATGGCAGCCAGAATTGCGATTATCGCGATTACAACGAGTAGCTCAATGAGGGTGAAGGCATTGTGATTTGTCTGTCGCATCGGTGATGACCTCGGCCTATGTGGATGCCGTACAACGAAAGTCGTTTATTGCGTGCAAGCAATTCTACCATAATGTGCGAAATTCTTGCATTTCGGATTAGAACTGGAGCGAACTGTGCGCGAAGGACCAGATTTACGAAATCAGCTTAAGGCGGTGAGGCATCGCCTTAAGCTGAGCCAGCAGGACCTTGCTGCAGCAGCGGGAATAACGCGGCAGACCATTGGTGGCATTGAGGCGGACCTCTATTCGCCTTCGGCGTCTGTTGCTCTCAAATTGGCCCGCGCACTTGGTTGTTCGGTAGAGGAGCTATTCTGGCTTCCGGACGACCATAAAGAGTTACGAATTGAATGCAGTCGAGATTTTCCCTTCGGTGTCAGCATTCCCGTTGCCATTGCATCCGTAGGCGAAAGGTTAGTCGCGCATCCGCTCACAGCAGACAATGCATACCGAATGGAGATGGCGCCAGTCGATGGGATTGCATCGCGCCAGCCAGGAAGCAATCACCTTAAGATCGAACTAACGGATGACGATGAGACGCCATACAGAACAGTTATTATTGCTGGCTGCACGCCCGTAATTTCGATGTGGACTCGTGCTGCTGAGAGGTGGAACCCCGGATTACGGGTCCATTGGCTTCATGCGAACAGTGTTAGGGGCCTCGAGATGTTGGGAGCCGGTGAGGTTCACGTCGCTGGTGTTCACCTGCAGGAACTCGAAACTGGCAACGGCAATGAGGTGTTCGTTCGGAGACTGATCCCCGATGAGAAAATGCTGCTCGTAAGCCTCGGATCGTGGGAAGAGGGACTTGTTGTTGCTGCGGGGAACCCTAAGTCGATACATGGAGTTAGTGACCTTGCGCGACCTGGAACGCTCATTGTGAACAGGGAATCCGGATCAGGTGCGAGACTGCTGCTAGACAACACTCTGAGCGCTTGCGGTATAGATGCCGCCGCAATCTCCGGTTATGAGATTACTGTTAGTTCGCACCAGCAGGTTGCATGTAGTGTCGCGGCCGGTCAGGCGGATGCGGGCATGTCGACCGCCGCCATTGCAGCTTCCTATGGCCTTGGTTTCATAAGTCTCGGCACCATAAAATATGAGCTAGCCATTCGTGAGCGTCAGATGGAGCATGAACCAGTTAAGCAGCTCTTTGCAACGTTGCAGCATCGATGGGTAAGACAGCAGCTAGCTATTCTAGGAGGCCTGGATACGTCAAGCACAGGCGAGATCCGTAATGTTGAGTTGAACAGCTAGGCAGACTATATGAAAGCGTGGAAGCAATCATGAGCATCGAAGGTGTGTTTGCATGGCAATTTCCTAATCCTGATAGAGAGAAGGCCTGGCGTCACTATTCGTTCAATAAAGACCGGTGGTGGGGCGATTTTGCCCTGGATCTGCCGGAACAGATGGATACATTTTCACAGAATCCATGGGCGATTGGTCCCTTTGCTAAGTACCCGAACAACCCGGTTTTTGCGCCGGAGCCAGGCGCCTGGGACTGCGGTAGATACGATGGCGGGGTTCACAACGGCAGCATTGTGAGGCATAACGACCTTTTCTACTACGTATACCGCGGCGAACGGCCTATCGATATCAGCCAGGATACGACGGTCGACTATATCTGCGATATCGGTGTCGCCATAAGCCGTGATGGGGTCGTGTTTGATCGACGTCGCGACTGCAGCCCTTTCTTCCGCACAGGCAAGGACAGGCAGTACAGCTACGAAGACGTAAACATCGTGCGGCATGAGGGTGTCTACTATCTGTTTTGCAATCAGTGGCTGTGGGAGCGAATGGACGACACCTCTCAAAATGGGACCTATCTTGCTACGTCGACCGACCTCTTGCACTGGGAGAAACACGGCATCGTGTTTCCTGAAGCAAAACGAATCCACCGCAATGGCGTTGTGATCCAGTCTCCAACTAACGATGCAGTTCGGATAGATGGTCAGTTTGTGATGTACATCAATGACGGCATTATCGCCAGATCTCCAGATCTGATTCACTGGGAATCGTTCGATATACCTGCCGAAAACCGGTGGCCGGGGGGAGAGGGCTGCTTTGCGCTGGCAGAGCACAATCCGCAACGCCCCGATGATATTCTTCTGTTCACCGGAGGCAACCATACCGGCCATTTCTATGCCGTCGGCGAAGTGCTCCTTTCAAAACAAGATATCACTAAACCGAAAGCGTGGCTGCCGCGATCGCCATTGTTTGCAGAAGCGATCTATCCGTATGAAAATGGTTTCGATGTGAACGATTCGAACGCAGCGCTATCGAGCTTTGCGGACTGTATTTTCTTTAACGGGCTAACACTTCACGATGGCAAGTACTGGGTTTACTACGGTGGCAGCGAA
>CAIXIX010000551.1 GCA_903919615.1 uncultured Chthonomonas sp.
CAGCTCGTCGCTTGGGGACAGGCGGGCTCCAGTTTTGCGGAGCGGTGTTCGCGGCGTGCAATTCAGTTTGCCGCGCGGGGACAGGCGGGCTCCAGTTTTCGTTCGATGTTCGCGGCGTGCAGTTCAGTTTCCGCGTGGGGACAGGCGGGCTCCAGTTTTGCGTTCGATGTTCACGGCGTGCAGTTCAGTTTCCGCGCGGGGACGCGCGGGCACCAGTTTTGCGTTCGATGTTCACGGCGTGCAGTTCAGTTTCCGCGTGGGGACAGGCGGGCACCAGTTTTGCGTTCGGTGTTCACGGCGTGCATCTCAGTTTCCGCCTGGGGACAGGCGGGCTCCAGTATTGCGTTCGGTGCAAGCCATACGGAGTTTGCCGCGTGGGGACGCGCGGGCTCCAGTTTTGCGAGCGGTGCGCAAATTAGTCCGCTGGGCCGGTCCATACGGAGCCGCCGAACGTGGTTACATAGATCCGGTTTGGGTTGGCGGGGTCGAAGGTGATGCGCTGGGCGTTGGCAAAGGGAAACGCCGTAATTGGCGACCAGGATGTACCATGATCTTTGCTCAGCCACAGGCCAGACGTAGGTGCGCCTTCGGTGAGCGTCATGTAGATCCAACCCGGATGTGTTGGGCTAAGGAACGCCCCGAAATGCTCGGGACCCTTTCTTGTTAAGAGCTTCCAGGTCGCGCCGCCATCTGCGCTGTGGTAGAGGCCAGACTGCTCCTGACCGTTCGCATTGCAGGCGCTGATGTAGATGGACTTACCATCTTTAGGATCGACCGTAAAGCCTTTCGGCCAGAACAGCTGTTGGCTGGCGTTGACTAAACTCCAGTGTTCTGCTCCATCTGTCGATCTGTAGAGCCCTACTCCCTCGGAGACGAATTTGTTGTTTTGCCGCAATGCAGTAACGAGCGCGTAGAGGGTCCCGTCCGGCTGAATGGAGAGCTGACAAATCCGCTTGTTATCGGCAGAGCCGACGCCCACGTTACGGGCAATCCAGGTCTGGCCGTTGTCGGTCGATTTGTAAACCCCAGCGCCAAACAGGCCAGCGTAGAGCGTTCGTGTACCCTTCGCACTGCGCGGATCCAGGACGATCGAAGTTACCGCCAGCGCCGGCAGCCCCGCGTTTGACTTCGTCCACGTGACACAATGGTCTGTGCTCACGCACACGCCACCCGGATAGGTGCTCCGGTGACCGCCGTAGATGATATTTGCATTGGGGATATCGTGCGTATTTGAAAACGCGCCCCATACCAGACCTGTCGTCTGCGGATCGAATGCAAGTTGATAACAGGTGTTGTTCCATGGCGCACGGCCCTGCTGCGCCCACCACATCCAGGTGCTGCCGGCATTCGTCGAGCGAGCAAACCCCAGATCGGTATAGGCAATGTAGTGTCGGTTCGCATCGAATGGATCGATGTAGTAGTTCCATGTGGTCGTGATAACCAGGCCGTTGCAGAGCCAACTGTGTCCATCCGGCGCGCGTTGTGTATGGCCGCATTGCCAGTTCTTCCCACCGTTCGCAGTTACGTAGATCCCCGTATCCACAACCATCAAGCGTTCAGGATCGTTGGCATCGATTGCAACGGACGGTATTCCCTGATAGTACTGTCCGTCACCCACCAACTGGTAATCGGGCTCGACATTATCGCCGGGAAATCTTGGATCGGCTTGAAATGTAGATTTCCAATGCTTACCAGCATCGTCCGAACGAAAGACCGTTGCATGGTGCGGCGGTGGAATGCCGGTGTTCGAGTTGAATGCGTATACCGTTTCCGGCTGTGCGTTCGTCGTGAGCACATGCTGGTACTGGGCGATCGGCCCCATCGCCCATTCATCAAAAGCTTTGGTCTCGACATTTAATCCGGTTCCAAGCGCAGACTGCCACGTCTCCCCGCGGTCGATGGAGCTAAAGACGCCGCCTGTGAACTTTCCATTATTAGCTTTTGATGGCACAGTGCAATAGAGCATGACGAGGTGGTTCTTAGCGTTGGAGCCGGCAGCAAAGTCCAGAATGTCGGCCGCCGGCAATCCCGCCATCTTTCGTGCCCAGGTCTTCCCGCTATCCGTGGATCGCCAGATGCCTTCCGTCGTCGCCAGATAGCAGGTGCGGTTGTCCGGCGCGGTTGTCTGGTCGAAATGGAATGAGAGCGGCTCGCCGGTTGGACCGTCGCATTTTGTCCACGTTGTTCCAGTATCCCTGGATCGGAAGATACCTGTTCCCGTACCCGCCAGCATGGAGTTCGGGTTCTCAGGATCGATGGCGATCTCCCCACGCAGGTCACCCGGCAGATCGCCAATCTGCTTCCAGTGCGTTCCTCCGTCGTGAGTCACCTTAATACCAGCACCGCCGTCTGCAGCATAGATGGTAAGGGGATCCGTTGGGTGAAATGCTGGGCGGCAGCGTGTGTTGGAGTGAAGTTCAAGTTCGCTAATCATGGTCCAGTGCATTCCGCCATCCGCAGTGATGTAGGCGGCGCTCATATCGCAATTCACCATCATGCGTTTGGGGTCTGCCGGGGAGATGGCGGGCGTATAGAGTCCGCCGCCGCCTGATAGGCCGATGGGAGTCCACGCGTTATGCTGGCGAACAGGCTGCGCTGGACACGCTGCTGATGCAGCGAGGAACGCGATGCCGAAAACAGATAGGGCTGAAGACAGGTAATGGGGTAATGAGGTAAAGCGGTAATTGAACAACAACGGTTTAGCCCTCTGCCCTTATTCGCTCATTCGTCGTGCGGGCGCAGTGTAACCGGTTTTCGGTTTTAGCCCTACGTGCTTGACTCCCTCGCACGGTCAGGCGCACCCAGCGAACCCGGTATCGGGACGAACTTGTCGCCTTGCGCATGCAATCTCGATTCAATTCTCTTGGCCTGATACATCTATTAGACTGTACCTATTCTTGAAGTAGATGTCGATCTCATCGCGATGCAATAGAGATTTCATAATGAATAAAATGTTCTCAGGTGTTGACTCGTAATATTGACTGAATGACTCATTCAGTATATAATGATCAATATGAGAAGAAAATCTGCAGCAGAGCGTATTGATATGCTCATTGAAGCCGCCATAAAGGTGTTCATGCGGGTTGGGTATCGGCGCGCGCAGGTGGCCGATATTGCCCACGAGATGGGCGTGGCTCCGGGCACGGTCTACCTCTATGTGGAGAGCAAGGAAGCGCTCTTCGACATCGCTCTACAGCGTGCTTTCGGAAGAGACCCTCAGATCGACCCAGAGCGGTTGCCGGTGCCAGCGCCTTCGCATCAGCAGATCCTCTCGCGCATAGCTGCAGAGTTTAGCCCACTAGGGTTGGAAAAGGCCGGTATGGGGGCCGCTGGTGAAAGTGCGATTGAGGCAGAACTAACTGAGCTGTTCTCCCGGCTGTATGATGCGATCCATTTGAAGCACCGAGGGATCGGAATGATCGAAGCCTCTGCTCACGATTGGCCAGAGCTGTTCGAGCTTTTTTACGGTGTTCGACGCGAATTGATTCGTGAATTGACCGAATACCTGAATATCCGCATTGGGCAGGGACTGGTGCGCAATGTGCCGGACACACGTTCAGCCGCGCGCCTTATCCTGGAAACGATCTCCTGGTTCGCATACCACAGAACTTCCGACCCCGAGCCGGCAAGTGTATCTGAAGTATCGGGACGGGCAACGGTGGTTGACATGCTGGTTCATGCGCTGTTGCTGGAATGATGAAATGATATTTCTTGGGTTTTATGTGTGATTTGTTATCGGCGTGCGTGCTGG
>CAIXIX010000552.1 GCA_903919615.1 uncultured Chthonomonas sp.
ATCGCAACTCTTGCCGCTTCTGAAGCCTGAGATTTTACTGTACGTGTATATATGGCAAGGCCCTGCAGTTGCTTTATAGCATCATCAGCAGCATCAACTGGAGTTATTGCAGGCTGATCCCCAATCGTGAAGATCAAAGGGTTTTTATCCGGAAACGTTACTGAAAAGAGGCTCTTATTGGTTTGAAACAGTTTTACGGGAACGGGCGCACCTGTTACTGTCCGTACCGAAATCAGTTTTGGCGCTACAGCAACAAACTTAATATCCTTCTTTTCTTTACCCGCGGTCAGGCAACTCAAGGCTGTTTCTGCCGGGTGCCCTGCAGTCGCGTGAATAGTGTATCCCACTAGGGTTGGCCACCAATCGACGAATTCACCAGAGACAAACCTTGGGGTCCAGTTTACACCCGTAGTACCTATCGGTCCTATTACCGCGGGGCCAGGATCATCAATGGGAAAAGGCAGGCTAAGGGGTAAGTAGTCCGGAGCGCGCGTATCGCTCTGAAATGATGAACCTGCGTCACGGAGCCACGCCAGACTGGCTGGATTCTTGAACCAATCAACTCCTGGCTGTGCCTGGCTTGTTCTGAATCCGCCTGGAAAGAATCCCTTTATCCCCAGGCGCCTCAGATCTGTAATTTCAGCATTCACACTTCCTGAGGTTGAATAGGGGATGTCACCGGCTTGCATGGAAGTCGTAGATTCATACTCAGGCCTGGCTGACGTCTCAATACACCACATAGTGTGGGCCGCCTGATCTGCAGCAGAAACGGCAGGCAATCCTATTCGGCCAGCGAGGCGGTCGCCTCTGCGGTTTGCGGTAAAGCCAAGTCCGTCAAAACCCGAATGCGACATATTTATGAACAGTGGGTGGTTCATCGTCCAGTTGTAAACAACGGGAACATTCGCAACCTGCCGCTTGAGAACATCAGAAATGCCGTTCATATAATACTGAAGACTGCGTGTCCGAAAGTTTATAAAATCAGCCCACCAACGCGTCTGCAGTGCATCGGCCAACCGCATCATTTTGTTTCGTGCAGGATCATAGAAGTAGAAGATATCTACATCATTCGACCATAATGGCTTCAGCCGTGCAAGCTCGGCAGGAGTTAGCACCGCTGCGTCCTCAAGTCCCCAAGCCCTGAACGCATCTTCAGTGTTCGGATAAGTCGTGCGTATGTAACTTTCCCACTCAAGCAGAAACGCTCGTGAGTCTGGAACCAGATAGTCTATCTCATCAGAAAGGCTAAGCTGGTCGCCAAGAGGATCAACAAAGAATCGAAAACCTTTTCCTAGCTTAACTTTCGCAAAGAGCGAGAGAAGCCTGTCTCGATATCCATCGTAGCCAGACCATATATCTGGAATAGAACCTGGGGTGCCACTCGGGATCGACTTGTGCGGGTATAAGTAGGGTACGACTTTGCCAGCAGTAATCGGTGCCTCTACCGAAGTTGTAAGAGATCCATCCGCAAACGATGAAGTGCCAAACCGGGCTACCTCATAATGGTTCGTCGAAACTTCTGCAAGGAACGTCAAACCGGTATCGGCGAATGGCGTCTGCCATGTCGCGGTAAGCGAGGCATCTGCATGCCCTTTGTACGACGCTGGCTTAACAACGGTACCCTGCAGCGGTTCCGGAACTCCTTTACCAAAGGAGATACCGTAATGAAATTCATTAGAGTCTAGAAAATCTAACAGTCGTTGTAGGTTGGCGTCCGATACGTCTGCTAATGAACCATCGGGAACTACAATCAGGTCCCGGATTCCGCTCGCCTTTAGTCTCGCCAGTGCGGCAGCATCCTGGTCCCATGCTCCAGGTACCGAGGAAGTAAGGGATGCAGCGTAATAGGAGCCACCTACAGGCAGATATGCTTGTCCGTCCCATAGCAATGTATGGGCATCGTTTATGGTCCATGGATGTTTGGCACCGGCTTTGTCGGTGTAAGTACCGCCAGAATGCAGCTGTTGCGAGGTTCGCGGAGGCTCCGCTCGGCAAACTCCACAACATATTCCTACGGAGATTGTCGCCAGAAGGACGTTACCGGGTTTTCTAAATTGCATATTCATACCGCATTGTATTGTGGTCGCTCACTTGCATCAGTTGCCGCTCTCGTCGCAGGCGCAATTGAACACATTCTATTCGCTCAATCCGAGCAGCCTCGGTCAGTACTCGGATACAGGTGAGAAGTGAATCACTGTGACAGTGTCTTCGACAGAAATATCATCACTATATATACGACGCATCAATTGGACCAAGTCTTCTGGTGTCCGAAATTCGGGATTTTCTTTCTGAATTTCACGCGGCGATAGCTGGTCGATAGTCTTGACCTCAACTCGATCGAGTATTGCCGTGAAGAGCTTTTGCCGTCTGCCGAAACGTGGCCCTACGGTAACCCACACCAACATTCCCGCCACATATTTATCTGATTTATCCCCCAGCCGGATGGTGACCGATTTTCGGCCGTTTCGGAGCACTTCTTCGTAGTATTCTGCATAGAAGTTGAGAGCAAACATGCGGCTGAATCTCCTGACTAATGGGCACAATGTTAACACAGTTGGATGGCCGCGTCAATGCAGCCATCTTGCCTACATTTTCTGAGGTGCGGATACTCCAAGCAGGCCAAGCAGGTTGGCAATCACTATTCTGGCAGAAGAGACTAGCTCAAGCCGGGCCCGACTCAATTCTGGAGATACAAGGTCATCCTTGCCTGAAATTACTCGACAGTTCTCATAGAAAACATTTAGTATCCCCGCAATTTCCATCGCGTAGCGAGTTAGTCGGTGCGGAGCATAAAGATCGGCGGCTACAGTTACTTCCGCCGGATAGTCAGCCAGCTTGCGCATAACATCAAGTTCCGCAGGATGCGTCAACAGCGAAAGATCGATTTCAGAAGACATCACTGTTAGTTCATCTGCGACTTTTTGCATAATAGAGCAAAGTCTGGCATGTGCGTACTGGACGTAGTAAACCGGGTTATCCATCGACTGCTTCTTGGCAAGCTCGACATCAACCGTCGCTGGTGTCTCATACGAGTTGAGCAAAAAGTAGAACCGCGCTGCGTCGCGTCCAACTTCGTCGATGAGATCCTGCTCTAGTTCAATTACGGCGCCCTTTCGTTTTCCGCCAATGACAGCCTCTCCGTCACGCACCAGGGATACCATCTGAGTAAGCACTATCTCAAGATGCGAAGTATCGTGCCCGAGAGCAGCTACGCCTGCCTTTAACCTTGCGACATAACCATGGTGGTCGGCCCCCCAGATGTCGATGAGATGGTTGTAACCGCGCGTGAGTTTATTATCATGGTAGGCCGCGTCGGCGGCAACATAGGTCGCCTTCTCATTTGACCTAACCAATACTCGGTCCTTCTCATCACCGAACTCAGAGGATCTCAGCCACAGTGCGCCGTCTTTTTCATACGCCATGTTTCTTTCTCGAAGCAGCCTGATCGCGCGGTCCACCGCGCCGGACTCATAGAGACTGCTTTCATAGAACCAAGTGTCAAATTTGATGCCAAAGGCTTCCAGAGCGCGTCTCTGTGTTGCAACCATCTTCTCCAGAGTTGCAGCCCGAAAATAGGCCATGCCCTCAGCGCCGAGGGCAAGCGGATAGGCATACTTGGCGCCTATCTCAATGACAATGTCGCGGGCAATATCACGCACATATTCTCCTCGATATCCATCCTTTGGAAACTCAAGGGTTGGCTCCGCAGACGTTTCGCCTGTGCCAGGCTCCGTTACATCGTTGTCGTCTGGACCGCTCACTGGCACAAGGACGGAATGACCTAATTCCTGAAGGTATCGTAGTGCGACTGAAAACGCAAATTTTTCCAACTGCAGCGAGTTCAACGCATCATTAATGTAAAATTCGCGGCCGACTTTGGCTCCCTGCGACACGAAAAGGTTGCAGAGAACGTCGCCAAGTGCAGCAGCACGACCATTGACAACGCTGATCGGACCCGTCGGATTTGCGCTGACGAATTCAACCAGGATATTCTGTCCTTCCCTTCCGGTGGAAGTGCCGTATCCAGCTTTAAGCTCTTGGATGGTTGTGAGAGTGTTGTGCAGCCAATCAGGATTCAAGTACAAATTTAAGAAACCAGGGCCAGCCACCTCAGCTCGATTAAGCAGAGTACTATTGGTTGGCAGAAACTTAACTATGGTGTGGGCAATTTCGCGGCTATCTGCAATTCCTGTGAGTTTTTTTAGAGTCAGTGCAATATTGCTTGAAAAGTCCCCATGCTGTTTATTAGCAGGCTTTTCAAGCTTAATTGTCAAATCCGCAAGGTTGAGCGCAAATTCTCCTGCGCCGCAAGCGTTTGCGATAGCAGTCTGTATAATTGCGGTCAGTTCATCAGTTATCACCGAAAGCACTCCTTCGACACGCTGTCGATCTATTATTTTATCCAGTCGCCAAGCAGGTACGCTAACAAACCAATCGCCGGAGCCATTCCAGCGAGCGATTGGAGCATACCGCTGCACCATATTCGCCGAATTATTTTGGTGCGGTGAGGCGGAAAATTGCGATACTTTGTTGCAAGTGATTCAGCCGCATTGATACCGCTCATTAGCTCTTTATAGCTTGCAGGGCGGGTGGTAAGAACCGCCTGAAGGAACGTTCCAAACTTACGCCAGAACATCATTGTGATCACGGCGGCTAAGAGCGGAGCCGACTCCTGATCAAAATTGAACGCTCGGCCTATTGACATCAAATTTACAAACAGAATTGCGCCACCCATTAAATTAGTGCCACAGCGCGGGTGAGGGCGCGGCATTCTGGCCACGACATCTGCAACGAGTGGCTCACCTCGCTCTATTGCGTGAACGGTCTGATGTTCTGCTGCATGGTAGCCGGCAATTCTGGAACAGCGAATCATTATCAGGAAGAGCGCCGTAGTAGCAAGGTGAATTGAAACTGCGATCGATCCGCGAATGAAATCACCGTCGGGAGCAACATAGTCGAGTGAGTAAACGGTCAGATCTTGATGAAATACTCGGCTCAAGCCGATTAATGAAACACGAATTAGAACCATACTCAGGGTTATACACGCGCCAATTGTCGCTCCACCTGCTGCAAGCGCGAGGTTGCTCGCTCCCGCCTGCAGCGTACCATCTGACAGATAGACGCCGAACGGAGTAGCCATACCGCTTAGCGACGGGAGCCGAACAGGCACGTGTGCTCCTAAAAGCAGGTCTCGTGCTGCAATACATCCAAGATAGTATCCGAAGTCATCGGTTACCGCAAGAAGGTCAGTACGAGCCACCAGGAAAAGTTGCTCCACTTGCGACCTCGACATAGAAGGTCGAATTGAATGAACGTCACGGTTCATCAACGTGGTTACCGGCGCATAAAGAGATGTTTGCCGCAGATGCTGGTCGTCGATACGCAGTAGATCAACCGCTTCGGCAAGGCAAACGTAGCCAATGAGCTTGTCATGTTCAATTACTGGAAGAGTTCCGAACGGGGCATATCCGAGCATGTCTAGGAATCGCTGTATGCTATCACCAGGTGAGACCGTCGGGGCAGCTCGCAGCAGATCCGTGATCGAATCGGCTTGGTCTGCGCTGGAAATTGGAGTAAAGCGATTCATTTAGAGTGGTGATGCCATATTCGAAATACAAATCGGCCGGGCACTGGTTCCGCTGGGCAGAGACTGATTATACATCCTTGACAGATCGATTTGCAAGCGGAAGCACGTGCCCAGGATGCGCATATCCAAATCCGATGGATTAGCGGCGAGAACACGGTTGTCTGTAGGCAACTTTACTCATTGTGAGAAACACTAAATAGTGATCAATGAAACAGCTCGCTGGTATACTGGTCCAAATAAGCCCGGTTTCCCGTCTAAATGAATATTAGACGCAACTTGTGGTTATAACAGGAACGTACGTAAGACAGGCACAGGCAGTTTTACAGCTTAATATGCGCGAGGGAGAACGAGTGGACGTTAACGATGTTGCGAAAACAGGCAGAGCTGTTAAAGAGGCTGTCGAAACCTCCATTGTAGGCAAATCGGAAATCATCGAGCTTGCTTTAGCCGTACTGCTTTCGAACGGTCATCTGCTAATCGAGGACATTCCGGGAGTAGGAAAAACGACGCTCGCGAAAGCGCTAGCAAAATCGCTTGGAATGTCGTTCAAACGAATTCAGTTTACTCCGGACTTGCTGCCCTCGGATATCACGGGGTCATCCATATATAATCAAAAAACTGGCGAGTTTGAAGTGAAGCCTGGTCCAGTGTTCGCAAATATCGTACTTGCCGACGAAATCAACCGTACGACCCCTAAGTCACAAGCCGCCCTGCTCGAGTGCATGGAGGAACGGCAGGTAACGATCGATGGTGTTGCGAGACCGCTCCCGTCACCATTTTTCGTCATAGCGACACAAAATAACGTTGAAATGTCTGGCACGTACCCACTTCCAGAGGCGCAGCTTGATCGGTTCGCTGCGCGCATTGCCATAGGGTATCCAGAACGAGACGCGGAGATGAGAATTCTGAGCATGCAGCGCCAGTCGCGTTCGGTAGACGCGATTAGTCCTGTTGTCACACCCCACGAATTGATCGAAGTTCAGCGAATGATTACCTCTATTGGAATAAGGGATTTTGTGACCGGGTATATCCTGGACATCGTCCAGGGCACACGAGATCATAAATCTGTACAGCTTGGTGCAAGCCCCAGGGCTTCACTTGCTCTGCTGCACGCGTGCCAGGCTCGGGCTGCATTGTGTGGGAGAGATGCGGTGCTGCCAGATGATGTCCGAGCCTTGGCTCCTTCGGTTCTAACACATCGCATCGTCGTTAAGCCAGAGCACCGCTTACGTGGAATCACTCCTGCAAGCTGTATGAAAGACGTGCTCGACGCAACGCCCGTGCCCACCAGTCCGTAATCAATCTTGCGGCCGATTGAGGCTCAATCTTCTGACGACGTGATTTTTCATGTTGGGGAATATCTGAACAACAGATGCAGATAAGCAAATGGGTGGCACTAGGTGTAGCAGCGTTTTGCTTGATGGCGGTGGGCGGCGTCGTGAATATGCCGCACCTGTATTTTATGGCAGCAATGCTAATTTCGCTGCCAATGGTGTCTTATCTATTCGGTCTCTTCTCACTATCGAGCCTTAAGGTCACACGTGAGATCCCAATCGTTGTTTGGGAGGGGGAAACCGTTGAAGTCACCTATATAGTGACGAATCGGTCTCGCATTACTCGATTTTTTGTGTCGATCCGCGAACGGGCGGGGCCTTTTCGTGAATGTCGCGGATCCGAACCGGCAGTATTCAATGTGCGGGGACATGAGAGTGTCCGTGTCGTTAGTAGATTACGTTTCCTTCGGCGAGGTGTATTTGGCGCGGCATCCTATGAGTTAGCCTCAGTCGATCCACTCGGTGTATTTAGCTTTACGCGAAGTGTTCCGTCGGAAGACGAAATCGTAGTCTACCCCGTGCCTGCACAGGTCGAGCCGATTGATGTGGTTGGCGCAGAGAGACATGGCTGGAATGAAGCAGTGGCTAATGCACTGCAGGGCGCTGGCGTGGATCCGGCTGGCGTGCGCTCATATCTTCCGGGTGATCCATTGCGACACATCCACTGGCGACAAACTGCAAGAACCGGAAATCTGACGGTGATCGAGTATGAAGAAACACAGTCGGTCAATTTGCGCATTGTTCTCGATACGCATCAACGCGGGGTTGTAGGTGCAGATCCTCGGACCAGTCTCGAGGCAGCGATCAAATTGGCGGCAACTGCGGCAAGAGACGCTGCGAGAACTGGCGCAAAGGTTGAGCTGATAACCGTCAACAAGGATACCGGCAACATCCAGGCGCCTGCACTTGCCAGACGAGAAAATGATCTATTCGTTGTTCTGGATTCACTCGCTAGGATTGAATCCCAGGACAAGATGTCGATAGCTGAACTGCTGAAGCTTGCGGCTGGTGCACTACCTCGCGGAACCTCAATTGTGCTCGTGTGCCTGCATCCGGACGCTGAGCTGTTACAGCAGGTTCAGCATTGTATAGCGTGTGGAGTCCTGCTGTCTGCGGTACTGGTCGATACCGAATCCTATTCAAGTACTCAAGCCGCAATACCGTTCTGGCAGGTATCTGCGCATGAAATGACAGGAAGGGAGCTGGCATCCACGGGTATCCCTGTTTACAGTTTAGCCGCGGGCAGTGCAGCAACCCTCTCGCTTGCACGTTTGAGCTAGATTTAGTTAATCGTTTCTGGCAGGTACGATGGCAAATCCAACAAATAGAATCCAAATCACCCTCAATCAGAATACACAGGACTACTCTACCGGTGATCTGCGTGCTCCCGACCCTGCTTTATATATAGCAGGCTGTCTCGTTTCGTTCTCGGGAATGTACGTCGCTACTTACCAGATGGCAGATGTCAAGCAGGCATTCATGCTGAATGCCCTGATTATCTGTGGGTACATGGTGAGCTATTGGCTAAGAAAACTCGGTGTGGACGTGCGCAAGTTTCAATTGCCTATGTTCATGGTTTTTCTGGTGGTAATGTATATGGCCCTGGTAAGTGCGCCATCCGGGTCAGGTCCAGCGGAACCGGGCGGAACAGTTCGGTCATTTCAAATTCAGCTTGTAATTGTTTGGATTGCGATCCTTCAATGCTTTACCTTGCTTAGTAATGCTGCAGTTCTATTTGCATGCGTACCTGCGCTTGCGCTACTAGGCATCATGGCCACCGGCTCGGCAGATGACGAGATAAGGTGGGCCTTCTATCTATTCATATCGTCTGCCACTTTCGTGATGGTACGCGAAAATCAGCTCCGCAGTGGTTATGTGTCGGGTAAAACAGACTCGGAAACCTCTGGAAATTCAAGCAGACCCATCACTGGTGATCTAATTGCGGTTGCTGCGTGTGTCCTGGGCAGCATCATGTTGGGCACAGCAGTCGCTGGTCCAATTGAAGTTGTAGGCAAGGCAATTTTGCCCGTGGCCCGAACGGATTTCGACAGAAATAAAAACCAGCAGAATGCCAGCGCTCCAAGCATACGTGTAGATGAAGAAAAGTCGTTGGAGATTGGCACTGGACCGCGTTCAGGCACGGAAACCCAATTGATTCAGTTTAATGCCAGCGCTCCCATTGGTTTCTGGCGGGGAATGACATACGACTATTGGGCAGGGGTTAAATTTGAGGATCACTGGCCCGCGGCATTTACCGTATATCCCGGTACTGCTGGCGATCACGGATCAGACGCTATTGGATCTGGATTTCGCCAGGAGAGCTACTCGTTCGATCCAACGACATTTGATATTGGCGATGGTAAGCTCGAAGGCGCGAGTTCAGTGGAAACTAATGTGCATGTGCTTGGCGGTTCCATGTCGCACCTGTACGGACCAGCCACCTTCTCCAAGGTTACCACAACCTCCTTCACATTAAATCAATCGCGCGCAGGTTCACTTGCTACTGAAACACCTATTGTGCAGGGAACAGACTACAGAATCGTGTCTCAAGTTCCGAGCAGTGACCCCGCCCGGCTTCGCAACGCGCCTGCGGAATATTCCACAGCTATCAAGAGCCACTACCTACAGATAGATGCGCCGGGTTTTCCAAGGAACCAACGCTTACAATCCTATGCCGATGAGGTAACACGGGGGAAGCTGACTAATTACGACAAAGTTGAAGCCATTCGAGATGCAATTTCCAAAGACTGTCGATACAATTTACAGGCGCCTGCCGTGCCTCGCGATCGAGATGCCGTAGCCTCTTTCCTGTTTGAAACCAAACAGGGATACTGTGACAGTTATGCTGCTGCACTGACTGTTCTGTGCAGATACGCCGGAATTCCAGCACGAGTTGCTTCTGGTTTTGTGGCTGGCGACGAGGTTTCGCCTCGCAGCTACGTTGTTAAAGAAAAACACAAACACGTATGGTGTGAGGTCTATTTTACTAATATCGGGTGGGTCCCATTTGATGCAACCGAGGGCACGAACGGTGTAGATACCGAATCTGATAATACGGTTACAAAGCATGAAACGCCTCTACGATGGCTCACAGCTCACGGACCGGTGCCGCCAGTGTTGGCCCTGTTGATAATTGGACTGGCAGTTTTTGTATTGAAATCGGAACTGGGATCCAGGCTTCGAAAAAAGCATCGCAACTTAGGTAAGTACGATCCGCTTCCTGAACTCAACGCCCTGATAAACGATGAGTATAACCGGGCATGCTCGAAGCTGGCCAGACACGGATTTCGGCGTAATCCGGCGTTCACTCCAACCATGTACGCAAGTAGCATAGATGCGTGCAGCGGGGATCTCGCTGAACAGACAAGGGGAGTTGCCGCTGTTCTCACAACACTCACCAACCTTCATGCGGCGTTTTGTTATGGATTGCAAAACGCAACACGGGCTGATATCGACCGAGCGCGTCAAGCTAATATACAACTTGAAAACGCGCTTAGAAAAATGTCGGACGCCGATAAGCGTCAACTGGCCTCCAGTTGCGCTAAGACTGGTGCAGTGATCCTGGATAAACCGAATGGAGATTGAGTATATCGCGGGCAACGCGAAATGGCTGTACGATAACGGGCCATCGCGAGTCTATCTTCTCTTTGGCGACGAGGATGCCCTCAAGAAAGAGGCGGAGCAGGCGCTTTTGAACTCGCTGGTAGATCCTGATTGCGTAGACTTCGATCTCGACATATTAAACGCGGATAATTCGGCGGCAGATTCGGTGCTAGCGAGTGCATCACAGGCGCCGTTCGGTTCTCGAAGACGAGTTGTGCTTGTTCGTGGCATGGAGCAGTGGAGGGACAAAGCCAAGCAGGCTGAAATCGATCGCCTCGGCGCAGGCGTTTCGGCATTGCCCTCAAATTCAACCCTGATTTTGGTGGCATCCGCTCAGGAGGATGAGGCCAGGCGCAAAACGGGGATTTCGACTAAATTCGATGCTGTTGTGCGTGAACATGGAATGCTAGTTTCCTGTAAAGAACTAAAGGCAGAGGCCCTATCCGATTGGATTGCCGCTCAATTTGATGCGTGCGATAAGAGAGTATCGCGAGAAGCTATCGATCACCTATCCGCAGCAGTAGGTGGCGAAATGAGAAGCTTAGAGCTCGAGATACTGAAGCTTGTCGCCTACACGGGAGAACGTGCAAATATTACAGCCGAGGACGTGGCAGCCGTTACATCAACACAGGCAGAGGATGTAATGTTTCAATGTGTTGACGCCGTCGGCCGACGCCAAACCGATCGCGCTCTAACTCTACTTAATGAGCTGCACCGACACGATCCCAAGCCACATGCTGTTGCTGGCCGGTTCCTATCACTGTTAACCAGGCACTTCAGGTTGTTGTGGCAAGCCAAATTTCTGGTTGAGAAACGCATTTCACCAAGGGATGTCCGTTTTCTGCCTGCGGAGATAGCAGCAGATTTACCTTCGGAGAATTCGATCGCTCAGGTTTCATTCAAAGCTTCAGAACTTTTCAATGCGAGCGCAATGTACAATATCGAGGATTTGCAGTGGGCTTTCGATCGTCTTGTGCTTTGTGATTTGGCAAATAAAGGTGGCGTTACAGAAGAAGACTCGCTCTATACAGGGGACCCGATTGGAAACCTGCAGCTTCTCGTCTTGCAGCTAACGCGTATTGGATCGCGATCGTGATTCCGCTGCGAGAATAAACAAAAAACGAGATCTGATCGCGATCGCGATCAGATCTCGTTTTTTGTTTATTCTCGCAGCGGAATCACGATCG
>CAIXIX010000553.1 GCA_903919615.1 uncultured Chthonomonas sp.
GCATATTCCTCCTGCTGCACCAGCAAGCCCGATACAATTGTATCTGCTCACAACTTTAGAACCCCTGCTCTCATAGGTCCTTGTATCTTCATAAAACGTTAGATCTGGTGTCACGGGATTTGACTGTTTGAGTCGCGAACCTATCGGCCGGCAGTCTCAAAAATACCTGGCAGAGTTCTACTATCTATTCGGTGCCACGGAGTCTGCGTTTTGTTCCGCTCGGCGCTTCTAATTAACCCCCGATATTACCTAAAGACGTACCCATTGGATGAAATGGCGCAGCGCTTCTGAGACTTTGATAGGTGTTAGGAGAATTAGTCGATATCACGGCCTTGGCGTGCCGCTATCCTGCTGATTCTGCTGAGATTGTAAGACATTAGACGTCTGGCCACGCTGTGAATGCAACATTGTGTTGTCTGCTCCAGATGGCCTTGAGGGGGCCGCTTCTGGAGTTGACATCATTTTGAAAGCGAAGAATCCAATGGCTGCAACTCCAATCACAATTACAGTGGCGATGATGGCAGGGTTAACCTCTTTTTTCATCAATTGCTCCGGGAATATCGGTAGTGCGGCACTTATAGCGTCCTAATACACAATTTCCAATCAGTATTCCTGCTCAAACCCATGCTTCAATTCGATTTCACAGTCTAGTTTGGTTTAGGTCGTTACTAATCAGTCATGTCAGGATTAGGTCCTGACATCAATGACAGTCCTCCATCCATCAGCAAGACACTGCCCGTCATCTGCCGGTTAGCAGGGTCACAAAGGTGGGCAACCTGGTACGCTACCTCATGAGCTTCGCTCATCTCGAGAATGGGAACTCTCTTAAGATTTCGCTCTCTCCATTCTGGATTCATCTCAAAGATACGTGCGCTTAACCCGGCGTCAACATTACCCGGGGCCACTTCGTTCACCAGGATACCGAACGGCGCGAGATCGAGCGCCAGGACCTTGGTCAACATCCGGATGCCAGCTTTGGATACGCAATACGCAGGAATATGAGTTTGAGGTGTGAAGCCAACCCAACTGCCGATAAATACAATTCGTCCCTTTAGGCCCGAGGCAATCATCCGCTTAGCCGCAGATTGCGCCATGAAGAACGCGCCGTCCAGGTTGATGTTTAGCTCGCGCTTCCACTGTTCAGGAGTCAACTCGCGAACAGTAACAAGAGAGACAACTGCAGCGTTTGGAATTATCAATTCTGGGATACCCAGGGAATTGGTAACATCGTCGAGCCATGTGTTGACAGCATCTGGATCCGATACGTCAACCTGATCGTATCGTGCGCTGATACCCTTTGACTTTAGATCAACCAGAAACGGTCTGGCTTGCTCTTCGGATTTAAGGTCGCATATCGCGATAGCGGCTCCCCTTCCACCAAGTTCAAGCCCAATTGCGCGACCGATATCGCCGAGCCCTCCGCTGATAACAGCGGTTTTACCCTCAAGTTGCATCGAATCATTTTCTCCAGACATCGTATTTGGCCCGGCTCGGTCAACTAACTACGTGACGCGTCGTTCATTAAGGAGTCCATTGTTACAGTGTAAGACTATTTCGCGGCTGTGATCATCTGTTTGCAAGCGTCCGCACATTTGTCGCAGGCCTTCTTGCATGCAGCCATTGGAGCCATATCAGGCGATTTCCCACAAGCTTTTGCACAGGCTGTGCAAGCCTTCTCACACGCGTCGCAAATTACGCTGGATAATGGGCCCTTATGTTCACATACGGTGGCCGCCGCAGAACAGATAACTTTGCAGTCTGCAGATATTTTTGCAGAGTTCAGGTGAGACTTGTCGCCGTTCTTCGCCATTGCTGTGCAATGTGCGTTGCACTCTGTGCAGGCCTTTTCGCAAGCCCTGCAGGCCGCAGCGCATGTCCTATAAACTGTCGAGTCAACCTTCTGCGCATTTGCGGCAATCTGGCTTTGAACGAGAACTAGCCCGACGACCACGCCGAGCTTACATACGTTCATTAATATTTTCCGAAGCGAAACAATAGATTTCATCACTCATCTCTCCGTTCTTATTCAGTCAGTGCGGAATTTCCCGCCACGAACTACAGTTTCCTTCGTGGAATCTGCCGATCTTTATTTTCTCACGCAGATTACCGAATTTGCGTGGAATACAATCCGTCAGAGTGCGGATGGAGCGTTTACGCATCGCCGTTAGAATGACTACAATGCGGCAGTGCGTGAACTGTTCCGATGTAGCATTGACCGGTAGCAGATCTACTGAACGACCGAATTGGGAGGATTTCTTATAATGGTTCCCCATTTTCCAAGAACTGAAGTTGGCGGCATCTCCATGCCACGGCTCATCTGCGGCAGCAACTGGATGCTGGGATATTCGCACACGAGCGCGGCAAAGGACAGATTTATTCGTGAGCTGTTCGATACCCCAGCCAGAATAGCCGATACTGTTGAGGTATTTGCCCGCAACGGCTGCAACGCCTTTATGAGCCCGCTTACCGATTTCGTGGCTCAGGCTCTCGATGAGGTCGAACAGCGGACGGGTGTAAAGATGATCTGGATCGTGACGCCGGGCAACTACGAAGGCGGATCAATGGATTCATGGAAAGCGGCCGTTGAAAAGGCCCGACTGCTTGGCGCAACCTTCTGTTTTCCCCATCAGAGCGTCACGGATCCGCGCATTGATCGCATCAATAAATGTCTTGCGCCGGATCTGCGTGAATGCTTGAAGATTGTGCGAGATGCGGGCCTTGTGCCGGGCCTGAGCACTCATATGCCTGAGGCTATCACTTGTTCGGATGCAAGTGGCGCCGATGTCGAAACCTACATTCAGCCCTACAACGCCGCCGGTTTTCTTTGCCAGATTGAGACAGACTGGCTTCAGCGGGTTTTTCACAATGCGCGTAAACCTGTTATGACCATAAAGCCGCTAGCGGCCGGTAGGCTTCTGCCAATTACTGGCCTGACTTTTGCATGGAATACCCTGCGGGCATGCGATATGGTGACCATTGGCGTTCTAAGCCCCTACGAAGCGAATGAGGCGATCGAGATCAGTCTCTCCTGCCTGGAGAGACGGGATGCCGAGATCGACTTACAGTTCACTCGCAGTAAATTGGGCCTGGGAACTTCGGCAAGCGCTCCAAAAAGAGAGCATGAATTGGTGGCTGCGGCGCCATCGCCGTTCATTACTCTGGGTGAGGGCGGGGATTAAATACAATAACCGCGTCTGATTGGTAAACAGCGGTCCGGCCAGGTAAAATCTGCGCTGGACCGCTGTTTGATTTATCCCAAATCTGCCCGCCAAACGGAAAATACAAGAGGTCTCCAACACGATAGATGACGTGAACATTTCCGGAATGCCTCGTTGTCGCGCGTCCCTGAGCGTAGTAAAGCCAACCCTGAAGTTGTGCATCTGCGAAGGCGATGCTGCCGTTTGGAGGCATTGGCCGTTCGAATCCCGGCGGAGGAGTATCTTCGCGGACTGCGCTTAGGGTAGATGCGGTAGACAGTTGAACTCCAGAGCCTGCAGGAAACAGTGAGGCGCCGCCCACCGGAACCACTATCAGTTGAGCTGGCGCCAGCGGCGATACCAATTCGCCTCCCTCAGGGAAATGAACCAATTCACCTGGGAGAAACCTCGTGTCTGTTCTGCGCGTGGGTGAGGAAGGTGGCCTTAACTGAAACAGTTGTACGCTATATAATGGTTCGATCGTGTGAAGATAGCTGCACAAAAGTTCGACCTTCTTTCGCAAGATCGTAAATCGGCCCACAGATTGCCAGAAGGCGGTATCACCTGTAAACAGCATCTCACCAGTGCATGCGACGTCTTCGGCTATTCCAGACATAGCATATGGCCGCGCGAACCCCTGCTCTCTGCAGCTCACGTCGCCATCTTCAGCAGTTATACCTGCCCTAATCGCTTCCAGACCACCGTTCCCATACTGAAATCCTTGCCTGTTTGTTCCGGCCCAGTCGCGATAAGGGAAGGGATTGCCACGACCCGAAGTTATCAAGTGTGCCATCTCATGGTGCATCAGGCGCGTAATATAAGTGTCCGTTGAGCCCGGTCCAGCATCTATAAACAGAGCCTTTGCCAAACGGCTGTTAAATCCACCGACCGCAGTTCCCCTGTACTTAAGATTTGAAATCAGGTATACAGTGGTTAGCGCCCTACCTAGCAATGCGTTGGGATATCGTTTTAACTCACGCCTGATAATGCTGGCGTTCTGCTCTCTGTCGTCAATCGGAAGTGGCGTGAATTCGACCCCAACCCTCGCAATATCATCGGGAGTGTGCTCACCGGCCTCAAAAAGAATGACGACTGTCGGTTGGACCGATTGTGCTTCGCTGCTCGCGACAAAACAGCCCGGAGCAAAACACAGAATTACTGTGGCAAGCGCCGGGCCAAGAGATGACAGGAGTTTTACTTGCTTACCGAATTGGATAGTTTGCTCCCGATCATTTTGTCAATCGCCGGACGATAGTGACTTGACCATTTCGCCGACAAACCCTTTGGCGTCACCGAATAGCATCAGGGTCTTGTCCATGTAGTACAGTTCATTGTCAATACCAGCAAAACCAGATGACATGCTTCGTTTGATCACCATAACGGTTCTGGCTTTGTCGCAGTCAATAATTGGCATCCCATAAATCGGACTGCTTTTATCGTGGCGCGCGGCTGGATTCGTTACATCGTTAGCCCCGATTATCAGTGCGACATCAGTATGCGCCATTTCTGGGTTAACGTCCTCCATTTCCGCAAGCTTGTCATAAGGAATGTCTGCTTCAGCCAAGAGCACGTTCATGTGACCTGGCATTCTGCCGGCCACCGGATGTATGCCGAATTTAACATCGATGCCGCGCTTTGTAAGCTGATCAAATAGTTCGCGAACGCGGTGTTGTGCTTGCGCAACAGCCATGCCATAACCTGGGATAATTACGACCGAACTCGCAGAGGAAAGAATCTGCGCAGCCTCCTCTGGTAAGGCGCTTCGGTACGACTTCTTTTCAGTGGAGCCTGTCGCTGCCTGCGTAGCCTGCCCGAAGGCTCCGAAAAGAACATTGGTGAACGAACGGTTCATCGCCTTGCACATAATGATCGACAGGATAAATCCTGATGATCCATCCAGGGCCCCAGCGATGATCAGCAGTTTGTTATCTAGAACAAACCCCATCGCAGATGCGGACATGCCAGCGTAAGAGTTCAGAAGTGAAATGACCGTTGGCATATCTGCGCCGCCGATCGGAATGATAAGCAGTACTCCAAAGGCTAACGACATCACGATAAATACTGGAAACAGGATCTGTTTCGTTGGCTCTACGGTGAGCCACACACCTACAGCTATGGCTATCACCAGCAACAGTAGGTTGATAAAATTTTGGCCCTTGTACACAAGCGGTCGCGAAGGCAATATCTCTTGCAGCTTTCCAAATGCCATGAGGCTGCCGGTGAACGTAAGAAATCCTAGCAGGACTTCTAGTGAAAGAACTGCCATCTTGAAAGTAGTGATACCTTCACCGTGGCGGATCATCAGGTAATACTCGGCGGCGCCAACACATCCAACCGCAAGCCCGCCAAAGGAATGCGAGAGAGCGGTTCTCTGCGGCACTGCGGTCATTGGCATCAGCATGGCCATAGGAATGCCAACTGCAGTGCCTGCGAGCAATGTAACTATGATCCACTGGAACGTCTTTATCTCCGGCATTAATAGCGTGCCGATTATTGCGACGCCCATCCCAATTTCGCCGACGAGAACACCTCGCCGTGAGGTAGCTGGAGCGCTCAGCCACTTCAGGGAAAGGATAAAGAGCGCAGAGGCTATCAGATAACATATCTGCGTTACGAGGGGGATTTCATTAATGGCTGCTTGGTGCGGCATCGCTTGTCTTCCGTTTCTTGAACATGCGCAGCATGCGATCAGTAATCAGAAATCCACTTACGACGTTGATCGTCGATGCGGTTACTGCAACAGCGCCGAGAATTGTACTCAGTGTGTCCTTCTGGCTGCCAAGGACTACCA
>CAIXIX010000554.1 GCA_903919615.1 uncultured Chthonomonas sp.
AAGCCTAAACGGGTTGCCTCCTGAGCGACACGTTTGTTAAAGGCTCCGAAGTCTATCAGCACAACGACATCGGGTCGCCGGGTCCGGAGCGCCTTCAGAACGAGTGGCAGGACTTTGAATCGCAATTCAGGATATTTTTGGATTGCCTGAGTGATGCTAATGACGCCCCAACCGGCGCTATCTGCCAGAATCTCGACGCCTGCAGCGCGCATTGAATCTGAGCCTAGCCCCCAGATCTCCAGGTTCGGTGAGGCGAGATTAAGCTCGCGTGCGAGTGCGCCGCCAATCAGGTCACCAGAGGTCTCTCCCGATATAATCGCGACATTCATCGATTAACTTCTGAGCTCGACTTAGCCCTCAGAATTATGCCCCCGGAAATCCTTGCCATTACGCGAACTGCGTATGAACTGAATCAAGTGATCCAGTTCAGGGCTCTTGTCAATCTCCTCCTCGATGGTATCGAGAGCCTGCGACATGTTCAGGTTAGATCGGTAGATCAATCTATATGCCTGTTTTAGTTCGCCACGGACCTTTGGAGAGATACCAGCGCGCCGTAAACCAATCTTGTTAATGTCATACTCGCGAGCGGGATTTCCATCGACGAGCATGTAGGGCGGGATGTTCTGAGTGATTTTGGAGAAACCACCCAACATCGCCAGTGTGCCGATGCGACACCCCTGATGGATGCCTGTTAGCCCACCTACATTAACGTGATCTTCGATATCGACATGGCCGCTGACACCCGCATACGACGCGAGCGTAATGTGGCTGCCAATCTGACAGTTGTGCCCGATATGCACGTATGCCATGATCATGTTATGGCTGCCTAGCCTGGTGACGTTACCTTCGCCTGTAGCGCGGTGGATCGTAACACATTCGCGCAGCGTGTTGAAGTCACCGATTTCCAGGTAGGTATCTTCATCGTTATATTTCAGGTCTTGCGGTCTGCCGCCAACAATTGCGCCAGGGAATATTTCGCAGTAGCTGCCGACGCGGGTGTTATGTTCAATAACAGCATGTGGATGAAGCACGGTGCCTGAACCGAGTCGGACATTCTTTCCAACAACGCAAAATGGTCCAATGGACACACCAGGTTCGATCTCTGCGCTTGGATCGATAACTGCTGAAGGATGTATAAGCGACTCAGTCACGATTGGCCTCTCCCCCAGTCGGTCGAATTGCGAAATCGTGGTATCTGTTGTAGTCGTGGACAGCGACATCCGCCTCTCCTCCTTGCAGTCTGCAATGCGACAGTTTCTCCTTGCAGCACGAAAGCGATGATCTATTAAGCACCGGTGGTACCATCTCCCTCGCCTCCCGGCTGTTCCTGCGCGTTGGCATATTCGTCAAAAGCCTTCATTATCTTATCATAGGTTGCCTTGTGTGTTGGTGGAGTGTGCGCCTTAAAAGCAAATTTCATCTCGCAGCTTGCCACTTCCTGGCCGTCTACACGAGTGGATAGCGACACCTTGCCAAAGGAACCTTTAATCCACATAACTGTGGCCTCGGTAATCATTGTATCTCCGGGCACAACGGGCTTTCGGAATCGAGCGTCCTCAATTCCTGCAAGAAGCACGAGCTTGCCCGCATGCTCCGGCAAACACAAGACCAGGATTGCCGCAACTTGTGCCATAGACTCAATGATCAATACCCCGGGCATTACAGCCTGACCTGGAAAGTGGCCAGTGAAAAAGGGCTCATTGATCGAGACATTCTTATAGCCGACGATTGACTTCCCCGGAACCATCGACAAAATGCGGTCTACCAGCAGCAGCGGGTACCGATGCGGAAGCAGCGTGCGAATCTCCTCGATATCGAGAATTAACTCCATCCAGTTCTCCTGACTGATTGCTTCTGTTTATGCTAAGTACGCTCAACGATAGCGCGAGCAAGCATTGAATTGATTGTGTGACCCGGCCGCCTGGCGGTAATGCGCCCCAAAAAGCGTGCCCCAACCAGAGCCAAATCACCAGCCACATCGATCGCCTTGTGACGCCACCATTCACCCTCTTTTCGCAGAGGAGAGCTGAATTCATTTGGCGGCGTGATAATTAAGACGTTGTCCAAAGAACCCCCGCGCGCAAGTCCTGCCTTCCGAAGTCTTTCAACCTCTTCCGCAAATGCGAACGTCCTGGCGCACGCCAGTTCTCTGGCAAATACTTTCGGCAGGTCGTCAAACACGACGAGATGGCAGCCGTCACCTTCGGGCCAGTTTGGGAACAGAGTCTGCACCTCTATCTCAAACCCGGCGCACGGTGATATCGACATGCTGCTAAAGCCATCCTGAGATGACACGCTGAGCGTCTCTGAAATCGTAATCACTCTTGCTTCGACGCCCTGTGAACAGACACCGACGGACTGAAGCGCCTCAAAAAAAGGAAGCGCACTTCCATCGAGGATCGGGATTTCAGGTCCCTCGACTTGAATAGTCGCGTTGTCTACACCGATTGCCCAGAGCGCGGCCATAAGGTGCTCAACCGTTCTCACACGAGCGTCGCCAATGCCAAGCGTCGTACACCGAGATGTATCCACCACGTGAGAAATATCGGCAGGAATAACCGTTCCATCCTGCAAGAAAACCCGGCCGGTATCGGGATCGGCCGGCAGAAGGGTCACCTTACAATCAACTCCGCTATGAATGCCAATTCCGGACATGCGCACGGGGCCATTCAGTGTGTTCTGGTAAGGCAAATTCGACCTGCGTCCCTCTATGTTTGGCCACGGTCAGATGGCGTGGTCGCTGGCATCTGGATGCGGCTCTAATATTTGCCAATTGGCAGGTGGCCTAGTCGCCCGCAAGCGAATCTGGCTCTTCGCTAACTTGCTCGGCAGGTATCGAATTCAAGAGCCGCTCTACCTGCGACTCAAGTTCTGCAATGCGCTTTTGCATCTGTCGGAACTCTTTCAAAGTCTCTGGCAGCTTGTTGCGTATGGAGATCTCTTTCATTCTGCGGGTTAACGGTACTGCCGGCGATCCAAAGTACGCCGCGCCAGCGGGAATATCGTATCGTATTCCGCTCTGTGCACCGACCTGCGCGCCATCGCCAATATTCACGTGATCGGCGACACCTACCTGGCCCGCGAGTATAACGCCATGGCCCAGAGTGGTTGAACCCGCAATGCCAACCTGCGAAACCAGAAGGCAACTCTTGCCAATCTTCACATTATGAGCCACGTGGACGAGATTATCAAGTTTTGTGCCAGCGCCGATTACTGTCTCGGCAGTTTTAGCTCGGTCAATACAGCAGTTGGCTCCTATTTCAACATCGTCTTCTATGCGCACTGTGCCAATATGTGGGACCTTTTTGAGAGACGCGCCTACGGGTACATAACCGAATCCGTCGGACCCGATCACAGTTCCGGCATGGATCAGGCACCGCTTCCCGATTGTGACGCCAGCGTAGAGCACCACGTTAGGAAAAAGTGTGGTGTCTTCATCAATAGTACAGCCTTTGCCCACATGCACGCCCGCCATTAGCGCTGCGCCATCGGCAATGTAACTACCAGACTCCACCGACACGAGAGGCCCAATATAGACACCGGCGCCTAAAACGACATCTGGGTGAACAACCGCGCTTGGATCCACACCAGTCTCGTGATGCGTGTTGCCCGCGAACGCCTCCAGCAGTTTAAGAAATGCAAGGCGCGGTTGGTCCACGAGAACTATCGGTTTCTCGGATGAAATCGCTAGCTCTGGTGTGGTGATCACTCCCGTTGCTCGGGATTTAAGTCCTGCTTCCAGGTACCGAGACGATTCGGCAAACACGAGATCGCCGGCTTCTGCAGTATCAATGCCATCAAGGCCACTCACTGCTGTCGACGCATCGCCGACAACGGTACCACCTACCAGTTCCGCAACTCGGCCTACCGTCCAGGCGCCCAACTGTCCATTCATTTACGTTTCGTCCCATGTAGTTTTGCTGATTATAGAGCCTATTTCGTTGAGGGTGACCACATCAACTTCAGTCGGCTCGCGACCTTGTCGGTTGCATCTATGGCGTTGCCGGTGTAGACAATGTGCCAGTGATTTTCGCGGGCGACCTGATCGACCGTTCGCGCAACATCGGCTTCTAGCGTTGCCCGGTATCGCTGAGCGAAGTTACTGTCATCCACATTCTGCAGCCTTGCTGCGAGGGACGTCTCAGTGCTCCTGCTTTCACCGTCACTCCTTACGGGCGCGTTAACATTGAGGCTGAGCGGAGCCGCGCCAGTGAGGTGCTCATCCGCGACGTGCTCTTGCAATACCGAAATGGGTGTGGGCTGCGCATCCACGCGGGCTCGCGCCGCATCCAACTCTTTTCTATCTTCGCCTAGCTGCGCCTCTTTGAACTTTGCAACTCGGGCGTCTGCTTCAGAAACGATACGTGCGTGAACGGATTTCAAGCTCTCTCTCGCAAGCCCGACGAAATCCGCCTTCGATACGCCTTCAATTTCAGTATTCAAAAGTTGAATCCGTCGGTCCAGTTCAACCTGTTGAAGTCGGACGTCTTCAAGAAGGCGACGTGCATTGATGCCGGGCGACGAATACACACGTGCTTGAGATGCCAGGGACTCTGCGCGGTAAAGCAGCGTGTTTAATCTGGTCTGTAACGCCTTTGCTTGCACAGCCGCGAGTTTCCGTAATTCAACTTCCTTCTGCTGGACTGCGGTATTGTACTCCGTCCGGGTCGCTTGTTCCTCACTTTTACGTTTCGCTTCAACGAGTTCAACGGAGCGTGCCATAAACTCCGATTCCAGCTTCGCGAGGTAGAGCGCGCTATCTTCGCGTACGGTTCTTTCGTGATCAGCCACACGGCTTGCCGGCAAACCGGACGGCACATCCATCAACCCAGGCACATCGTACGGGCGAAAGCTCGCGCTGTTCCACGAGAGTCTGCCATGCAAATCGCTCTTACTCTGCAGCGCTTCTAGCTGTGGCCAGGAGGGATGCAGCGGAAGGAGAGCGTTCATACGTACCAGCCGGATTGGATCAGGGGGCGGGGGCTGTTTGCTGCAGCCAGAACAAGCCGAGCTTATGACGGACAGAAGGGCGAGAAAGCGACATGCTCCGAGCACGCGCTTCCCGCCCGTTTTTTGTGCCACGACATTTATCATAGTGCTAACGCGCTAATTCGCAGCAGTTGGACCACACGCCACCTATTTGTTGAGCTTCTTCACGACGTCTTCGGTGATGTCATTTTCACAATAGACAGCATAATCTGCGGAGAAAACCACGTTAAACGCCTTGGCCTTGGCCACCTCAGCTAGCGCCGCCTTAATGGCTTCATCAATTTTGCCATGCAAATCCTGGTTGAGCTTCTGCAGCTCCTCCTGACCTGCAGTCTGGCGCTCTTTGATTCGCTTGTTCGTGTCCGCCTCAAGGCGCGACAGCTCTTTCAGTCTGTCGGTCTGTGCCGGAGTGGCGCCTTGCTGCGTCTGCAGCGCAAGATACTCGTCGAATAGCCGCTTACTCGTTTCTTCGATTTTCGTCTTTGAGGCGGTCTCCTGAGGCGTGAGTGCGACCTTGTCGTTATCTTTGATCGCAATCTGTCCCAGAGCGCGCTGATCTGCCTCAGACAGCAGCTTATGCTGATCCCAGCTGTTCATCTCAGACACAAGTTCAGACTGTCGATTTCGAAGTTGGCGCTCTGCATCCTGTGTAAACTTGTATTCGTTGACTGTCTTCGCCAGATTGATCGACGCCACACGCAAACCAGCCGATTCCTTCTTATCCTGACCTCTCGCGCCGGTAAGAGAAAGAATGGCAACGGTTACGATGGTACCTAGGTACATCATGCGCAGACCGGGAGTTGCCAATGCCATTATGTTAATCCTTTCCTAATCTTTGAACTGCATTGTTAAAGCAGCGGGCCGTCATAACGATCGACCGCTGATGCGCATGACTAGAACACATTTCCGATACTGAAGTGCGTTTGACCGCCTTCGCTTCCAATCCCGTAATCCAGTCGAATTGGCCCAAGTGGCGTTCGAACACGAATTCCAAGGCCAGATCCAAAATGGGGACTAAATCCGCCTTGCTGGAATCCGGAGATATTTACATTTGTATATGGGCCGCCCCAGGCATCGCCAACGTCCGTAAACAGCACACCGGTAAGGCTTCTCGCAAGCGGCTTTCGGATCTCGACAGATCCGAGCATCATGTTGCTTCCCCAGAAGCGGCTCTCACGGTATCCGCGCAGAGTTTCGGCGCCACCAACGAGATACTGTTCGAAGAACGGCAGTGTCCCGGCAGAAGTTCCAGCCACAAATCTGAACGCCAGAACAGTGCGAGAATCGGTTGGTTTCTTGCGGGGTCCAGTAAGGCTAACGAAATGTCGCTCCTCAAGGGAGAACTTCGTAAATGCGTGCGGCCCGAATACAGCGGTATTAATTCCGGGATCGTACGCAGCCGGAGGATTTAGATTGGCATGACCAAAAGAGATGCCCATGCTCTGATATCCACCCGATACCGGGTCAATAGGAATATCACGTGTATCGTGGTTAACAATGCCTCCAAGTACAAACACTGGTCCGTTCTGGAGGATCGATGCATCGACGCCGCCAAGCGCGAGGTTATCTGTGTGGACGGTTTCTGCGCGCAGTGAGAGCGCAGCGCCGTACTTGCGTCCAACGGGTCGGCTTACCGAGATCGTTGAACCGATGCGCTGTTCGTTATACCGTGTCGCAGTTCCAACATTGTTAACAACGGGAGTTGCGTTGATCAGGCTGTTAGCAAATCGGTAAACAGTCTTATCGTATACCGCTACAGAGAGGGCCGTGTGCTTTCGATCGAGCCATGGTTCAACAAAAGTTAACTCAACTGAGCTCTGATTTGCGATACCGCCAGACTCTAAAAGGAGACTAAGCGTCTCGCCTAGACCGCGGAAGTTTGTTTGCGATATTTCGGCGCGGCCAATAAGCCTCTGCTGACTGCTGTATCCAGCGCCAACATTGATATTTCCGGTTCGCTTCTCAGGCAGGCTCAGCGTCAGCACCGCTTGCCCGACAGTTAAGTCTTCGCGCGGCACAACATCTTCAAACAGGTTCAGGTTATAAATCGACTGGAGGTCGCTATTCCACTTGTTGCGATTAAAGTAGTCGCCAACCTTGGTCTTCATCTCGCGAAGGATGACCCTTCGTCGGGTGTGAACTGCCTTGGCGATCTTGATTTCTGAAACTCTCGTTACAACGATGGGTATCGTCAGAACTCCCGTTTTGGGATCAAGAGTCTCATCCTGACCGATAACCGCAATGTATCCCTGTTTGTTGTACAGGCTCTCAATGGCATTGTCGTCGGCGCGCATATGCAGCGGATTGTACAAGGCTCCACGTTTGAGGTGGATGACCTTAAGAATTGCCTCTGTCTTGATCGGGCCGGGACCGGTTACCGTAATGTTCTGTATTGCGTCGTTTTCGTCAACGTCAATAACAACCGTACACTCACCATTCCGCTCTTCAGAATAGACCTTTACCCACGACTCTTTGTCATCGGGATTGTGCTGGATTCCAAAGTTACCGGTTTCGGTGAGGTTATTTTTCATATCCTCGAGTGTCTGCTCGTTGCATGCATCACCGATATTGTGTCCGCTGGCGATGATGATTGCAGAACTCGACAAAACCTTATTGCCACGAACAATGATTTTGCTAATCTTCGCGGTGCTGGCGGCAACAGGGGGCGCCGAAAGAGGACCGCCCTGGGCAAGGCACACACTCTGTGCGCCCGCGAACAGTCCTGCTGCGGACAAGGAGCATACGCTTAATATTGGCGCTGATTTCCGCCGCCTGCAGTTCCTGGGATACTTCATAAGCACTCCTGATTTTGATTTATCGGCAAGCAGGCAACGGAGTTATACAACGTTCCGCTCAACTCTTTGCCGCACGTAGCTACGCCTACCGGAGGAAATCCGTGACGTATAGAAACTGATAACTACTCCTGATAGTAAGGCCCAAGTTTGCGACGCAGCATTCCGCGTGCGCGTGACAATCGGGTTTTAACGTTTTCCAGAGTTAACCCTGTGCGTGTAACGATCTCATTATACGTCAGGCTCTCATACTCACGCAGGACAAGCACTTCCTTATAGTCGGGCGGAAGACTGTTAATGGCGCCTATTAGCTTTTCGCGGAGTTCGTTGTTCTCAAGCACACGCTGCGGCGACTGGGACCAGTCCGGTATCTCCCTGGTTGCGCCTTCGTCATCCATGTCACGCGGTTGATCCAGCGATTCCAAACGGATACTTCGCTGACGTTCTCGCTGACGAACACGATTGATGCAGAGATTGCGCGCGATCTGATACAACCAGGTGAAAACTTTGGAGTCGCCACGGAACCGGTCATAGTGCTTATAGGCGCTTATAAACGTCTCTTGCGTTAGATCCGTTGCTTCTTCATAGTCCCCGAGCATACGGTAAATGACGTTAAAGATCTTCTTGTCGTACTTCGCTACGAGAGCATCAAAGTCCAGATTGCGATCGGCATCTTCCGGCTGGCTTGCATTCATAGCGCGGCTCTGGCCTCTGGAATCGGGCAGGTCGACCGAGGCAGTAATGTTGGCTCGCTGCACGGCTTCCCCGCGAGCGCAGGCATCAACTGCGATGCCAGGCCTAACAGCGGATACCGTAGTAACACCGATAGATCCGGCACTTCCGTTTATTACCAGTGTGTCTCCGACTGCCATCAACTGCTCCGGATCGTACCGTTCGAGGCGACTTCGCCAGGATATTACTGGCTATTACCCCCGGACACGCCAGCTCTCTGGTATAGGACGTACACGTGTACCTATTGTTACACCGCTGAGAATTATTACACACCCAGCCCGCACCTGGTACGTGCGGTTGTGGCGCCAGTTGCTGCGCCTTGCATTACGGCATAAGGTGTTGGCTCAGCACAGAAAATGGGTGTGAGTGGAGTGAACATCGCTTGACGGGTTCAGTATCTCCAAACGCCTTCTAGCAGAAACTGCTGGGTCTGCTGGTCGTTCAAGTCGTATGATAGCTGGTACCTGTCACGAAACCGCAAGCTAACCTTGAAATCATAATACCTGTTTTCTCCACTGAGTCCCCGATTGTACGTAACATAAACTGGTCCAAATAGTTGTCTTGCAACCGTAAAGGCAAGCTGCTGGACCGGGTCATAGTTCAACTCCAACTGGTCCAATCCTATGAAACTCGATATTTTATCAAACTGATTCGGCAGCACATATCCCGTGAAGATGTTGGTGAACACGCCTGCGGCGCTCTGCGCAGGGTTCTGACCGATACTGTTAAACGTGCCAACTCCAAACAGGGAAGTGACTAACCGCTCATTAAGATTTTGCTGACTGATCGCCAGATCGTTGGGATCCGTTGTGAAGTCGAGGTGCATTCTCGGATGAGCGGGATCAGGTTCGGATGCGATATCGGTGATCGGCCCATCGGCGGTAACCGTAACTGTGTACTGCTTTCGCACGCCAGAGAGAGACAGTGCGGTCAACTTGGTTCGCGCCTTGATGTTGATGCGAACGCTTAGGCCGTTATCTGCAGTGAGCGAGTTTCCGTAATCGAGCTCGATAGACGCTGGAGGCAGAATATCGAATCGCCTTGGTGGAACCATCAGGTAGCCCTGATTCAGGGAAATTCTGCCATGTACAATCGGGTTCGCAAGATCCCCCTTGAGCGATACGAAGCCGCCAACACGCGCATCCAGCTCAGGATTTTTCATTCGCACATTCTTCCCGCTAAGGTTCAGCGTAATATCGAACCGTGGATTGAATATGGGCGAACTGCTGGAGGTGGTTGGAGGCGTAAAATCGGAGGGAAGACTTGCCAGCCCGGAGTTAACCGTGATGGAGCCACTAATAACCGGGTGAAGCAGTGAGCGTGTGACAGATAGCTTCACGGCTGCTGCGCCGGAGATCCCGCCCGTTCTGGCGCCGGGCAAGGGCCTCTCTTCGAACGGGATATTTGCAGCCGTAAGCGTAAGGGGATCCTTTACCTGTGGCGGCGTAACATCGCCCAACCCGACGGGTAGGCTGCCTGTTAACTGAAGCACGTCGCTGGCCTGACGCGCAACTGGCTGGCCTTTTCTATCGAACACCTGTGTGTGCGCTTCGAAGCCGTCTTTGGCAACCGTTATCACGTCATCTTTGATGTCGAATTTCGCCCGCAGCGCCTCTATGCCGGTCTGGAACCCGGGAAGCCGCAGGCGATCTGCCGTAATCGAAAGCGTTCCAGACTCGAACCGTGGCTGCTTAAGTGCGCCAACAACATGAACGAAACCATTGAATCCGCCGACACAGTCCTTAAAGGCGCTAATTCCAAAATCGAAGAGCAGCTTGAGGTCGACAGCTTCGCCGCGCTTCGCTCCCGCAGGTACGCTTGCTGTAAAATCGACTGTGGCAGTCTCCGGCAAGTACGGCGCGGTCCAGGTGAAACCATTTATTGCGCCGGCAGCTTCAGCGCGGTATGTAGTTGACTTTCCGCCAGACCGGGTAACTCGCATTGCATCAACCTGCAGCTTCCCTTCTTCCGCATACCCATGATCGATGTCGACACGGTCGATCAGGCGATCCATGTACGAAACCCCGCTCAGGTTGACGGAAAAATCGACTCTGGGAGCCTTGATCGTGCCGCCAACCAGAATGCCAAGCTGATCGCAGCGCCCGGAGAATGCGGGTGACCCGGACGGGAAGAGTGAGGACTGAATGAGGCCAACATTGAGGTTGTTAACATCCACATCGGCGTAGACTTTGCCGCCGAACTCAACATTAAAACTGTGGACGTTTACGCTGGTTTCTTCAGTATCTGCAGGTCGCTGTTCTGCATTGCTCGTGGGTTGGCCCATGGGCTGAACCGTTAGCGCCACGTTCGACCCGCGCACCTCATGCTGAGAAACGACCGTTTCACCTGTCAGCTTCACAACCCGATATCCGCGAAACTCGATGCCAGTTGAGTTAAGCAGGACCTCCGCTTCTGGATCTTCAAATGTTCCCGAAAGGGCCACTTTGGCGGTAAGGCCACCCTTTGTTTCGCTTAACATAGCATTCGAGTCGAGAGCCGTCGTAAAGGCGCGGGCTAGCTCATCGATCCGCGTTACTGGCAGATCGACGATCTTAATCGCGTCCGGTGAGCTTAATAGTGGGCTCGATATCTTCTTACTCTTTATGTCGATTGAAGCGTGCGGAGCAGCGATGGTGACCGTGTGCGTGCGCGAGTCGACAAGTTGTACGTTTTGAAGCTCGATCGCGCTGTCGTGATAGTTTCCAGTTGCCGTTATGGCGCCAATTGGAATGTTACGAACTCGCACGTCCGCAGCCTCAAGCTGAGTAAGATTTCCCGTTGGGTGCTGGTAGGTTCCAGTCACCTCAGCCTTGAAGCTGATCTGGCCGTCGGCATCGGGCAAAGTCGCGTTAGCGATTACCGGTGAGATGGCTCCAATGCCAATATGGGCTCCATCGACCTTGAGAGCGAGCGATCCTGATGGGCCAATTACGCCAGAGCCTGAGAGGACCCCACCCCCGGCTTCGATATGGGCGTTCTCAAGGCGCAAACCAGCCTCATCGTAGTACGCGCTTCCGTACGCGACCGGGATCTTCAGGCCATTAACAGAGGTGCGGCGCAGGCTAAAGGGGATGCCCTTTTCGGCCCCGCCCGGCGATTCAACTCTGATGCTTCCAGGTTTTCCGAAAACCCGAATACCAGCAGAATCATCGGTTGAAAGCGTTCCATTGATCGCGTAAACTGCAGGATCAACGCTGGCAAGCTGAGCCAGATAGTTCAGGTCCAGATCCGTTGCGTGAATGTTAAAATCGAACGCGGGCTTCTCATCCGTAAAATCAACCACACTGCCGGCAAATTCGATAAGCGTGGGATACCGCTCAATGGAACCCCGACCAACCACGATTCCCGAAGACGAAAGTCTGAACGATGCTACAGCCCGGTCGGCGATGTAGTTACCCGTGGAAACGCCAAAGCAGCTCAGCTCTCCACTCAAAACCGGATCGTCGTACTTGCCGCCGATAACGCCCTTGCGAAGATACCCTGAACCTTCGAGCGCAAAAAGCGATGGAACGGTAGGATCGATGGCAAGTGGCGGCTCGGGCCAGACGGCATCGACGAGCGCATGCAGATCGATACCATCCGCCTCCACATTGCCCGAAACAGCTTTTGTGATAAGATCCACATCGCCCGAAGCTAAAGCAAATCCCTTAGAGTCATCAACGCGCAGCGTGTTAAATCGAAGTTTGCGGCCGGCCGATTCTGCAGACGCGTAAACATGCTGAAACACGTGGCGGTTCACTGCAACGTCTGTCGCCTGAACTTGGGCTGTGATGGCGGGCGACCTGCCGCGCCGCGCGGTCATCGCCATATCTAAGTCGCCGTACGCCGAATGCAATGGTCCCAATTTGAACCCGATTGCGGCAAGGCTTAGCTTTCTGCCACGCCCAAGCATCTGGAATTTCGCTTCCTTATCCAGGCCGACTTTAATGCGCAAGTCTGCAAGGCCATCGGCATATTTGCCGTGCGCCGAGGCCGAGAGCACGCGGTTTGAAAGCTCTGCTGTAAGCGAGATATCGGTTCCATGCACATTGTCGTAAGCGGCGTTTTCCAGATGCCCCCACGCTGAGCCAGCAGGATTGCCTGCGACGCCGGACAGGCGAACATGGACATCGCCAACAGCGGTTGTGGTTCGGATAGAATGCGTGATGTTCGGGGGCAGCTTGGGAATGACTGTTTCGATGCGCAAAGCCCTATACAGGGCATTGAGATCGCAGACCGGAGTGTCTAGCTGGACCTGAATTTCGGGTGGGGAGCCGCTGGTATCAAATAGACGAGCCAGTGGATACGAACCATCGATAAGCTTCGTCAGGCCGGGAAGGCGCGTTACGGATATTTCGGCTGTAAGCGGCGCTGCGCCAATGCGTGTCAACACGGATGCCTGCACGGTGCTATCCGTAATATTGAGCGTGACATCGCCGTCTCGCAGAGGTGCGTCCAGTAAATCGAGATTCGCATCGAAGCGCTGCACGTGGGCTGTTCCGCGCACCTGCAGCGCTTTTGCATCGAACAACTTCGCTTTACGGTCTTCCGGCGTGTAGGTCGCATCCAGTGTGAGATCGGCATCGCCCCTCTCAACCCTGTTGTGCCCCGGCAGCTTAACGTAGTTAGAAACCTGGCTGAGATCGGCGTGCTGCAAAGAGAGGTGCGCAATTGCATGACGGTCTGGACCACTAAACACTCCGGAAAGTGCCAGGGTGCTCGCAATACGATCGGTTGGGGCTCCGGTGAGCGACACCTGAAAGCTCTTGTCTGCGTCGATCACAGCCTGGCCATTGAGCTGTCTCAGACCAAAGTGCAACAGCTTGAAGGCCGAACGGTTGGCGTGATCTGGCAGAGAAACGGTGATCTCTCCGCCGGCTACACGCACTGCACCGACAGCAGGGCGTGCGCTCGCGGCGCCGGGCCGAACAAGATCGGTTACATTCCACTTACCGCTTGCATCCTCACGTATCGTGATGACGGGGCTCACGATGTCGATGGAGCGCATGAACGGCACGACAGTCGATCCATTCAGTATTTCATCGAGCACGTAGACAATGCGCACGGTTCGCGCGGAAGCGAGTGTTCCTCCGTGGGAATGCTCGTCATCGGCGACCTTGACATCGCTCAAGACGATCTGGTTCGTTGCAAACTTCGAGAGCGGCGAAACAGGAAGCTGCACTTTGCCAATTGTAACCGTTCGGTTAAGCGCGCGGCTGGCTTCGACGGAAGCAATATGGGTTACAACCGGGGTTGAACGGAGGGTAGAAACGATGGCGTTAACGAGATGCCACGTGCCAAAAGACAACCACACCAGAGGGGCCAGGAGGACAATTAAGCTAATTGACAGCCTGATAAAACGCACTGCCTACCTGACCTGTTCACGATGCGACGTTGTCGTCATCTTAGGCGCCTATCACGCTGCGCCAGCGCCCACAGTCGCCAGTCTGGTCGTTAGCAGTCGCTCCGAAAACGCCTGAGCGTTGTACGAGGAACGAACGAATGGCGCCGACGCGACAAAAAGAAAACCAAGATCCTCGCCGATCTTTTCGTATTCCGCGAAACGATCTGGATGGACGTACTCCACAACGGGGAGATGCCTATCGGTAGTAGGACGGAGATACTGCCCAATCGTGACGGCGCTGACGCCTGCGGCACGCAGATCCTTCAGGGTCTGAACGACCTCATCGTGCGTCTCCCCCAACCCGAGCATCATTCCGGATTTGGTGTAGATCGTCGGGTCCATGTTCGTGACAGACTGCAGAACATCCAGTGTGCGCCGATAGCGCGCCGCCGGCCGCACCACTGGCGAGAGCCGCTCCACGGTCTCGATGTTGTGGTTAAAGATATCGGGATGCGCATCCACCACGATCTTCGTGCACCAGCGTTTGCCTTTGAAATCGGGCGTTAGTACTTCCACGATGACATTCGGGATAGCCTGCTGCAGCGCTCGGATGGTATCGGCGAACTGGGTTGCGCCTTCATCCGGCATGTCGTCTCTGGCCACGGAGGTCACTACGACATGTTTGAGGCGCATATCCCTGGCCGCTTCCGCTACGCGGCGCGGCTCATCTGGATCGGACTGATCGGGCCTTCCAAACTTAATCGCGCAGAAACCGCAGTTGCGCGTGCAGATATCGCCAAGGATCATGAAGGTTGCGGTCTTCTTCGACCAGCACTCCCCGAGATTGGGACAGCGCGCGCTTTCACAAACCGTGTTCAGCTTTGCGCCGCGCATCATATCGTTCACGACATCGACAGTTATGGCATCCGGGATTCGTTTTGTAAGCCAGTTAGGAAGACGGGAATTCACAGCAAGCCTTCAATCTAAGAGAATCGCAGACATCCAGTGTCACTCATCTCGTGATTCCAGAGAGAATCTGTATTTAGTAGTATATACGCGAAACGGACGGTTGGCAACTGCATGCGAGATTAACACAGTGGGAATTTAGTTAGTAAGCGAGTGAGTTAGTAAGCGAGTGAGTGAGGGAGTTAGGGAGACAAAGGCGATTCGCTGAAGCGCAACTTCTTCTCAAGCAGAGAAGAAGTCCGTGGATAATTTACAATTACATCATCGAATTCAGAGACGTCACAGACCTCGTCATTCCAGACATAAGCGTAAGGCGATTGATGTGTAGCCAAACAATCGCTTCGTGAGGCGAATATATCATCAGGTTCGTTAAGAACGCCAGATGGCCCGAAGGACGCCAAGGACGCCAACTTGGTATGTGATAAGACATGGCGTTCTTAGCCGGCTGGCGTGTAGCACAAGGATAGCGACAGCGAACGCATTTCTCTAAGGACGCCAAGGACGCCAACTTGGTGTGTGATGAGACTTGGCGTTCTTAGCCGGCTGGCGTGTAGCACAAATTAACCGCCAGCATCATTTGTTTC
>CAIXIX010000555.1 GCA_903919615.1 uncultured Chthonomonas sp.
GCAGCTCGAATTAAGCTCCTGAGCGTACCGCGTGCGACTTCACGGTGATCCGGCACGGACAACGTGGCGACTTCGCCAGCTTTTGTGAATACAACAAGGCTGCTGCTCCGCAGCACCTCGCTCTTGCCCATTCTTCGAGTGATGCGCTTCAGACGGACTACCTGATCTTCCCGAAGCCGCATGACTATGTCCACCTACATTGTACGCGACTGAAGCTGCCTGAATCGACAGATACGGGCAGCGATCGTGACTAATGCAGCAATTTCAAGCCCACAATAATTACAGAGTTTCGGCGGGAAGAGCTTGCCGTGAATCAGGAGTGGATGGATGATGCGATTTATGGAGAGATGGTGCTGTCGCTTGCAGCGCACGTTGCCAGTGGTTTTGTTATTTGTCGCCGTGTCAACTGTATCAAATGCTCAAGTTCCTGGTGAGAAGGTCATCTCCGCTTCGTCCCTTCGAGGTAAGGTGATGGCCGGCTATCAGGGCTGGTTTCGTGCGAAGGGAGACACTGCCAATCAGGGCTGGGTGCACTGGAGCCGTGACTCTAGCCGGATCGCGCCAGACACGGTTACATTTGAGCTCTGGCCGGATATGTCAGAGTGCACCCCTGCCGAGCGATTCCCCGCCTCCGGCTTCACCTATCCTGATGGTTCACAGGCGGAACTCTACAGCGCCGAGAACTCGCGCACTGTGCAGCGCCACTTTGAGTGGATGCGCGACTACTGCATTGATGGCGCATGGCTTCAGCACTTTGTGGTCGATCTGCCCGGCGGCCCCATCGCAGATCGCTATCCGTCGCGACTCAAGGTCCTTGATAATGTCCGCGCCGCCGCAAAGCAGACCGGTCGCGTCTGGGCCCTCTCCTACGATATCGCAGGCGCGAAAACAGAGATTATCTATAAGTCGATCACGGAAGACTGGCGCAGAATGGTAGATCGCGGCATAACGCGCGATCCGCGCTATCTTCATGATAATGGCAAACCGGTGGTGCAGATCTGGGGATTCTACTACAAGAACCAGAGCAATCTGATGACCGCAGAGCTTGGCGAAAAGCTGATCGCGTTCTTCAAAGCACCCGGTCCGTACCAGGCGTGCTTTGTTGGCGGCGGCGATTGGAACTGGCGTAACAATCCCGACCCAGAATGGCATGCCCTCATCCAAAAGATGGACGCCTACGTTCCATGGAACATAGGCAACTATTCGGTCGATCCCGTTGGAGTGAAATCTGCTTCCACCGGCTACTGGGACGCGGATCGGGCAGACTGCGATAAGATGCACGTTACGTGGATCCCGTCGATCTACCCAGGTTTCGGCTGGGACAATATCTTTCGATACCCGCGCCACAAATCGGAGATCGCGCGGCGCGGCGGTATGTTTTTCTGGGAGCAGTGGGTGCGCCTCGCAAAGATGGGCGACCGACAGCAGGGCGCCTATATCGGGATGTTTGACGAGGTGGACGAAGGCACAGCGATCTTCAAGGTCACGAACCATCCGCCAATCCAGGGCTATTTTCAGGATTACGATGGCAAGCCCTCGGACTGGTACCTTCGCCTCGCTGGCGAAGGTATCCGCATGCTGCGTGGAAAACGGCCCATCTCTCCGGATATTCCCATAAAGACGAATGGCATTTCGCCAACTGTCAATGAGATGAAGCGCGCCTCGGCGTGGGCAAAGTGCATCGCTAGCCCTGGTTCTAATCCACTGCCGTTTTCGTTTATCTACAACGGCGCTTCTTCGCAGTCGCTTATTGAGAAGTGGCCAGCGAAGAAAGCAAACAGGCAGTTAGACTCACACCGCACCGAGACGACGATCACCCGATCCGATCCTGCCACGGGCCTCGAAGTCACGACGACTGCCATTACCTACTCGGACTATCCGGCAGTCGAGTGGACCGTCCGTCTGAAGAACACAGGCACTTCCGACACGCCGATCCTTGAGAAAATTCAGGGATTCGATGCCCGCTTCCCATCGGGAGCAAAAGCCCCGCATCTGCACGGCCTTAAAGGCGATTACTGTGTCGCCGAAAGCTACGAGCCATTCAATGTAGAGCTAGAACGTGGCAGTGTGAAGCGCTTTAGCCCTCCGGGCTCAGGCAAATCCTGCGATGGGCCGAACGGTTGGCCCTATTTCAATCTGCAGATATCCGACGGCGGCGTAATGGCGGCAGTCGGCTGGCCGGGGCAATGGGCCGCCAGTTTCGCACGCGAGAACAGCAATTCGGTGCACATCACCGCAGGGCAGCAATTGACGCATCTAAAACTGCATCCTGGTGAAGAGATACGAACGCCGCTCATCGCGCTGTTGTTCTGGCAGGGAGAAGACATTGTTCGATCTCAGAACCTCTGGCGACGATGGTATATGGAGCACACCCTGCCTCGAACACTTGGGGTGCCACAGAGGCCGATCGTTCAGATTCAGGTGGAGGGGTCAGAAAGTAACATCGCGGGCGTGAAAGCCGTGCTCGATGCTGGAATCCGACCGGACATCTGCTGGAGAGATGCGGGCGGAACGGGCACCTGGTATCCCAGCAGCTCAGGCCCTTACAAGGGCGGCGATGTCTGGCTGAATACCGGGACATGGGATGTCGATCCTGCAAAATACCCCTCGGGTTTCAAGCCGTTCAGCGACTGGGTGCGATCGCAGGGGATGCAGTTTCTACTCTGGTTTGAGCCGGAGCGCGTTGGAGATCCCAACTCTTATCTTGGTAAGAACCATCCGGAGTGGCTTTTGCCCGGAGAATCTCATGGATCGCTGCTCGATCTGGGCAATCCATACGCGCTCGACTGGTTAACGAACCATGTGAACGGAATGGTGCGCGATCAGGGGCTGGACTGGTATCGGGAAGACATGAATGGCGGCGGTCCGTTGCCTGCATGGCGCAAAGCCGATGCGCCCGACCGGCAGGGCATCACCGAGAACCACTACGTTCAGGGACATCTGGCGTTCTGGGATGGGCTGCGAAGCAAGAACCCGGGGCTGAAGATCGATTCCTGCGCTTCCGGCGGCAGGCGAAACGATCTCGAATCGATGCGACGTGCCGTCCCACTACTGCGCAGCGATTTTCAGTTTCCAGACATGCCGGGTGTGATCGAAGGCAATCAGGCGCAGACCTATGGTCTCTCGTCGTGGCTGCCATATCAAGGAACCGGCTGCTACTTCCCGGACCTTTACGCGCTCCGCAGCTTCTACCTTCCTGGCTTTGGAACGGTTGGGGAATCGTCGCTGCAGAAGAAAGCCTACGCGGAGTGCGCGCGCCTCGCGCCGCTGATGCTGGCCGATTACTACCCGCTCACGCCCTATTCGCGCAATCTGGATAAGTGGATCGCATGGCAGTTCAACAAGCCAGAGACGGGAGAAGGCGCGCTCCAGGCGTTCCGACGGAAGGATTGTTCAAGTGCCGATCTCAATGTAAAGCTGCAGGGCCTCAATCCGAATGCCAGCTACGAGGTCACCAATCAGGATGATAATGCGAGGCAGATTACATTGGGAGCGAGTCTGATGAAGCAGGGGATCATGATCCATGTATCGGACCATCCCGGCTCTGCGTTATTGATGTATCGACTGTCGAATGAAACAAAGTAGTGTGCGTCGGCTCAAAGTGGTGATCCGACGGTGAACCTATGCCGGGGAGGCATTGCATGGCAACATTTGAAGAACGAGGAGCGCTGCCCGCGACGATGCGGGCAATAAGATGCTGCGGGCCAGAAGATTATCGTCTGGCGACGGTGAGTGTGCCAACCCCTGGTCCTGGCGAGGTTCTGATAAAAGTCGATGCGTGTGGCATCTGCGCCTCAGATGTTAAGTGCTTTATGGGCGCATCCCTGTTCTGGGGCGACGAGACCAAAGCCGGATACGTCCAAACTCCTGTAACCCCCGGTCACGAGTTTATCGGAACAGTGGTCGCCCTGGGCGAAGGCGCAGCCAAAAAGTACGGACTGGCGCTTGGCGACCGGGCTATCTCGGAACAGATTGTGCCTTGTGGGAGCTGTCGTGCCTGTGCCCGGGGCCAGTACCACCTCTGTGACGTGAACCAGATCTACGGATTCCGAACCGTAGTGCAGGGCGGTATGGCCGAGTACATGCTGTTTCCGGCCGGCGCCCTGAACCACCGCGTTCCGCAGGATCTGCCGATCGCGCACGCAGCGCTGATCGAGCCACTGGCATGCTCCATGCACGCAGTTGATCGTGGACGGCTTGAGTTTGGCGACGTCTGCGTGATTGCCGGCGTTGGAACGCTTGGCCTGGGTATGGTCGCCTGCGCAAGGCTTAAGAACCCCGGATTGCTTGTCGCAGTGGATATGAGCGATGAGCGGCTGCAGATCGCAAAGAACCTTGGTGCGGATGCAACGATCAACGCATCACGAGCCGACGTTGTTCAGGAGATCCTGGCTCTTACTGAAGGGTATGGATGTGATGTCTATATTGAGGCGACAGGCCATCCTGAGGCAGTGAATCAGGGCCTGCTCGCCGTTCGAAAGGGCGGGAACTTTGTCGAGTTCTCCGTAATGAAAGAGCCCACCTGTTCGGATTGGACCCTGATCGGCGACTCGAAAGAGCTCAATGTTTACGGCGCTCATCTCGGACCCTTCTGTTATCCCAAAGTGATCGACTATCTGCAGAGAGGATTGCTCAAAGTCGATGGCATCGTAACCCACGAACTGACTCTTGAGGACTATGAGAAGGGATTCCGAATGGTTGCAAGTGGCAAGGAGTCCATTAAGGTGCTCCTGCGGCCTTAACCGTGTGTCCTTCACGCAGGGTACTATTTCAACAAATAACAATGTGTCCTTATGGAGGAGCGATGGACTGGTCTGGCAAGGTGGCGATTGTAACCGGGGGCGCATCCGGAATTGGCGCAGCAACGGTGCGAGAGTTCTGTGCCGAAGGCGCCGCAGCGTATATTCTGGATATTAACGGTGCGCTCGGGCAGTCGCTCGC
>CAIXIX010000556.1 GCA_903919615.1 uncultured Chthonomonas sp.
CTGTGGCACGGGCACTGAAGACTATTTCGGGGGCGCATGGGGCTTTGGCGAAACCTACACCGCGCCCTTCCTTGGCTATCCCCTTGGGGATGTTTCTGGAAAACCCGGTGGAAGACATGGACTGTATCGATTCCACATTATGGATCCCATCCGGTTTGATACTGATCTCAAAGTCACTATGCAGGCGATAGGGTGGCGCTCTGAAGGACGATACCTCCCACTGCAGGATGATATCGCATCTGTTGCCTACTGGTATCAGGCAGAGCCTCACACGCCGTTTTCTGCGCTGGGCGATAGAAATGCGCTTGAAGTAATTTAGAAAGGCAATAGTGTACGTGGGGTAAGTGGGGTAAGTGGGTGATGCGGCGGAAGCGGTGTTTGGTTTGAGGTTTTGCGTGTTTGGACTGACATACCGCCAATCGGATGGACGATGTGTGATCAAGTCACTGATCTTTGCCGTAATTGCGAGCATCCGGTACGCGCGCAACTAGTCCTCTCCCCGCGAGCTTGCGAGTAAATGCGGGAGAGGTCGGAGAAGGGGATATATTCAACTCCTCAAACGCCGAAGTGTCGTTCAGCACACGGCTGCCATCGAAACATCCAGTCACTGCATTATCGACTTACACTATTACTGCTTCTGTGCTCCACCACGCGGCAGGCGATACCCTGAGCTTCAGCGTCCGAGAACGAGGCTGAATTATGAAGACCAATTACGCAATAGCAGCTCCGACGGTGGCGTCGCTTGCTTTCGGATTGTGCGGGGCTCCGTATGCTTCTAGAGCACACGCGCATCGCCGCCAACCCCATGTCAAGGCCGTTGAATCTACTCCGAGGGAGGTACCGATTAAGAGCGATATCAAGGTCTATCTGGACGGAAAGGAGATGGAAACCGTGTCGCAATTTGACGGCCAATCCACGACTCCGATCGTCGTCGATGGACAACTACTGATACCGATCCGGTTCGTCAAGGAGCACCTGGCCAAAGATCTGCAGTTGGACGGGACGTGGGGAGTTATTGAGATTCAGTTTGGGCTGCTTCTAAAAATTGGCTCGAAAGAGTGGCATGGGCGAGCTGACTTCGGCACCGACGGACTGTCCATCGCCGTCGGGGAATTACCCGTGGCGCCGCACGAAATTCGCGAGAGAATCTATATTCCCGTCGACTCGGGCCCGTTCCAGCAGATGCTCCTCAGGTTCGATTGGAGCCCCGAGCAGGGCACACTGCGGTTCACTCATCGGCACAAAGGCATAAAGCTACAGAGCCGCAACTGAAGAAACTCGCGCAAAGTATCCCAACGTGCAGACCCGCGTGATGAACACCGCTGAAACTGAAGTCTGTTCATCACTGCTATGCGCGGTCACCAGTACATCACTATTCGCGCCGGTTGAGCGGTCGCGGCACGCGATGCTCAATTCATTGGTAAGGCAAATGCTAGTGAACTTACGGAATTCGTGCCCCCATGGCGGCGTTTAATCTCACGAGAGGCTTGCGACTGAAATGGGGCCCGGCTAAAGCAATCATGTTAGTATGCGGTACAAAATCTGCCGCAGCGCCCTTACAGATGCGCGGTTCGATGTAAGCGGATTGGCAGCTCTTACCTCCAACACTGGGGCTACTTACGAACTAGCAAATACACTATTCGATATAAACACGCGGCAGGTACGGGTTTGTGGCGAGGCGCATTGCTGGGATTGTTACTTCGTCTCCCGGAGAAACTTCCAGACATTCCGAGACATCGATGACAGTTAGCTGCATGGAGACGCGACCAAGCACCGGTGCCTTCTTGCCACCAACCTCCATGTAGATCTCCCTCTTCAGCTTCCGTGCCAGGAACTCAACCGGAGATTGCCGATAGACAGGCCCTTCAGCTGTCATCGTGAACCCGTCTGCATATCCAACTGGTACGATGGCAATTCGCTTTGTATTTGGTGTGGTGTATTCGGCGCCATAGCCAACGGAAACACCGGCAGGGACCGTTCGTACCTCGCAAATGCGCGCCTTAAACCTCCAGGTTGGCTCAAGCAGCAGCTTCTTGGGGACCTCTCCACCCGGATATTGCCCGTAGAGCAGCGTGCCTATTCGCACCATGTTGTACCGGGCCTCGGGCATGCGCAGAAATGCTGCGCTGTTCGCGGCATGTACAATCGGTGGGTAGAGCTCCTCTACCCGCAGTTTGTGCATTATTGCCTTGAACTTCTCATTCTGACGAACTGACGGCTTGATGTCTGTAGCAGTCGCTTGACCGAAATGGGTATAGACTCCAACGACTTCGACATTGGGAAGAGCTCGCACGGAGTTAAAAAAAGGCGTGAAATCCTCTGGCGAGATCCCGAGCCGCGTCATCCCCGTATCAACCTTGATGTGAACATGAGCTACCTGGTTTCGTTTGACAGCAGCGATTGAGATTGCATTCGCTAGCGGCATCGAGTCAACTGTCAGATCCAGACCAAGCTGAATGGCATCGTCGGCATTGCCGGGCTGAATCGGCGCAAAGAGCAGCATACGGGCTCCAATGCCTGCCTGCCGAATGGGTATAGCCTCTTCCAGGCGCGTAACGCCCAGAAACTCCGCCCCGGCCCCAAGGAAGGCCCTGGACGTCTCACAAAAACCGTGGCCGAACCCATTGCCTTTAACTACGGCCATGATCTTGACGTTCGGACTAAGTAGAGATCTCACCTGTAACAGGTTGTGTCGAAGAGCCTTCAGGTCAACCTCTACCCACGCGTCGTTAATCATCTCTGTTCTTTGCCTCCGAGAGGTAGTTTATAGTCCTGCAGATTGCGTCTGCCCAGACTTCTGAACCGAGGCTTCACCTCGTCTTCGCGCCTTCATGAACGCCTGGACACGAGGACGAACGATATTCCACAGCCAGTACCAGCCGGGAGACAGGATAAGATCATACTCACCAATGTACTCAACAAATCGTGGATTGAATCCCTCTTTGAATCGGTTCAAACCTTCCAGGTGATCGTCTCCCGCGCCGGATTTAGGGCTAACGCCGCGGAAATCGTACCACTTGCACCCTGCATCAATTGCCCTGCAGATCATCTTCCACTGAATCAAATGGTTCGGCATCAGGTTACGGTGCAGATTGGACGATGCGCCATACGTGTACCAGGCGCGGTCTCCAAACGTATAAATTAGCACTCCCGAAAGTGGAGTATCCTCATAGTAGGCGATCGCAAGGTTCAAATATCCCTTCGGCTCCAGTGCATCCCACATATCCTCGAAGTACGTGTATCCGCGAACGAGAAAACCGTCTCGTTCGCAGGTCTCCTTTAGAAGCTCATAGAACACCGGCAGGTCTTCCCGTGTGCAGACTTCGCGCACCTTGATTCCCTTGCGCTCCGACAGGCGAATGTTGTAACGCCACTTCTCTTTAAACGATTGCAGAAGCGCCACTTTGTCACGCATCAGATCAAGCTGCATTACGCAGAGCGGCTGCGTGCCTCCAAATCCCTCGAGCGAGATTCGCTGGAACCCCGCAGCTTCAATATTTGCCTTGCTGACGGTATCCTCGACAGGAACAGGTGGATCAATCTTGAGTAGGATTGCCCCATGGCGTCTTAAGAGTGGCCGCAGCCCTGCAATAAACTCATTAACAAGCGCCGCATTCGTTGTATCCAGCACTGGACCACGCGATGCGTATATGATCGACTTACCAACCTTAGGAATGCTTCGCTTAAGCAGCGACGCGGCGGCAACGATCTTTCCGTCCTTTTCGGCTAGCACGCGAATTGGCTTCCAGCCGCTCTTGGATTTTAGGTCGCCCCACTCCCACGCTTGCAGTAGATCTCCGGTTTCGTGCTCTGCTATAAATTGATTAAAACGATCGCGATCCTTATCGGTCGCCTGGCTGATCTGCATGAGGATAGATACTCCAACGTACGAACATGCTGAGCAACAGTATAGCATTCGACGATTCATTGAGCCAAACGGCTCACTCAAAGAAAATCCTGGCAAACTGCAATGAAGGGAAAACGGTGAGCCGAGTACAAAACACGATTCGGAGGTGCAGTAAATGAGGTTTGAAGAACAAGGGGATCTGCCAGCCGTAGCCTGTTACTACTTTGGCAACTACCATCCTGGCGACAGGCGCAACGGCGTGTTGAAAGGGGCAGGATGGTCGGAATGGGACCTCGTTCGGCAGGCGAAGCCGCGCTTTCCTGGGCATCATCAACCCAATGTACCTCTTTGGGGCTATGAGGATGAGTCGGACCCAAAGGCGATGGCGCGTAAGATCACTGCTGCAAGCGAAGCAGGTATTGATGCGTTCATTTTCGATTGGTACTGGTATGACGATGGTCCGTTCTTGGAGGATACCGTCGACCAGGGCTTCCTGGGTGTCGTCTCTGAACCGAGCGTGAAGTTCTCTTTGATGTGGGCCAATCACGATTGGATTGATATTCATCCCTATCACCGAGGGACCCCGCATCGCACTCTGTACCCTGGCAAGGTGCTTCCATCGACTTTTGACACCATTTGCAGCTATGTTATCGATAATTACTTCACTCGAGAGAGTTACTGGAAGATCAAGGGAATGCCGTACTTCTCAATATACGACCTTAGCAGCTTGTTGGAGAGCTTTGGAGGAGTAGAGCAGACGCGGAGGGCCCTGGATCTGTTTCGTGAAAAGGTGACTGGTGCTGGTCTGCCCGGCCTTCATCTCAACGCGGTCGTGTGGGGACAGCCAGTCCTCCCTGTTGAAAGGACACCCGCAGATCCCGCTCAGCTTGTTAAGGACCTAGGTTTCGACAGTGTCACATCCTATGTGTGGATACACCATGTGCCTCTAGATACTCAGGTGACACCGTACGATGAGGTAAGAGACGCCTATTTTGCTTACTGGGACCAGGCAGAACGGCAGTTTGAGGTGCCGTACTTTCCGAATGTAACAATGGGCTGGGATTCGAGCCCTCGCGCGGCACAAGAGGATGAGTTCGGAAACTTCGGATATCCGTTTACGAACACCATTGGCGGCAATACTCCAGAGCGATTCAAACAGGCTCTATCAATGGTTAAGAACAGATTGATGGCTCAACCCAGGAATCGGATACTCAATATTAACTGTTGGAATGAGTGGACAGAAGGAAGCTATCTCGAGCCCGACATGGTGAATGGAAGGGGGTACCTGGATGCAGTGAAATCGGTGTTTCGCGCCTAGAAGCGCGGTAACCAATGAAGGGGACTACGCCAAGGTGGAACGAGTGGGCCAAGCCCCGACTGTGATGAAAGCTAGCGAGCCATCCTGGGTTTGGCCAGGCCGATGAGACGGTAGTGTCGCTGCTTGCTGCGACGACTTGAAATCAGAATTCAATAGGACAGAGCCACCATCTGTATTCGGAGATTCGCCCCCCTCCCGCCCGTCCCCCCGATTCGATCACTATCTCGCATTGGAGTGAGTGATGCTCGCTTACGGAAGCGATCGTATCGTGGTCAACTGGTGCGCACGTTACGATGTGTTCATTGCTAGAGCGTCAATTTGAAAAGAGATTCAGCCTTGCACACTGGCAAAATAATATGTAAACACAATTTAGCTGTCTGCTGGCAAAAAATGGATCGCTTGGGAACGATTTGGTGGCGAATGCGGTCATATGTGAAGGTATCCAAACTGCGTGAAGCCGGCATCTTGGCCGGCTTCACCGTGGAGAACTTAGACTTCCTGGTCCGACCCACCAAGGGGTTTTTGCATGTAGTGTCGGCTTCGTGGCCTGCCATCAACTGGGATGGCCTTCACATCGTCGAGATAAGTGCGATTTGCACCATCGCGGAGACTGCATGTCTGCATCGGGAGCCGGCATCATGGCTCGGCTTAAAACCACGATTGCCTCCCGGCAGTCTTGCCAAGCGGGCCCTTCCGGAGGCCTGCTTAACACGGCTAGTCCCCGCACTGCCACGTTGCCTCTAACCTTGCAGGATTTGCAGCAACTTGACTGGTACACTTTTGTAGATGCCGATAGTGATCTGAAAAATACAAGAAATACATTCAATTAGAAAAATAAATCAATTGTTATGCGAATCACCCGGTTGCGGCACGCACTACGACACCGGCTATGTCCGTCAATCTGAAATCTCTGCCCTGGTAGCGATAGGTTAAGCGTTCGTGATCGATACCAAGTTGATTCAGAATTGTTGCATTCAGGTCGTGAATGTGTACCGGGTCCTTTACAATGTTGTAGCCAAAGTCATCCGTTTCGCCGATTGTTCCTGGCTTAATTCCACCCCCTGCCATCCAGAGTGAGAAGCAGCGGCCATGATGGTCACGGCCGTAGTTGTCGGGCGTTAAATCGCCCTGACTGTACACCGTTCTCCCAAACTCACCGCCCCACACAACGAGAGTGTCATCGAGCAGCCCGCGCTGCTTCAGATCATGAATCAGGGCCGCGCTGGCCTGATCCGTGTCGTGGCACTGGCCGCGAATCTGTTTCGGCAGATAGCCATGCTGATCCCAGCCTCTATGGAACAACTGAACAAATCGCACACCGCGCTCGATGAGTCGGCGTGCTAGCAGGGCATTAGCAGCATACGTGCCGGGCTTGCGACTTTCCGGACCATACAGATCAAAGGTTGAAGCCGGCTCTTTCGAGAGGTCCATAAGATCCGGAACAGAACTCTGCATCTTAAAGGCCATCTCATACTGCGCGATTCGCGTGTTTATCTCCGGATCTCCGAAGTTGTCGTGAGCTAAATGGTTAAGCTGCTCAATGCCATTCAGCATGGTTCGTCGGGATGCAGGATCGATTCCCGGTGGGTTGGCCAGGTGAAGCACTGGATCGCCTACTGATCTTAGCTTTACTCCCTGGTGGACGGAAGGAAGAAACCCGCTGCCCCAGAGTCGCCCGAAAAGAGGCTGATCGTTTGTATTTCCCGTTCCCTGAGAAATCAGTACGATATACGATGGCAGTTCCTGGTTCTCGCTGCCTAAGCCATACGACATCCATGATCCGATACTGGGCCTACCTGGCTGTTGCGAGCCGGTTTGGATGTAAGTGATCGCAGGGTCGTGGTTGATGGCCTCCGTATGCATCGATCGGATGATGCAGAGATGGTCCGCGACGCCAGCGGTAAACGGCAGCAGTTCACTCAGTTCTGCCTGTGACTGACCGTGTTTCGCGAACTTGAAGATCGATGGCGCGACAGGCTTTGACTTCTGTTCCGAGGTCATGCCCGTGAGCCGCTGACCGTTGCGAATCGATTCGGGCAGCTCTATACCTCTTTTGTTAATGAGCGAGGGTTTGTGGTCGAACAGGTCGAGATGTGAAGGCGCCCCCGATTGAAACAGATAGATGACCCGCTTAGCTTTAGGCGTATGGTGCAGCGTCTTCAACGTGCCGTGAAGTCCTGCAGTTAGCGACTTAGGCGCGGTATCACCAAACGCATCGGGATTTATCAGCGACGCCAGCGCGGCAATGCCTATTCCAGTTGCGCCTCTCCCAAAGAGCTGGCGGCGGGTCGTTAGCAGTTCAAGTTCACGCATCGGGTTCATTAGGAAATCCAATCTCACTACGACCGGGTAATCGTCTCATCCAGGTTTAAAATCATGCTGCAGATCTCTGCCCATGCGGCAAGCTCTACGGGATCGACCATTGGGTCCGCAAGAGATTCACCTACCTTCAACAGATGTGCGGCTTCGTCAGGTGACTTACGGAATCGAACGATCTGGGCCGCTAGGGTGTCAAGCAGGAGCTTTGCCTCTTGCGCTCGCGGATTGCGTGACATCGCCATATGATATGCCGCATTAATCCGATCTCGTGGGCTGGCTCCTCCAGTCTTAATCAGCTTTTCGGCAAACTTGCGGGCGGCCTCAACAAATGTTGGGTCGTTCATAAGCGCAAGCGCCTGCAATGGCGTATCGGTTACGGAGCGCCGAACTATGCAGAATTCCCGGTCCGGAGCATCGAATGTCTGAAGGGTTGTCGGAGGGCACGTACGCTTCCAAAAGGTATACAGGCCCCGCCGATAGAGGCTCTCTCCATGATCCTGAACGTACTTCTGCTGGCTGAACCCGCCGCCAAAAGCCAGCTCTTCCCACAGTCCCGCAGTTTGATAGGGCTTAACTGATGGTCCTCCCACTTTGTCGACAAGCAGCCCGGCAACAGAGAGCGCTCCATCGCGGATCATTTCGGCCGGCAGTCGGTAGCGGGGCGCCCGCGCAAGCAGCCTGTTTTCGGGATCGGTTTCAATTTGAGTCGGGGTAGCATGAGAAGACTGCCTGTAAGTCGCCGAAGTGACTATGAGGCGCAGCATCCGCTTCTGATCCCACCCTGTGCGAATGAACTCCGTCGCTAGCCAATCGAGAAGTTCGGGGTGGGTCGGACGTTCTCCCTGAAGGCCAAAATTCTCAGGCGTTCTGACTATTCCCGATCCAAATACCTGCTGCCATAGCCGGTTAACCGCAACACGTGCGGTCAGTGGATGCGTCGGAGAAGTGAGCCAGCGCGCAAGTGCAAGCCTATTTGGCGCGATACCTTCGGGAAGCGGTGGAAGAAAGGTTGGGGTGCCGGCAGAGACCTTATCTGACGGCTTGTCGTACTGCCCACGCACTAGAATAAAGGTGTCGCGGGGCTTGGCCATCTCTTCCATTACCATCGTGGTAGGAATCTCTGCCTTTAACGCAGCGAGATAGGAGGTCGCACCTGACTTCTGCGTATTTAAAGATTTGTACTCAGGGTCGACGTTCTCGCGGTAATAGCGAGCCACAATCTCCTTTTGAGCTGAGGTCCTATGATCGTCGGCAACTTGAAGCGCTGTACGAATGGGACCGAGCACATAGATAGAACTGACCTCTGTCCCCGCCAGCTTACGATCGTAGACCCGCAGATCCTGCAGCATGCCATTAAATGGGGCCGCTGCGGGCCTTCGGCCGATGTGTACTGGCGCATCTACCAGAATGGAGCCTGTGAGAGAATCGTGGGTACGATCCAGATCTGCCTCTTTGCCGTTAACGTAAATGCTGAAGCCAGTGGCCTTGCTGCTGCCATCGTAGGTGACAAACAGGTGTGTCCACTGTTTTAGTGGGATTGCAGTCTTGGTATTGACCCGTATCGCGTCTTTCTCCCACTCATGGATCATGTGAGCAAAGACAGTTCCGTTCTGGATAAACATATCCCAGCCACGAATCCCCTTGCTCTCATCCATCCTCGAGATTACGGTCATTGAATCTGGGCCAGCTGGATAGACCCAGGCTCCATAGCTAAACGGCTGCGTTCGCTCGTAGCGGAGCGCATCAGGAATTGCTCCAAACGTCGAGCCATCCAACTGAAGCGCTGGCTTGCCAGAATTATCACCCCAGGTCGGTTTACCTTCAAGCTTTACCGGCTGAAGCCGACCAGATTTGTCGTGAATTACTGCGCCGGCGCCCTCATCCATCTGAAAACGAGCAGCAAGTCCAACACTTACTTCTGGCAGAACGGCAAGATCGGTGGTTGCCTTATTCTCCCACGCTGCCTGCATCGCACCAATACGCATTTCGCGATCCTTGAGCTTTGCCTCCAGGTCTGCGACGCGGGCGGTTAGCTCCGTCTGTCGCTTCTCCTGGTCGGGAGTGGGCGCCTGGATGAACGGGGCGGCGTTACCCGTCTGCCCGTCGAGGCCCTTCTCTGGTACATTATGGAAAAAGGCGAAGAAGCGGTAGTAGTCCTTCTGCGTTATCGGATCGTACTTATGGTCGTGGCACTGGCCGCAGCGCATTGTAAGCCCCATGAATGCGGTTGATGTTGTATCGATCCTATCGAATATGTAGGCTGCGGCGTACTCCTCCGGTATTGCTCCGCCCTCAAAATCGATCGGATGATTCCGGTTAAATCCCGTCGCGATTTTCTGATGAAGTGTTGCTCCGGGGAGAAGGTCTCCAGCTAACTGCTCGGTCGCAAACTGATCGTAAGGCATGTTGCGATTGTAGGCATCAATCACCCAGTCTCGCCAGCGCCACATATCACGTCCGCTATCGATGTGGTATCCATGAGTATCGGCATAACGGGCGAGGTCCAGCCACGTAATTGCCATGCGCTCACCGTAATGCGGAGACGAAAGCAGGCGATCCACAACGCGCTCGTAGGCACCAGGCAGCATGTCCGACGTGAAACGCTTCTGCTCTTCTATCGTGGGCGGAAGGCCGGTGAGGTCAATGCTGAGCCTGCGCAGCAGGGTGGACCTGTCGGCTTCCTGGGAGGGGGTAAGGCGCCCCTTCTCCAGACGGGCGAGCACAAACGCATCGATCGGATTGCGGACCCATTTCGAGTTCTGCACCTTCGGTACGACTGGACGCGCGGGCGAGACAAATGCCCAGTGGTCGCGATACTGTCCACCTTCTCGAACCCAACGTTTCAAGAGTGTGATCTGCCCTGCGTTCAGAGACTTTCCAGAGCCAACTGGCGGCATCCTTAAGGCGCCATTATCCAGTATTCGAGCGATGATCTCACTGCCCTTCAAATCTCCAGGCTTAACGGCCACTTTGCCCGATGCGAGGCGGCACGTTGCACCAGCAGCCGTATCCAACCGCAATCCAGCCATTCTCTGCTTGTCGTCAAAGCCGTGGCACTTGTAACAGTTTTCAGAAAGAATAGGGCGAATATCCAGATCGTAATCGAGCTTCACAGTTGCTGCGATTGTGTGGGGGCGCGGTGGGGCTTCTGCCGCTATTGCCTTGCCGCAGACCCAAGCTGAAAATGCTGCTGCAATCAACGAGCAACACCCTCGAACGACTGCACTCCGACGATGCCGCTGACAGGAAGAGTGTGGCGCTTCAAAACGGATTAGCTTCATATCTATTAGATCGATGTTTAATGTGAGATGGCGCTCCGATGAACGGAGCGCCATATTGGTGTTCGGTAGAGGTGCGAGTGGCGCAGCGTTAGTGCGTAATACGCTCTAGAAAAGCTGCTGTAGTCGGCCTGTGCTGTCGCCGATGTGATCCGCGGGTACGCCGACCCTATCCAGCATCGAGAGGAACAGGTTGGTCATTGGCGTTGGGTTGTGGTATGAGACATGTCGGCCGCTCTTGATGGTGCCGCCGCCCTTGCCAGCAAGGATTATGGGCAAGTCGTCGTGGTTGTGTCGGTCGCCATCGCTGATACCGGCTCCGTACACAATCATCGAATTGTCTAGCAGCGTTCCATCTGCCTCATGGATCGAATCCATCTTGTTCACGAAGTAAGCGAACTGATCCATGTGGAACTGGTTGATGGTCTGGACCTTCGTCTGCTTCATCTTGTCTCCGCCATGATGCGAGCAGTCGTGATGGCCTTCCGGCACGCCAACCTCTTTGTATCCGCGGTTGCTGCCATCGTTTGCGACCATGAACGTAGCCACTCTCGTCAGGTCTGCCTGAAAGGCGAGAAGCATCATGTCAAACATTAACTTCATGTGGTCGCCAAACTCGGCCGGAACTCCCGTTGGCTTGTCGGAACCGGCAAGTTTTGCGGCGATATTGGATTTCTCTGCCAAGGCAACCCGCCGTTCGATTTCTCGAACTCCAGTGAAGTACTCGTCCAGCTTGTTCTGGTCGCGGTTTCCAAGTCGGTTCTTCAGCTGATTGGCATCTTCCAGCACAAAGTCGAGCACGCTCATCCTGTCGCTCTGTCTCAACTGGCGGCTCTCAGCGCTCTCGTCCGGATCACCATTACTGAACAACCGCTCGAATACCGCTCTCGGATCTACTTCATGAGCAAGAGGAAGAGCTTCACCCTTCCATGCGATGTTGGAGGAGTAAGCGCACGAGTAGCCGCTATCGCAGTTACCATTTATTCCGCCGCGCTCGCAGCCAAGTTCAAGAGATGGGAAACGGGTCTGGTTGCCGATGCGAGAAGCTGCCAGCTGATCAGCAGAGATGCCGGCTCTGATGTCGGCGCCATAGGTCTTACGCGGGTGGCATCCCGTAAGGAATGCTGCAGCGGAACGAGCATGGTCACCGCCGCCATCCCCGAGGGCAAAGGCGTTCGACTGCGCCAGGCCGCTGAGCACCATCAGCGATGATTTAATCTTGTTCAAAGGTTGCAGCGTTGCCGGCAGAACTGAAAGCTCCCCCTCATACGCAGGAGTCCACGAAGGCATATGGATGCCGTTCGGCACAAACACGAATGCCATCCGCACGGGCCGCTTCTTAACAGATTGTGCGAGTGCAGATGTGGGCACCATACCTTCCAGAAATGGGAGGGCCATGACCGTGCCGACGCCACGCAACAGCGTTCGGCGCGAAATCAGATTCTTGCTCATATCTTGCCTCCATCGCCTCTCCGCTTGCGGAAAGGGTCACTTTGCACTATAGCCGTAATTACGGCGGAGAAACGATAGTCGTGTTGAGTTACGTAGTTAGTGATGCCGTCCAGCCAGCACTTGTCGAATGATTCTACTCCACGGCCAAGGCCGTAAGTTAGCAGTTTCTCAGAAATGCACCGTGCCACCAGTATTTTTTTCGTCCGAAGGATTGTTTTAAGCTCCTGCGGACCACTAAACTTGTCGCCATTAGGCAGCACACCGGATGCGTCGATCGGGAATCCGCCGTCTTGCGCTCTCCACCCACCCGTTGCGTCGTAATTCTCCAATCCGAAACCCATAGGGTCAAGCGACTTGTGGCATGAGTTGCAAATCGGGTTGACGCGGTGCTGCTCCATGCGCTGCCGCAGTGTACCTACCAGTGGCCCCTTCTTATCATCCGACAGCGGGGGAACATTCGGTGGGGGAGCAGGAGGCGGAGTGCCAAGCAGCTGTTCCAGAACCCACTTGCCCCGTTTGACAGGAGATGTGCGTGTTGGGTTCGAGGTTACGGTAAGGATGCTAGCCTGGCCAAGCAGTCCACCGCGCTCAGGCGTGTTCAACACCACACGCTGAAAGCCCGCGCCTTGAACGCCACCAATGCCGTAGTGTTTCGCGAGCGGTTCATTAATGTAGGTGTATTTCGCATCGATGAAATCGAGAATGCTTCGGTCTTCGCGAACGATCGACTCGAAGAACATCTCGGTCTCGGTCTTCATGGCAGCGCGCAGTCCATCGTTAAAATCTGGGAACCGCGATGTATCCGGCGAAACACCTGCGAGGTTGCGGAGCTCCAGCCACTGCCCGGCGAAGTTTTCCGCAAGAGCGTGAGATTTTGGGTCTTTGAGCATCCTGCGCACCTGTGCGCTTAGAACTGCAGGGTTTTGAAGCTGAGCTTTGGCCGCGAGCGCCATCAGCTCATCGTCTGGCATGGTGCTCCACAAGAAATAGGAGAGCCGGGTTGCGAGCTCAAAGTCATTCAGCAGGCGCTTCGATGCCGGATCGTTCGGCTTTGGATCGAGCTCAACGCGAAACAGGAAGTTCGGCGAAACCAGGGTTGCTTCAACAGCGAGTTGAATTCCGCGCTCAAAGCTTTCACCACGTTGGCGAGCGATCGAAACATATTTGGTGAGGCGGTCCGTCTCGGACGCCGTCACTGGCCTTCGGAATGCGTGTGTCGCGAACCGAGTGAGGATCTTGCGCGCGGCCTCTTCGTCGGTAAGCGTGCTGGATGGATGGCAGAAGATAATTCGTGCCTGAGTTGCCGGCAGTTCCGATGGCATACCTGCCGGGCCGTGGATGTTCACTGCCTGAACGTACAGGTTGCGATCCCTGCGGCGCGGGTTGGGATTGGATGGATCGTAGAAATCGTTTGTGAATGCAAACGATATCTTGTGCGTGCCAACCGTTGTCGTCACCGGCAGCTGGAATGTCTGCGGATTTCTCTCAGTCGAAGGCACTTCAAACTCATGCAGCGGCTGATTGTCCAGCTTCACCAGCATCTTCGCTGCCTCAGTGCCAGCCTGATCTCCAAATGCGGTAATCTGCAGCGTATGCTCTTTGCCGCTATTGAATGTGAAATCTGTGTAGAGTTCGCCAACCGTGCCGAGGAGTCTGGCGCCCTTGTTCATGGATGAGCCGATTGTCGACTGGAATTTTGCGACGTCGAGTCGAATCGGTTTTGAGCCGGATTCTGGCGTTATAATCGCCGCTTCTGCAGTCTTCTCCGCCGCGCTCAGGTACTTCTCCATTAATAGTGGAGATATCGTAAGTACATCGCCGATGTTATCGAAGCCGTAGCCAGTGTCGTCAGTAGGGAAACTGTCCGCCAACTTATAGTCGACGCCGAAAAGGTCACGAACAGTGGCATTGTATTCGAAGCGATTGAGGCGGCGCATCGTTACTCTGCCAGGATCCTGAACGTTGCAGGCTGCCTTGTTGATCGTTGATTCCAACCAGTCCGCGACTTTGACAGATTCTGCATGGGCGGGTCGTGGGCTGCCAGCCGGCGGCATCCGGTCGCTCTTCAAGTTCGCGACCACGCGCTCCCAGTCCGTTCTGGCTAACACTAGCGACGTCATTGATCTGTTGCCCGAGAGGTTGATCCCCGCGGCCGGCTTGGAGCCAGAGTGGCAGCCGATACAGTATTTGTTCATCAGCGGGGAAACATTGGTCGCGAATCCTGAATCGCCTGCGGAGCTTATGGTTCTGGCAGCCGTATGCTTTGGTGGCGCGGCGGCAGCTACGAGGATGGCTATTGCAGGAAGCGCGAGCATCATGGGCAGCATTGCCGACTCCATGAACGCTCTATGCTTACGTTTTTGATGCTGTGACGGAACCTGGCAGATCATTGGCACTTTCCCACGCACACGGTAATGCAGATGCGCCAGATTGCAGTTGAGGCGCAAAATGGGTGACTGGATTAGTATACTTGATGCTAGAAAGCATCGTGCTTACTCTAGTAGTTAATGAGATAGTTTGTTAGACAGATTTAACGTAAGATTGTGGCAGTGAATAGTTTCATAGTCAGGTCAGTGAAGGCTATGAAGGTCTTTGAAGTCGATAAGGTCTGATGGGTAGTGTTAGTCGAAGAAGGAAAAGCCATCATGAAAAGTTCGCCCATCGATCCACCAGAAAGCGACAAGTATGGATGTCTTTGGATGCTTCTGTTGGTGCTCGGATCGTGTCTTGTGTTATTCTTTCTTCAGGGTAAGTGGTAGGGTAAGCGTGATGAACCGTTTCAAAGGTGGCATATGATTAGAAACAAAGTACGATGGGGGATTATAGGTTGCGGTGATGTTACCGAAGTCAAGAGCGGCCCTGGGTTTCAGGTTGCTGAGGGCAGTGAACTGGTCGCCGTTATGCGGCGAACGCCCGGGCTTGCTGCTGACTATGCGGCTCGCCACGGCGTTCCCAAGAGCTACGAGGATGCCGATGAGCTGATCACCGATCCGGAGGTGGATGCCGTCTATATCGCTACTCCACCCGGAACGCATCTGGAGTACGCACTTAAAGTCTGCAGCGCCGGCAAGCCCGCTTATGTTGAAAAACCGATGGCGCGAAATTATGCCGAATGCCTGGCGATGAAAGAGGCGTTTCACGAGGCAAATCTGCCGCTTTTCGTTGCCTATTACCGGCGTGCGCTTCCGCGGTTCGTAAATGCCCGCGACGTCATTCAGTCTGGAGCAATCGGAACGCTAACAGGGATATCGTATCAATACTCTTCCGAGCATCACCGAGACGTTCAGGGTCTTATCAAGGCCCTCACTACAGGCAAGGACGCAGTTACGGATGAGACACTGGAGTTAACGCAGGAGGCTTCTCTTCCTTGGCGTTATCGTGCTGAGGAGGCTGGCGGTGGTCTGTTTCTCGATCTCGGCTGTCACACCCTGGATATCATCGATTATATCTCTGGAGCGCTCGCCGATATTCACGGCGTAGCTTCAAACATATCGGGACACTATCGCGTTGAGGATACCGTTGCTCTGTCGTTTCGAAACGAACATAACGTTGTTGGAACAGCACAGTGGAATTTTACAGCTTCAAGACGTGCTGACGAGATCCTGTTTACGGGGGACAAAGGTTACTTCACGATTTCGACGTTTGGCCATGAGCCCGCTCGCCTCGTTCTTGGTGAGCAGGTAACAGAATACGATCTGCCGAACCCGCGCCATATCCAGGCGCCAATGATTCAGCAGATCGTTGATACTCTTCTTGGTCGCGGTAAGTGCGCATCCGTCGGCGAAACCGCAGCGCGAACCAGCCAGGTTATCGATGCTGCGCTACAATCATTTTACGGCGGGCGCAGCGACGAATTCTGGCTGAGACCGGAAAGCTGGCCCAGGTAGCTCGCTAATGCTCCGCCTCAACGACCTCGAAATCGCTGCCGTGTACCCTCTTGAGCAGATTGAGCTCGTCATCATTCCATCGCGGGTCGGGAGCCCCGCTCAGGAACCAGTCGCTGCCGTTGTCTGCAACGATCATGCCGTATCTTTTTAGCGCAGTCAGTATGACGCGATCGGCGGCCGGGAAGCTTGCGATGTTGAAGCTGGATTTCAGTCGGACCCTCATGCCCATGGGAGGCAGATTCGGATCGTTGCTGCGGCTGGCAAAGTGCCGCGCAGGCGGCACGTAGGCTCGGCGCGAATGGACAATCGTAAATCGTAGGGCGTGGGTAATTACCTTTTGTTCTACCACTTCATCGTAACGCACTAGACCAGGAAAGATGGGCAGCCCGGCGGCATCTGCCGAGGTCCAGCCATCCGGTCGAAGTTTGTTCGATTTGAGATCGAAGATTGCTCCGGATCCACATTTCCAGCTTCCGTTAGCCTCCTTGTGTGAGTTCCACATCTCGTACAGCATCCAGTTGTCTTTATCAATGACGAGAACATGCCGATCGCCATCGCTGTTCTGGCCACCCTCAATTGGCGCATCCGGAGGAATCGGGTACGGACCAGGGTCGCTCTCGTCAGCGTATTCAAAGCTCACGGGAACCCGCTTTTGATTGCCTGGAACAAGCACATAGGGGATACCCATAGGGGCGCCGTTGTATACTGTACCAAAGTCCGGATGAAGTGGCTTGTTCAGGCCGATACTCGCGATAAGAGCGGCGGAGTTCGCGGCAACCGGAAGCTGCGATATATCCCGGTTCCACGGATTGTTAGCTGGAAAGACAGGCTTGCCGTTCAGCGTGCCGTGCGAAGGCATCGCCATTAGAGCCACCGCGCTGAAAACGGTAACAGTTGTGACACCAAGCTTAAGTGTGCGGACGTACATGGGAGTCCTCCATTTATTAGGTCGCATTCTACCAATCGTAGGCGGCTTCCTCCTGCGCATCGAAGGAATAGTCTGACTTCGACGGGAATTACAACACGCGCACCGCTTCCAGCGGGGTGCCTGGCGGTTTACTATCTATGACCTCTTCACAAAATGCTGCTGATAACCTGATGAATGATAAGCCTTCATCAGAGCGCGGGACCGGCGTCGCGCCGCGGCAGCCAGAGCGAACTTCGATACCGAAATACTCCGAGTACATCCTTCTAGGTCTCTGCGTCTTCCTGTTCTTCTTCCGCCTTGGCTCTGCCCCTCTCTTTGATCTCGACGAAGGGCTTTACGTCAGCGCCGCACGTACCATGGTCGCCACTGGAGACTGGGTAACGCCGACGCTCAACTCTCGGCCAATGCTGCGGCCGCACGATGCGTCGGTGCCGTTTTACGAAAAGCCAATCCTCATCTATTGGAGCGCTGCTGCTTCGATGAAGCTGTTCGGCGCTACCGAATTTGCCGCCAGATTACCGGCAGCGCTCGCAAGCCTAATAACCACCATCTGCATATACTATGCCGGGAGACGCTGGTTCGGGAGAAGGGCAGGTCTTCTGGCTGCAGCGGTCTATGCGACGGCGCCAATGACGCTCGCAGACGCCCGTCAAATGACCACAGACAGCCTGCTTGTATTAACACTGACAGTAGGATTGATGTCGTTCTGGGAGAGTGGCGCCGCTGGCGCGGCTGGCGCAGACCAGCGCAATCAATCTGAGACCAACAGAATCCGCTTTCCACTTCTTTTCTGGCTGATGTGCGGACTTGCGATTCTTGTAAAAGGTGCTGTCGGCCTGCTGCTGCCCGTTCTAGTGATCTGCGTAAATGTTTTGTTTGAGCGGCTTCGGTTTCGATTTCGATGGGCTGGGAGAGCCCCAGGCGAATTTGCCTTCGGGATGCGCTGGAACCGATTCTCGAGAATCCGGCAAGTTATCAAACGCCTACGGCCGCTGCCTGGCTTGCTTCTTCTACTTTGCATCGCCGCGCCGTGGCATTTTGCGGTCGCAAAAACGGGAAAGATCGATGCTGAGGGCAGAACTTTCTATCGCGAGTATATTGTGCGACAACACATTGGCCGCTTTAGAGGGATGGATACGGTTCATAACATGCCGGTGTTCACATATTTCGGGTATTTCTTGCTGGGATTCTTCCCCTGGGCTTGCTTTGCGCCAACCGCATTTCGCAGTCCCAACTATGAAGGCAGTCACGTTCCCGAAAACACCGAGGCCGATCCAGAGAGCAAGGATGCCGATCCGTTCCCATGGCCCTCGGTCGCTTATGTGTCTAAACCAGAAGATGCGATGCATCGCTTCCTGCTAATCTGGTTTTGGACCATCTTTGTCTTCTTTTCGATTGGGGCTGCCAAGCTTCCCACATACATCGTGCCTGCCTATCCTGCGGCTGCGCTGCTAGTGGGGCGCTGGTTCGACCTATCTCTTCTCGACAACACGCGCTTCCGCGCGATGTGGCGGGCGGTACGGGGCGTACAGGTAGTAGTATTTCTGTTGGTCGTCGCCGCCATTTTGGCGCCTTCGCTGATCTCGAAGCGCAATCCGGTCCCATGGTCGGTCATCCAAGCGGTGCAGCATCTCGTAGCGATCCTCGCCGTCGGCTGCACAACAGCATGGCTGGCTTTGCGTAACGGGGATGTCGATCGTTGGCGGCGCACCGGCATCTTCGCCCTCATCTTGACTATGGCTGCCGTGGTTGGAGTGGCAGCAACCGAGGGTTACAGTGCTGCCGGCGATGCCCTGATGTCGCCCTATCAGAAGGCTGCCAGGCAGGCGCGGGGCGATGCCGCAAGCGGGGTACCTATCGTATTCTACAACATCACTCCGCGCAGGCCGAGCATGCTCTACTACGCGTCGACCTACTCGCCAATTGAGCGCAAAGAGGCGCCGCTTCTGCCCTATCTCAACACGGCGTTGCCAGTATACCGTCGAGAGGTAGATGTCGTCGTGACCGCAGCAAGCATGACGAAAGTGCTTGCCCCTGAGGTGAAAACAGCAGGCATTGCCATGCAGGAGTTGGGCCGATACGGTGAGGGCGCCAATGAGTGTTTGCTTGTGCGGGTTGTGCGGTAGTCTCGCGGCGTATGGCCACCGATTTGTTGTTGATAGTAGGGCCAGGTGTCAGGTGGATGCCTCATTGTGCGAACAAATTTGGTGCTGTGAACTCCAAAGTTGTCAACTTGGTAAGCGGCCCGGCGGGGCTTCGATCAATTCGAGGCGTATTTTGTGAAACGGTCGGGATTCTGGTGCAAGTGTACAGTGATTGACGTGAGGACACAATAAGAGCGCGAAGATGCAAGCGGGCGCGGCAGGGGACAGTGAGGGGGAGAAAGTGCGCACGTGCCAGACGGGTGCGGGACAATATGGGCCACCACGTGTGTAGTGATGGCCCAGTATTGCTACGGAGCTCAGATATCGATGCCTGGAACCGGATATTTGCCTGATGTGCACAGTTCGACAACTTCGGAGCGGATCTTGCTGATCTGCGCCGCGTCAAAAACGTAGTCCTTGCCGACCTTGGTGCAGGCTGCCGCCACACGATCCATCCAGCCTGCGATGAGAAGCATCTCTGCCTCTTTAAAGCCACGGCTGGTAGTAGCTGGCGTTCCGATTCTCAATCCGCTTGGCGAAAAAGGCTTGCGGGGATCATTGGGAACGGAGTTGAAGTTAGCTTCTAGCCCTGCCTCGTATAGCGCTTTAGCATACGGCTTTCCTGGTATCTTGCGAGATTTCATCACGTCGACGAGGATCAGGTGGTTGTCGGTACCTCCGGTTACGAGCGAGAAACCGCGCTCGATCAGAGCGGTCGCGAGCGCCTTTGCATTCGTGACAATCTGCCGTGCGTACTGCCTGAACTCTTCGGATGCAGCTTCGCGGAAACATACTGCCAGCGCGGCGATTGTATTATTATGGGGTCCACCCTGAAGTGTGGGGAATACAGCCTTATCGATACGATCGGGCAATCTCTGCTCGGGATCGTCCTTCATTGCGCGGTTCTTGCAAAGAATGAAGCCGCCTCTTGGGCCCCGAATTGCCTTGTGGCTGGTTGAGGTCACGACATCTGCAAATGGCACTGGATCTGGATGCACCCCCCCAACGATCAGACCATTGATGTGCGCAATATCCGCAACGAGATAGGCATTCACCTCATCGGCGATGGCACGAAATCTCTCAAAGTCCCAGGTGCGAGGATAGGCCGTGCCACCCGCAAAAATCACGTTCGGGCGCGTCTCCTTGGCAATCCGTAGGATCTCGTCGTAATTGAGAATGCCTGTATCCGGGTCCATGCCCGTGATGCCATGTTCTGTATTGCAACCGTAAAAGCTAGAATTAAACATGATGCCGCTGAAGTTTACATTCCAGCCATGCGTCAGATGACCACCGCTTGGCAGATGCATCCCGAGCACACGGTCTCCCGGTTTCATTAGCGCAAAGTAGGCTGCCATATTTGCTGGGGAACCGCTGTTGGGCTGAACGTTGGCGTGATCCGCGCCAAAGAGCGCCTTTGCCCTGTCGCGTGCAAGGTTCTCAACCTGGTCCACGAGTTCGTTGCCCTCGTAGTAGCGTTTGCCAGGATAGCCCTCGGAGTATTTGTTGCAGAATACGGTGGACATAGCCTGCATTACTGCTGCAGTCGTGTAATTTTCGCTTGGGATAAGTCGAATAATCTCCGATTGCCGCTTTACTTCTCGTACCGTGAGATCATAAATCTCAGGGTCTATCGATCTAAGCTTATCAAAATTCGATGTTGTCGATACAAATGGGGCTGTCTCAGCGGTAGTAGAAACAGGGATACTCGCGTTATCAGCTACGAGCACGTCGTTAGACATCGCAGATTCCTCTCAACTGCCCGGAAGCTTCATCTGATGCAGATGTATTGAACGTAGCCGCAACTGTGCGGAGCGATACCATCTGCGTTCGGGCCAAATGATTGTACCATGCCGCAGCAAAACGGCCATGAACGCTCGATATACCTCGACAAATTCTGCCCGTAACGCAACCGTCGCCCTCTACTCTCGATTGAGAATAGGGAGCGACGGGACATTCCTGGCGATATACCAGCCCTGTTGTGCGGCTTAAAGCCTAGTCAGTTGTGGGTTTTGCGGTTGTTGTATTGGTGCCACTTCCTGATTGCGCTCCGCCTGGGGCCGCGGAAGTCCCCATTTTAGGCGAAGCGTATTTGGAGTCGTCCGGCGAGACCGGATTTCCTTCTTGTTTCTTCTGGCATCCCATCAGTGTGACTACAATGAATGCCGCGCCTGCAAGCAATAGATACGGACGTTTCAATAAAATACTCCTTTCACGAATTCCAAGTAATCACGTCCGGAATAACGGGGCCCTGTTCAGCTGCCTGCCTCCGGATATTTTGGTCTGGAGGCAGGCAGTTGAGACAGTCCTATGGGCCTGTTGAGCCAGGCTCGTAATCGGGCCGGAACAGGTAGGCGTGGCATCCGTCGTAGTAGTAGGAATAGCTTCCGCCGGGAGCAGCATTGCCTGTTGCAGGATCGATACTCGCCCACGGTGTATTTGTAACGCCGCTCACCTGGACTTTATATTTTGCATGTCCGTCGGCATATGAAACGTTGTCGCCCTGAGTGTGGACCCACGCGTCGTAGTTGGCGGGGCCGCCAAATAGGATCGGATAGCTCGTGCCGCCATTGTTGCCGCTACAAGCTGTACAATTTCCAGTCGCATCCCGTGTGCAAGCCTGATAGGTGATCGCAGGTCCACCCTGGCCGGCGAGCCCCGAGAGGACAGGGCTCGCGAATGCATAGCCCGTGAGCTCGTTTTTCAAAAGTCCGCCCCAGAATGAGATGACGTTGACCGGTGAGGTCTCTCCAGACTCAGGGTATGCGTTGAGCAAACCATTGTAGGTGTATGCGATCAGCGGATTACCAGATACGGGGTTTACAGACCAAATCGCGGAAGACGGACAGGCGTACAACTGATAGTTCTTCATGTAAGGCTGAATCGCATTAATTGCCTGTGCTTTGCGAGCCTCGGTAGCAGGTGGTCTTAAGTCTGGCGGTGACGTATAGATGCTGTTCCCTGCGTTATTGTTCGGAAACGCGATCGGATTCACCTCATCGAAGTCTTGCACGTACATCAAGCGTCCGGTGTTAATCTGTTTGAGGTTTGAAAGGCACGAAATCGTGCGTGCTTTCTCGCGGGCCTGAGCGAAGACTGGAAAGAGGATTGCGGCGAGTATCGCGATAATTGCGATAACTACCAGAAGTTCAATCAATGTGAAACCAGATCGGTTTCGGTGAGTCCACGATGCAGATGAGGTCATTTCTTACTCCTGGAAAAGGGTCTGACACAGTTAATTCCCATTCCTGGTATTGCATTTTGGTCGGGCTTCTTGCCCGATCCTTGGGATTAATAGTGTTGATGGCGTGCCGGCCGAGTTAACGCATCTGCGCGCAAACTTTGTCGTGTCGTTCTACGACTATTAATCGGTCCCATACAACTGTGTTGGGGAGTTTGAGTGTAGCACCGTGAGGTGTGACCTGTTTCAATCGTGCTCAACAGTTGCCATTGGTGTCTTTAACGTGCATTATTCAATAATTATAATGAACAAGGAGGACAACGGATTGTTTGAATTGAGGTCGCTGCTGCTTCAATGGAACATGGTTGTTTTACGATATTAAAGAGACGATTCTCGCTGACTAACCACGATTATATAACGTAACAACAAAAACAGGTTACACTACGGCCGTGGGAGGTGCAGACATTCGGATCAGTGGCGGAAATTATATTCGACAAGAAAACGGAAACAGAAGGCCAACTGAACTCGTAGTTCATCTGAGACACTGAATGTCAGTGAGTAATCGGCACAATTGACATCCTTTGATGCGTTCTCAGCTACCACTACTGGCTAGATTGATGACGGTTATGGAAACAGGTATAGTATAGCGGAAAGGCATCGAGCCACCGGGAATGGAGGCAAGATATGAGCAGTTGGAATCTGGAAATTAGGGGAACTCAAGCAGTGCTTTCGCATTCTTGTGAGGCTGCACGACCAAGCGATGGAAACGATCTACTCTGCCAGGATATAGGAGGCGGATACGTTCGCTGCTCTCGATGCGGCGAAAAGTATCTGCCTGAACAGATGCCCGGTAATCCCAGGTTATTGTTAGTGCTAGAAACAGCGCAGGCGAGTTGTCCGCCTCCCATGCACGGTTGAGAATAAATTGGCGCCCGCGTTCTGTCGGGGTTTTCGGGGGTTTTGATGGTTGAAACAGGGGGCGTGGCGCCTGACTTAAGTTGGCGATCTGCACACATTCAACAGTTCATTAAGTTTTGCATCATCGGTGCAACCAGCACGGTCATCGATTTCAGCATCATGAACGTGCTGTATCAGAAATTCGGAATCAACTGGGTTTTCGCGTCAACCATTTCATTCGTGTTCGCTGTTACCAATGGTTTCATCTGGAACAGCATTTGGACGTTTCGTGGTATGGGAAGCGGAAAGCGTCATGAGCAGTATGTAAAGTTCGTTGCTGTTAACGTTATCGGCTGGGTCCTAAACCTGATAATCATGACGGTAATCATCTACCTGCTTACAGGGGAAATTACCCGCGTTGGCCCCGGTGTCCACACGCACATCAAGCCGGGATTCATCAACATTGCCAAACTGATCGCTGTAGTGTTTGTATCGATATGGAATTTTGTTGCAAACCGCAAGTGGACCTTTAAGTAACCCTTAGTAATCGACCGGTCTCAAATAGTAGTCGTTGATTGAGGTCGATGAGAGCATTGCTGTGGTCGGCAAGTGTCGCTTCCAGTGAGTGGAATCGAGGCGGCGTTTAACAAGAATCAGATCGCCCTCAGGAAAGCCCATTTCTAACAGCCGTGCAACAGTAAAGCCGCGCAACAGATAAAACAGGATGCGATCTGCACGCGGGTAGGATATTCCGAAGTCGCCTTCATCAGTTTGGCCAACGATCAGATCAGCGGACGCCGGTTTGTTAACGATAACGTCTGGCACTCCTATGTAACGCGATAGGGCCCACACCTGGCTCTTGTAAAGATCACCCAATGGATTTACCGGCGGGCTGTCGTCGGCATGCCACGTATAGTAGCCGAACAGCCGCTCAGTCTTGTTGCCTGTCCCAATGGGAATCGTGCCCAGCTTCTGGCTCTGATCAAAGAGGATCGTCATTCTCACACGAGCCATTACATTGCCGCGCCTCCGCCCATCTGCTTCCGGGCAGAGCGCCAGATAACCATCCGCCGCGCCCGTGATCTCGAGCGTCTGCATATTGATGCCGGTCGCCTTGACAATCATATCCGCATGGTCGAGGCTATCCTGCGAGGAGGTCTTGTATGGCATGCGAATGCCATAGACGTTTTCTGGTCCAAGCGCCTTCGCAAGTAGGAACGCAACAAGGGAAGAATCGACCCCGCCAGAAATTCCCACAACGGCCGTTTTAAACCCGCGCCTCCGTGTTATTTCATCCTGAAGGAACGAGATAAGCCACTCTGCAAGCAAAGGCTCATTAACCCTCAGATTCTCATCGGATTCAATATCCACCGGGTTTGCAGAGATGAAAGGAAGTCGGCTCATTCTTTCACGGTCCTCTTCGTCACTGGCTTTTCAGATTGGCGATATGGGGCTCTTGCGATCTGATCCAACTCCATCGTAATATCGCCTAGCGCGGCTTCAAGGTCGGCCAGAAGCGGCGATGCGGCGCGTGCGGCTGCGACGTCTTCGAGGTCAATCGTCGCTCTCACCAGGCACTCCTCGGTTGCCGAGCCCAATACGAGGCTGTTGCCCCATGGATCGATAACCTGGCTAGAGCCCGTAAATCCCTTACCACCTTCAAATCCAACTAGCCCTGCATACACCACCCACACATTATGCTCATCCGCGATACCAGGCAGCAGAACATTCCACCTTGCTACATTGCCAATATGCTGGCCCGTGAACTCCCGGCCAGGTGATGCACTGACGACATAAATGATCTGCGCGCCCTTAAGCGCTGCAATAGTAGCGCTGATCGAGTGCCATGCGTCTTCGCAGATTAGAATGGCTACGCGACCGAATCGCGTTTGGAACGAATTAACGGAGCGGCCCCGAGAAACGAATCGCTTCTCGTCGAATACGCCGTATGTCGGCAGAAAGAACTTCCGATGGACGTGCTGAAGATCAGATTGCCCCGCTTCATCGAATGCGTAAAGTGTGCAGTAGGCGGCGCTATTGTAATATTTGCCGTCACCAACCTCGTAAAATCCCGTACAGATGTCAAGAGCCGCATTGGGTCGGGTGACAATGGATCGATACAGCGTGAGCAGATCGGAGTAAAGCTGCTCGCTCTGTACGGCAACGTCACGTACGCCGCCTTCGAGAAAGTAGCCGGATAGCGCCGTTTCTGGCAGCACAAGGACGTCTGTTTCTGGCGCCTCCAGCTCAATCTGCGCGATAATCTCGCCAATCCGGGCAAGGTTCGCGCGGTAATCACCC
>CAIXIX010000557.1 GCA_903919615.1 uncultured Chthonomonas sp.
CTAACTCAACGTTCCAGCGGAGCTTCGCTACGCTCAGCCCGCTGAACTTTGCGTTAGGCCACCGCTATCACTTGTGTGCTTATTCGGCGGTTCAGCTACGGTGCAAAGTATCACCGCTTATGTCTTAGAGAACAATCAATATTACTTCGATTGAGGAGAAAGAATTGCAGATCGCACTCATAGTTGTCTGGGCAGTCGTCGCCATTATTATTGCCGTTCTGGTTCTAGCACTCAGTCGCCGGAATCAAGAGAATCGGGATTTACTGAAAACCGTCAGCGCACTTCAAAAATCGACGGAAATACTCCAGGCTATCGCGTTCGGCGAATCTGGTGACAAAAAATCGGTACTATCTCTGATTAGGGCGCTTGATGACCGAGACCCCCGCATTCATAATGCTGCTGCCAACGTCCTTTCCGGCTTCCGCTCAAATGCAGTAGCCCCAGTGGCGAGCGCAATCGCACACAAGCAGACATCCACAGTCAGGGGCTGCAATGTGCTCCACAGTTGCGTCCAATCCGAAGGTGACGTGCTGGCGGCGTTGGACCATAGCAAGCACGACGCAACAGTCTGCGCTACGTTCCTGGACCACCCTCTTACCAACCCTGCTGTGCTGAAGAGCATTGCAGAGCACGGCCCCCCGGATACCTTGTCCAAACTCGTGTCGATGGATGCGGTTCAAGGATCGACTACGCAGACTATTGCTCAACAACGCCTAGCAGTAGAAGCAGAACGCCGTGCAGCGGAGACATCTAGCTATGGGGCTGATGACGATAGCTTTACAGAGCACGAAACAGAGTACGAAACAGGCACATGCGACTGCCGATACCGGTAGAGTCTGACCCTCACCTTGCTTCTTGAAAGGGTCATATGAAACGACTTTGGATCGAACTAACTAAGAGGTGCAATCTTTTTTGTACGCACTGCTTCATCGTCCGAAAAGCTGCCCCTTCAGTTTCCCAATCATCGGAAGTGAACTCAGATTTCCTGACTCGCATCATCACTGAAGCAGCCAATTTGAGTTGTGAATCAATCGAGTTCACAGGCGGGGAGCCATTAATTCGAAAGGACTTTGTCCGAACATACCTTCACGCCCATCAAACAGACATGGCGTTATCAGTTACCACTAATGGCACATTGATCTCTGCTGAAGTGGCAGATCTTTGGCTTGAACATCGACCGAAACAAATCAAGATATCGTTCTATGGTTGGGATGAGCAAAGCTACGCGGGAGTCGTAGACAAGCCTGGGGCGTTCCGCCTCTTTGTTGCTGGGCTTGAGAGACTAGGCGAACGAGGAATACCATTCAGGATGCTTGTGCCGGCTCATCCAATGCTACTACCCAACATCGAAAGACTCCACGACTTTGGCAAGCGATACGGCGCAGTCGGTCGGGTTAGCGTAGGCTGGGAGCTAATGCTTCATTCATGCCACGACATTGAGGCAAACAGATGCATCAGGAGTATGAGACCTAGCCCCACAGACGCAGCACGACAAAAAATGCAGTTTCCGGAGCTTGTCTATGCAGACATCAGCCTCATCCAAAACGCCAAGCATGGTCAGGTCACGCCGGACACTCATCTCTTCAGATGCGTTGCCGGCGACCAGTCGCTTGCTATCGATTCCTATGGCTTTCTTCAACCTTGTCGTCCACTCTTCAACCCCACGTTATCGTTTGACCTCAATCAAGGGTCTTTGCGTCAAGCCGTCGAAGAGCATATGCCGAAGGTACGAACGATGAGGATACAGAGCACTGCCGGGCTGGAGCGGTGTGCCCGATGCGCACTCCGGTCGGCCTGCTTGTCTTGCCCCGCAACTTCATGGATGGAGAACTCCACGCTTGACGCACCAGTTCAATACCACTGTGACTTGATCCACCAAGAAGCCTACTGGCTAGGTCTCTTGGAGTTAGGGAAAAAAGGATGGCAATAGTGTGACTATCAGCCAGGGCCGTAAAGGGCGCAATAGCGGTACTCCGCATATTGCGCCGAATGGTAATAAGATAAAAAGCAAAAGCTAAGATCAAAAGCAAGATCAAGAGCCAAGAGCCTAACCCGGCATTCGAGGGGACGCGGGGTTATGCTTTAGCCTGTTTTCTGGTAGTCCGTCCGCCCGCGCCCCTCAGCTCGGGCGTTAGGCTCAATAAAGTGGTCTTAAAAGGCAATTCTGA
>CAIXIX010000558.1 GCA_903919615.1 uncultured Chthonomonas sp.
GCGCGAAGCCCTTTCAACTGCATCATTGCATTCTGCCCGCAGGGCATTTGTTCACAGGCATGGCATTTATGCCATGTGTCTGCAGACAACCATTTTCTTAACTCCGTTTCATCCTCTTCTTCCGCACGCCAGTGGCGTGTGGAAGAAGAGGACAAAGAGGATATTGTGTCGGTTTTCAACGATCCCGTGGTAGACCTCTGGCCGACGGAGGGATTGATCGAACCGATCGGGCAAGTTCGCATTCACAAGCCTGAAAGGCCAATTATCGTATACAGGTGTATCGTCACGATGGTCTCGCCCGGCCACACGCGCTGGCTCGATATCTTTCTCAGTTATCTGAAGGCCAACGGAGGCTGCAACAATGCGGCTATTGTCGTGTTCGCCGTGGATGCCGACGCGAAGAGAGCCATTAATGTACTGCCTTCAGATTGCCGGCGCTGTCCTGGAACAAAAGCGTTGGACGCGCAACATGCAGGAGCAGTTCAGCGGGATGCTAGAGCTCTTCGAGGCGGCGACGCCGGAGATTTACTCAACGGCAATGGCGCTTGTTGATATTGTTTGCCAGCGACCGCTGGACACACGCGAAGCATTGGTAAAGGCACTTGAAGAGTGCATCGAACTTGGCTTCCGCTTTACGGGTGACGACCTGGACATGGAGAACGACTTCGCAGAAGTGACGCCCACAGAATGTATGCAGGACAAGTTCCCGGATGAGCTAGCTGGCTTTCCTGTCGCACTCAAGCTGGAGATCGGCAAAGCTTATGCGAGGCACGGGATCGATAGTCGTGGTACGGTTGATGTGGTCGCTTCGCGGTCGGGCATGGCAGTCCTTACATTCTTCAGAGAAGATGGCACGACTTTCGGCCCGCTTGAGCTCAATTATCGCATGACGTCGCCAGACTGGATTATCGAGCAAGAAAGAGAGCGAGTGCTGCGCGAGCAGAAGCAAATGGCTGCCAGAAGAGTGCACGTCGACCCGCAAGCGCCTTATCGCCATATTCCTTACATGGAGCGGCCTCGCGTTCGCGGCATGATCCCGGATGATTACGGCAGGCTGCCCGGTGAAAATGGTTACAATACTGGATATCCTCTGGGTCAAGATCCGGTATCTCAAATGCAGGCGGCGAAAAACCAGGTACATGTAAACGGGGGTAGCGACGTTCAAGGTCAAAATGGAGGAGTGTGGCCAGGGAGTTCGCCGGGCACCGACCAACTCGGACGATTGCCAGGCGAACCGGATTACATGATGCCGTTTCCGACGAGCCATCCGACGATGCCGCGGAAGCATGGCAACAATCCCCAGAGGTCAAATCCGTGGGGCACTCCTTTGGAGCATGAGCCGTGGACTGGTTCAACAAGGGGGTACATGGCAGGATTAACGAGATCGATCGTCGAAGCGAGACTGGCGCAGCAGATTCTAGGTGGATCGTCAAACATTTACCAGTACGCAGTGATCAGCGACAATTATTATTCCACTTTGGCGACAATTAAATTTCCCCATTTGGCAACCACGCTAATTAGATCCCTGAAGCTTTGAAATAGACTTCTCCACCCTGGTCGCGCGGTTGCTTTATCAGTGCTGATATTGTCTTTGTTGCCACTTACCTCCTTCTCATTCCAGCTTTTCTGCCGTGTGGCGGACGGGCGGATATTTTCATGCGGGCAGTCGCGCCGTCTGTCAAGCCCCTGGAGCGAGGTACGAGCGCGGCTTGACAGACGGCGCGACTGCCCGCTAAGTCCGACCGATCCGTCCGCCGCTGGCAGAATTGTAAGCGGCACTATTGTATATTGCATTTCTGGTTCTTCGAATGGATTGACACAACACGTGTTACCGCTGCTGGATGATGATCGATCTTTGTGATGTATCCCATCTCTTATTCTTGTTGGTTCGCGGCCATCGGCGTTTCTGCCTGTGGGGCCACGTCCGCCTTGACCGTTCGTTTCTTTGCTTGTTCCGCCCTATAGCTCGGCAGGTTAAGCTCCAAGATGACACAGTGGTGAACCAACCGATCTATCGCTGCTGCAGTAGTCATTGGGTCCTTGAAGATGCTCTCCCACTGAGAGAATGGAAGGTTGCTCGTTAGTACTACGCTTGCACGTTCGTAACGGTCGGCGAGTAATGTGAATAGGACTTCCATCTCCTCCCGGCTCTGCTGCACATATCCAAGATCGTCGATAAAGAGCACCTCGAAGCTTGAAAGACGCTTCAGAGCTCTCGGCAGCATGAGATCGCGCTTGGCAGCCAGAAGCTCTTGGACTATCGTGGAACTTGTCGTGTAAAGCACACGGCGGCCCTGCCGCACAAGCTGGTGGCATAGTGCCGACAGCAAATGCGTCTTGCCACTACCAGGGTTTCCGAACGCAAGTACGTTCTCTTTACGCTCAACAAATAGGCCAGCCTGAAGTGCACGTACTTGTTGCTGTGTCCGCAGAGGCAGACGCGTGATGTCGAACAGATCGAAGGTCTTATCGAGGGGGAGCCGGCTCAGCGCAGTCAGACGCTCGATACGGCCTTGCCATCGTGCTTCACATTCGCGTTCTAACAGATCCTTGAGGAATTGCTCGTAGGAAAGGCCGTCTTTTTGAGCGAGCAAGGCAGCATCCTGGTAGTAGCCGCGAATTGTTGGCAGTTTCAGCTCTCTTAGGTATTCGTGCAATTCAGGGCGCGTTTGGTCAGGTTTTATCATTGCATTACCTCCGCATTGGCCAAAAGTCCGTCGTAAGAATTCAGGTCGATCGTTTCGACCTGAACCTGGGTGAGTGGACTTGCAGATGTCCCGGCGTCAAGCCAGGCCTTTACCGTTGCGGCGTCTGCCAGAGTTCCCTGTATCTGCAGTGCCTCTATGGCCTGTTCAACAACAAGCTCCCCACTGCAGGCGGCCATCTCCAAAACAGCAAGATACTGTTTGTCAGCCCGTTCCAATGAGCGTTCGCGAAATGCATCGTAAGCCATTCTAAAACGGCTGCTGGGAAACATATCAGCGCGGTATCGATAATTTGCAAACGCGCCAGGCTTGCGCACCAGCCAACCGATGACGTGACGGTATTGGATTCGATGTTGCCCTCGACCACGCATACGCGGGAGCGTTTCCACGTGAGTTTTACCGTAATAAACCTCGATCGTTTCGGCGCCGATGTGTGCGTCGACATGTTCGCCGATAAGTCGGCTGGGGACGGAATAGATATTGAGCAGAACGTAGATCGTACTCGACGGACCAACGCGCACCGTGAGTTTACGGAGGCTGTCGAGCCGTGCTGCCGGCAATGGAGCCAGACGAGCGCGCTCCTCGGCAAAGCGGTCCTTACGGCCCAAGTTGAGTTGAGCAATAAGGTTGCGAAGAAACCCCTCGTAATCTTCCCTGCTGTCAAAGTTACGGTTCCCGCGCAAGAGCAGCGCCTGGTCTATTGCGACTTTCAGGCGATGGTGCCGTTGTTCTGCATCTCCGTTCTCATTACCATGACCAGCCTGCGTTCGCTGCGGGTGTAGACCATAGTGCCCCAAAAGCCGTTCGTAGTTCGCCGTGAAATCTGCGCTGGATAGACCACGCTTATCGCGTGACGCTAGAACGCTGCGGCTCCAGTTCACAACAGCTGCGCTTAACCTGTCCGTTCGGTGAGACGCAGGCACACCGCCGATTTCAAAAAGTGCGCGCTGCAATCCCTCCGACAGGGCCTCAAGGCTCTCGGCAAAACAGATGCTCGCTGTTTCCCAGTTGCTATATGTCAGCACGAAGTGATAAAGAAGATGGTCAAACGGCTGACCGGCGATCCGAATACCCAGCGACTTCATATGAGTGAAATCGGAGGCACACAGTTCGCCAGCACGGTGCTCCTGAGGAAAGAAAACCTCTCGCTCAGGTCCTTCGGTCGCCCGCCAATCTCGAACACGCCGTTGTAAGGTGCGAAGCTGAGAATCCGCGAACCTCCCAGGATGCTCGCGCTGAAGGTATTCGAAGAGGGTCTTTGCTTGCAGGCCAGGATTGACACGTAACATCTCCACCAACCCGTCCCACACGTCCGAAAACACATCCTCCCGCGTTCGCCAGTCATGATTAATCTTGCTATCTGAAGGCTGGCGAGCGCTCTTCGACCACTTACTCGCGGTCTTCCTATCCATGTCTGCGCGAGCAGCCGCAACCAAAAGCGACTTGCCATTACGTAACGCTTCCATTAAAATCCCCACCTGTTTATCTGTAACCAAGAGTGCCTGCCGAAATGATTCGACAGCAGGCAATCGATACGGTGATATTGGGGAATTTTAATTGTCGTCGGTGGGGAGTTTTAATTGTCGTTCATCA
>CAIXIX010000559.1 GCA_903919615.1 uncultured Chthonomonas sp.
CCTTTGAATCTCTTACGGTAGGAGCGTTCTATACTACGGGTACAGCAAAGGACGAAAGAACGACATTAGAACCAGAAAGCTCTTGCCAAAGCACTATCACGGAGCAATAGCTTCCTACGAAGCTAACGCCAAAGGACGAAATCACAATACTCAACTACAAACGCGCTTCCTACGAAGCGCAAACCTACTCATGCGCACAGAGCAACGCTCACCCTACGAAAACGCCGACTTAATCACCGTCCCAGCAGTTCCGGTCAACCGCATAAAGCGGCCACTGAAAAGGTACGTTAGGCGCTCGTGGTTGAGCCCCATGGCATAGAGGATGGTTGCGTGCAGATCGCGGATGTGGTAAGGATCGACCGCTGCCTTGTAGCCTACCTCATCGGATGCGCCTACTACGGTGCCGCCCTTGACACCGCCGCCTGCCATCCACACTGTCTGAACACCCGGATTGTGGTCGCGCCCATCGCTGCCCTGGCTAATCGGCATTCGCCCGAATTCACCACCCCATACGATAAGCGTACTGTCAAGGAGGCCGCGTCGCTTCAGGTCTTTGATGAGGCCGGCAATTGGCTTGTCGGTATCGCCTGCATGCCTGCCATGGTTGCCGGTGAGATCGCCATGCGCGTCCCAGGTGTCGCCACCGTGGCCGCCGCCACTGTAGATCTGAACAAATCGAACACCGCGCTCAACAAGCCGCCTCGCCAGCAGACACTTACGGCCAAACTTCTCAGTCCGCTCGTTATCCAAACCGTATAGCTGCTTGGTCTCTTCGCTCTCCTTTGAGATATCAACCACTTCTGGAGCATGGGTCTGCATCCGATACGCAAGCTCATAGGCCGCAATGCGCGCCTCAAGATCACTATCGCCCGGATTGTTGTGCGCATGCTCCTGATTGAGCTTCGCGAGAAGATCGAGGCTCGTTCGCTGCTCTTCGCTCGTTACGCCTGCTCCTGGGCTAAGATCCAGAATAGGAGTGCCTCCCGAGCGGAAGATCGTCCCCTGATAGGTCGCCGGCATAAAGCCGCTGGACCAGTTTGGCGCTCCGCCGATTGGGCCGCCCCTGTGATCCGTCATCACAACGTAGCCAGGAAGATCCTGGTTCACACTGCCCAAACCGTAGGTTACCCAGGAGCCGACGGATGGGTAGCCCTGCCGGATCGTCCCCGTATTCATCTCGAAAAGCGCGGGCGCATGGTTGTTGCTGTCGCCATAGATGGAACGCAGGAAGCACATGTCGTCGACGCATCCGCTGAGGTGAGGGAACAGATCGCTAACCTCAATGCCGGACTTTCCGTATTTCTTGAAATTATAAGGGCTCTTTAGCAGCGGCTGATTGTTGCCGCCGCCAAACGTCTTGATCTCGCCAACGTTCTTAAGGGCGACATTCATGGTTTTGCCATGATACTTGGTTAGATCGGGCTTGGGATCGAAGGTGTCTACCTGGCTCGGCCCGCCATACATGAACAGGAAGATGACAGACTTTGCCTTTGTTGGGAACATGGGAGGCTTGGGCGCCATCGGGTTCAGCGTCTTTTGCCCCTTCGCCACGTCGGCCTCTGCCTCGGCTGCAAGCATGAAGGAGAGCGCAAGGCTGCCGAAGCCCACCCCTGCGTGCTGCAGAAACTCTCTTCTCGATGCCGCGCGAGCGAAATGCGCTGCTCCATACCCTGTCTGTTGGTCCTTGAAGTTCATGGGTAATACTCTTACTTTTCAGTCCAGATAGATAAACTCATTGGTATTGATCAGCACATGGCAGAACTCTGCAAGAGCATCCTCATGGGCCTTTGCTATCGCCGCTTGATCCTTACCTGCAGCAACCGCAGTGCGAACGCCACCTTGTCCCAAACGCAGTGCCGTCTGCTTCTCGATGAAGGCAGCGGCTAGCTGCTTCTGATTACCAGTAGGCTGCCGCAGAAGCGTTAGCACGTAGGCACGCTCGATCTGCTTCACGGGGTCCGATCCGGCATCATGTGTTACACGAGCCGCGATAAATTTAGATTCGGTTCGACTAAAATCCCCATTAAACAGCGACAGCGCCTGCGGAGCAATCGTTGTGACCGATCGGCGTGGGCAGGTGTTGTTCATATCGGCTGCATCGTATGCCTCAACGATCGGCAGAACGAGAGACCGCCTCTGAAATACATACACGGTCCGGCGGTTCGCATCCTCCTCGGAGGAGTTGCCCCACTTGTGTGTGGAACCTGTTGAGAGAACTTCGTCGCTAACTTTCGGATACACTCCCGGACCCGCCATGGCCGGGTTCAATCGGCCGCTGGTTGCAAGGATCGTATCGCGCAGCGCTTCGCCCTCGAGACGGATTCTATTCATCCGCCAATAGAGCCGGTTTCCAGGGTCCGCCTTGTACGAGACCGTGTCAAACTGAGTCGACTGCTGGTATGTCGCCGACATAAGCATCAGCTTATGCAGCTTCTTCATGCTCCAGCCATCTGCCATAAATCGAACCGAAAGCCAGTCGAGCAGTTCAGGATGCGTTGCCTTGTCGCCATTCTTGCCGAAGTCCGAGGGCGTACCCACAATGCCCGCCCCAAAGTGATGCTGCCAGATGCGATTCACCATTACTCGAGCGGTCAGCGGGTTGTCTCGGCTGGCAATCCAATTCGCTAGCGCGGTCCTTCGGCCAGTCGACTCCATACCTACGGGCGGACTGATAACAGGCTTAACGCCATCAGCACACATAGAAGTGATAAATGAGGGCTGAACCTCAGGGCCGGGCGTAGTGAGATTTCCACGAAGCAGCAGGTGCTGAGCGGGAGCCGTGCGCCCAGAATCGGTAACGATCTCCGCCACTGGCTCATAAGGCGCGAGCTTCGATTGGAGCGAATTGATCTCGCCCTCGATCTGGTCCTTATGGTTTCGATCTGCATCCGGCATGGCTCTATCGAGGTCGCCATCATCCACGCGAACCGTTTCACCCGCTTTCGATTTACTTCGTTTCTCAGCTTCAGCGGCAGATCGGAACCTCTCTCTAAACTCTTTAAGATCTTTGCGTAGCTTTTCGAGTTTGGATCTGTCGCCGGCGAACTGAACTGCGAAGTGATCCTCGCCCTGCAGGCGCCTGTCATCCATTCGCGTGCCCACAAAGAACGCCTGGAGGCCGTAATAATCGTTCATGGTGATGCGATCGTACTTGTGGTTGTGGCATCGAGCGCATCCAACCGTCATCCCAAGCATTACCGCGCCTGTCGTATCTACGACATCATTCAGATAGTCCTGCCACCGCTGGGGATGATCTGTCGAGAGTTCATCCCAGGGGCTTAGTCGGGCATAACCGGTGGCAATAATGGCGGCATTGTCCTGAGGATAGAGCTCGTCTCCCGCGATCTGCTCCTTAATAAACCGATCATAAGGCTTGTCTGCATTGAACGAATCGATCACGAAATCGCGATATCGCCACGCGCGCGGCCGGCTGCCATCGTTCTCAAAGCCGTGGGTATCTGCATAGCGCACGAGGTCTAACCAGTGCCGGCCCCATCGTTCACCGTATCTGGGGTCTGCCAGCAGTTTATCCACCAGTTTTTCGTATGCCTGGGGTGATCGATCACTAACGAACGAGACAGCCTCATCTGGAGTTGGAGGCTCTCCGATGAGATCGGCGTACACGCGGCGCATCAGCGTAACTCTTGGCGCGGCAGGAGCGGGCTTCAGACTATGCGCTTCGAGTTTTGCGAGGATAAAACGATCAACCGGGTTCTGCACCCACGCTTTGTTCTTAACTGCGGGCAGAGCGCTTGCAGCGGGCAGGGTATAGGGCCACACGGGCTTAATGCCATCGATATGCGCACCCTGATCGATCCAATGCGCAATCATCTGTATCTGTGCTGGCGTTGCTGGCACAGCGCCCATTGGCATCTGCGGCTGTCGCTTGCCAGAGAGATACTGGAGGATCAGTGAGCTTGAGGAACTGCCAGCAACAACCAGCTTTGAGCCGGTTGAGGAACCGCCCTTAAACAGGCCCGCAGGCGTGTCAAGCGTGAGCCCACCGCTCTTCTTATCGCCTCCGTGGCACCCTTCGCAGGCAGCTTTCAGATAGGCTTCCACCTGTTCATGATAGCTAACAAGTGAACCTACTGAAGCATTTTTCGATTGAAACGGATGAGATTGCCCTGACGATGTTTGAGCCGTTACCGATCCTGAAATGGAGACACTCACTAAGAACATCGTAACCATTCCAGAAAGCGATGCCAATCGCATTGCCTGCCCCCGTTCGGGATATCCCGTATTGCCTGTATCCCTCGAGTTCAACAGCGAGGAGAATGTTATATGCTATTGGTTTTTGAAGCGATGCAAAGCACCTTTGCCGTTACACTAAGAGCCTCAAGTACCGAGTTTGACACGCTGCGATGCGGTTATGTTGCAACACATTAGGTCATACGCATCGTACCGGCGACTATTTACGTCTGCGCCGGCTCGTATTTTTGCCGGAGCCCGCAACGAAGCTGGAGATGATACACACGGCACCTGCAATAAACGCGATCTCTGCATTTTCGGCATCAATGTTGGTAGATTCGGGCCGCGCCTGGTTAATCCTCTCAGGTGGAGCGTTCTTTAATCCGTTGTAATAGAGGTAGCCGCCAAGCAAAAGGGCGACGAGCCCGGCAATACGGAGGTTTTTAATCATCGCGGGGTTCTTTATCATTTCGTGGCTGTTCCTCCTTTCAAGTTCTGAATTTTAATTGCCGAAAGTCGCGTAAATTATAGCACTCAGATCCGCCAGTGAGGCTATCGATCAAACTGAAAGTCTTACGAATTAGGACCGCGAGGCTTATTGTAGAACGTGACATTCGCAAAGCACATTGTATTGACGAAATCAATTGCGTTTGGGTTCGAGGTTACGGCGTGATGACATCTTAATCATGCTCCCCGTTAATCGCTATCTGCAGGACAACGGATAGTGGTAATTGAATGTACAATGATCGTCTAAACCAACAGATCGAAGGACTGAAACTGAAGTGACTGATCCGAAACCGTTGAGGGTTGGGGTGCTTGGCACCGGCAACTGGGGCCGTGTACATATTGAGGCGTACTGGCGCAATCCACTAACAGATCTGGTTGCCGTGTGTGGCAGCGCAAACATGGAGCGCGCAGAGCGATTTGCGCGGCAGTATGGTGCAAAAGCATATATTGATCTTGAACGGATGATCGAAGAACAGAATCTGGATCTCATCAGCATCATCACACCCGATGATCAGCACTATAAACCCTACAAGGTTGCGATAGAAGCCGGGCTAAACTGCTTCCTGGAAAAGCCGCTGACAATTGACCTGGCAGAGGCGCGAGAACTGGTGGCGCTTGCTCGCAATAAGGGAATCTACTGCGGGGTCAACTTCAACCACAGATATGCTACGCCATTTCAACTGGTTAAGAAGCATATCGACGAGGGTAAGGTTGGTCGCCCGCTGCATTTCCACTGGCGCTTCACGGGGGGCCACTATCCGGAGAGGCAGCAGCTTCCGTTGGCTCACCTGCTCTACATGCAGTCTCACGGGTTCAATATGCTTCAAACTCTGGGAGGCAAAATCGTTTCGATTAAGGGACATGCCTACGATCCTCGTGGAACAGGTCAATTCACTACCGCGGCGTTCAGTCTGCAGTTTGAATCTGGAACGGTTGGGACCTTCATTGCTGGCGTCGATGGCGATTACAAGGATCCAGACATCTATCAGTTTGAAATGATGGGCGAACGTGGCAGGGTTAAAGTCGATGACGCCATCCGTCGGTTTGAATACGCACCGCGACCCAATATTGTTCAAACGCATCAGGAGCAGAAAGGCGAGGAGTCGCTGGCGCTTGTTTGGAACAGTCACTTCTTTGATGACGAGAGCCGCAATTTTGGATCTACAACCGACCGACATATCGATCACTTTGTCAAATCCTTAATCGCAGGCGAACCGGAGCCGATTCCGGTAGAGGAAGGGCTCGCTGCCCTCGAAGCCGGGCAGATGGCGATCGATGCCATTTTGCCTGGATAGTTTGATCTTGAGATTGAGTTGATTTCGGCATCCGGCGCTTCGCCGGATGCTACGTTAGCAACGATGGAGATTGTAGGCGTGAAGCGATTATGTGTTTTTTGTGGTTCAAGCGCGGGACAAAACCCCGAATATGCCGAGGCTGCGCGCCAGGTCGGCTGTTTAATTGCGAGCCGGGGCATCGCGCTCGTTTATGGCGGCGCCTCTATTGGCTTAATGGGTATGGTTGCAGACAGCGCCCTTGAAGCAGGCGGCGAGGTGATTGGTGTGCTTCCGAAGACACTTGCGCGCCGAGAAGTATCCCACTCGGACCTGAGCGAACTGCACATTGTGGATACTATGCATGAGCGCAAGGCTATGATGGCGAATCTTGCCGATGGATTTATGGCGCTGCCAGGAGGATGCGGGACTTTCGATGAGCTGTTCGAAGTAATCACATGGGCTCAGATCGGGGTTCACGCAAAGCCAATAGCAATCTTAAATACGGTAGGTTACTACGACCCTTTGATAGCGCTTTTTGAGCACGCAATCGCCGAGCGATTTGTGCATAAGGACCATCAAAAGCTGATCCTGCACGGTACGGATCCAGCCGCCCTTCTCGACAAAATGCTCACCTACACGCCGTCGGTTATGGTCGAAAAGTGGCTCGACCCAAGCGGTATCTAGTTCTCACTCTCGCACGATCATCTTGATAACAGGCGCGCAATCGCTCCCACGGGCAGGTCCGCGGGTATCAGTTTCGCTGGCATACCTGCATGCTCCAAAATGTACTCCGCAGCCAGATAGCCGCTTCGCACGGCGCTCTCCATCGTGGAGGGCCAGCCTGTGGAAGTCCACTCGCCAGCAACGTATAGATTTGAAATTGGGCTTTTCTGGATGGGCCGAAGGCGCTCCACGCCCGGCAGCGGGCTAAAGGTAGCCTTCGGCCATTTGATTACTTTGCTGCGCTTGAGACGTGAGTTTGCGAGACCGGGCAAACTATGTCGAAGATCGCTCAGTACCACCTCCAGAATCTTCTGATTGGGGACGTCGCGATACCGATGTGATGCGCTGATGAGCGCGCTCAGGTAGGTGGTCTTACTGTTATCAAGACCGTAGTTCAAATTCTTGTTGAAAACCCATTCTGTCTGGCGATCCAACAGTGCAAGCGCTGGCGGGCACTCCACCTTACCCTCAAACCAGAGGTGCACAGCGACGATTGGCGAGAGTTCGATCGACCGAATGTTCTGCCAGTACTCGATGCCATCTGTCAGCTCTTTAGGCATCAGCTTCATCAGCAGGTCGCACTGTAGTGCAAGAATATAGTGATCTGCCTCAACCACCTCGCCGGTCGTTAGCGCAATCCCCCGTATCGTATCCTTGCTATCGTCATCAAACAATATTCTGTCCGCAATCGCCTTTACGCGCACCTTGCCGCCTGCTCGCTCAATGAGGGCTTGCGCAGGATCGGAGTACAACGTGGCAAGCGGCAATTTCGGCACGCCAAACTGGTAAGCCACGGCATTCAGCAGAAAACCTTCTCGAAAGATCTTGAAGGCATGCGTGCAAGAGATTCTGTCGATCGTCTCATTGCAGGTGCTCACGAGAATAGGAGCCCAGAAACGCTGGATCGCCCGCGGCGTCTGTTTCATGCGAACAAACCAGTCGCCGATGGTCTCTTCTTCCCATTTTTTGGAAGGTGCGGAACGCAGCATCGCGAGCATCGCACGTGAGATCGCGATCTTATCCACCATTGACAGAGAACGAAAACGGAGAAACGAAATCGAGGTATGGCCGGGTGCTGGCAATCCGCAGTTGCTAATGCTGGACTGAACTCCGTTGCCGTCAAGAAAGTGCAG
>CAIXIX010000560.1 GCA_903919615.1 uncultured Chthonomonas sp.
CCTTCGTTCAGAAGGCTTTGAAGTAGATTGTCCAGAAGTCCATCTGACTCGCCGGTTGCCCCTGATACGTTCTCGCTGCTTCCATTCCTCATCTGTGCAGAAACATAAGGAAATGCGTCAGGTCCCATCATTTTTACACTGTCAGGAATCTTCGCTGCCGGCTTATCGGGAGACGAGAACGGCTGAAGGAACTGCAAGGCTTGAACGAGATTGAACATGCCGGGAGCCGGTGCTTCCGTTGGCGGCAATGGCTGATGAGGCGTGGAAGGATTTGTCGCTAGTGGAGGAGTTTTCAACCGGACGCAAGGGATGTTCTCGGGCGTTAAGGGGCGTTCTGAGGACAGGCCCAGCGCTGTCAGCGCCTTGAAAATCGATACCCTTTTTCCGGCGGCGTTGGTCAGTTTGCCCATTGTGATCCGATGGCCGATCGGAACTGACGCATCGCACATGAGGCGCGGTAGGAACGAAAGGCTGAAATGCGCCTGTATGGCTTCCGGTGTTTTTCCGATGAGTTCCTTGCGTTGAACCAGCAAAACATCGTCGCGTTGAGCCGTAACCCCATCATAGATTCGAACCAACCCATCGCTCTCTGCGTCAACCGTGTAGGTCGCGAGCGCAGTAATGCGAGCGGTATGCTCATTCGAGGGAATGAGTTGGCCTCCTGCGGGTTGCAGAGTCTGCGGGGCTGAAGCGGTCGGCGGCGTCTGGGGAGTTTGGGGCGCTGACGGAGCGCCGAGATTGCTCCGTTCGACCGAAGGTGCTGTCGGGCGCTCTGAGGTTGCTGTTCCGCGCTGCTCGGCAGCAGGTGACGACGAGCTCTTCTGCTTTAGTTCGATGGTTGTCTGGTCAATATCGGCGTATTTGCTGGGTGGCATGGGGTTATAAGCTCAGGCGGACTGAAGCTGGATGATTAGAACGCGAGATGAGAGGGCTATCGGTCGATACCTTTGCAATTCGCAACGATTCGACGAAGGTTGCCTCTTCTGTATGCCGAACCCGCTCATCATGTTCACGCATCGCGTCTTGATAGCTGCTCTTCCATTTCTCCATAGGGATTGGTTTTATGTTGGTGACGTATTTTCCTATGGCGGCCTGCAACATGACCTCTCTTCGGTCCGCTACATAACAAATAATTTTTGGATCGGTCTTGTCGAAAATCCGAAGGTTACTATACGACGCAGGCAAATTACGATTGTAAGCGAGGCCTTCATTGACGTTTGGTGCGGTCCATAACACGCGGCCGTCGAGACCAATTGCCCACAAGTTGGTTCCGGCATAAACTGGATCACGCGTCGGCTCTGGCACTGCAAGAACAACAAATATGTGGTCGTTAAGGCGCGCAATTTCGGCGATTGGCGTTTTAAAACAAGCTATCTCCACTCCATTGCGGAGAAGCTTCGCGCCTTCGATGATAAATTCATCTAGCCTAACTTCGTGCTGTTCCCGAACCATGATTGCGCCAATGTCAGAAGTTGATATTGCCTTGCGTCATCAGAAATAGGTCTGCTAGCCAAAACATCCGTCCCTACGGGCGGGTGAACCAGCGTGACATCAGTTGGTGTGCCCGGCGTAGCTAATATTTTTCTGGCTTCGGAGCCCGAAACATATTCGCCCGCCGCATTTTGAATATCTGATGTTCGTGTTGCCCACGGACCCACTTTATTATCCGCCCCGTGAACCCGAGATATATTATCAGTCTCCATATCTGTACGGTAGCTAATAATGGCTCTATCAGGATGATAGGGTGGAATGTTGTGGCTTGGATTCTCCGCCAAGCTTTCTGCATTAAATCGTGCAGCTTCATCGCGCGGATGTAAAACAGTATTGGGCGAGGAATGAATGCTGCCCGCTGACCCGGCCGGAAAATCTGGGTGTTCGGTATGACCTTCTAGGTTAGCAGCGTTTCCAGTCACGCCCCACAAATCACGCAGATACCCATCATCGGCCCTCGGTGGCTGCGATTGTCCCGTATTGCTTGGCCTTCCAGGAGGCGTTGACACATCGGCAAACAGACGAGCGGTGGAACCATTGTCTGGTACGTCTACGATCGTTGCTCCTTCTGTTGTAACGCCCACGTTTATCTCCTGAACTCGTGCCATAAAACGAATTGATTACTTAACGGAAGAGAAGGCTGCGAGGTGTAAGCCTCTTGAACGCCTTTAATTCGCGTCATCAACGATGGGCTCGGCTCAAAACCACGACTTCTCAATTCGGATAAACCATAGAGCAGTCCCATGAGCTGACGCTGGC
>CAIXIX010000561.1 GCA_903919615.1 uncultured Chthonomonas sp.
GAATGCATTGGAGCTTGGACACCAGCGACGCGCTTGCAGCCCTGAAAACTTTACTCCTCAATGGAGGCTGGGATCTATACTGGCGTAACCGAGAGGTACTACCCCTCGTCAACGCCTAGCCCAAGACTTTTTCGCGCCAACCATAAATTCAAGCGTTTTCCGACTGCCACAGGGTGTGAAAGTCAGATAGATCCGACATGGCCCAATGTTCTGCTCCCGACAGTCGCGGCCATACTCTTCAAGCAGGCGAAGGGTCGCGTCCGGTGAATAGACGGCCTGGGAAATAAAGTAGGTGCAGCCGTTCTCAGCCTTCTGAAGCAGCCGGGCGCTTTCGCTCTGCGCCGGTCGATGCCTTTCGGGGATCACGACGCCCCCAAGGGTAAAGCCGCGCCGATGTGCTGTGGCGATACGTAGAGCCTTAGAAAGCGTTACTGCCTCAGCCGACTGACGTGAAGAGGCTCTCCCTACCAAGGATAGATGGTGCACCCCATATTCATCCCCCGCTGCGTCAAGCCATGCCTCCCAAGCGCTCTCTGGCATCTGGGCGATAGACTTATAGCAGATTGCTGGCAAGGCGGTGGCCCCGTGGAGCAATCGGGCGTAGACTCGCGAATCGAGGGTCGGCAGGAATGGGAAGGGGCGTGCTTCTCCTATTCTGTCGCTCTCCTCTTGAACATCGTAAACGACAAGCCCATCGATCGATAGCCCCTTTAATCTATCTGTTAATCTGGAGGACGCGATCTGAATGCGCTCCTCCGAGGCGTCAGCGCGCGGCGGGGTAGTGCCATAGAGGAATAGGAAACGGCCAGGATCGGAGCTAGCAAGTGTTTGGGACATCTACACCTTTGCCGCCCGCTCTTTCGATTGGGCGGTTTTGCGATATAACTAGCGCTTAGCGGGCGGGATTAATCCCTGCGCTCAGCGCGGCCGTCATCTGCGGATCTGCGCGGACATTCTCACGCTCGATCCAAGCTGGATCCACCGCAGCACCTGCTTCGATCAGCAGTGTTATCATGCTGTGGTATTTTGTGCTCGGTGTTCCTGGCGGCGGATCGCTCCACCCGTTTAAAGCCCAGGATAGCGGGGTTGCACCCCATGTCGCATCTTTAGCATCGACTGCGGCGCCCCGTCTCAATAGCGCCTTGGCAGTACCTATATGGGCGCAATGCGCCGCCCAGTGCAGACCCGTTTGTCCGTGGTTTCTTATCTGTGCACTGATGTCCATGCCCATGTCCAGAAGAAACTCGGCAACTCTTGTGCGCCCGTATTCGCATGCCCAGGCGAAACCGCGGTTCATCTTCTCTTGTGTAGCGCCGTTCGTCAATCTGCCGTCTGGGGTAAAGAACGTCTTGACCACGTCCAGTCGCCCAACACCTGCAGCGCCTTCAAGGTCTAACGGGGCGCCGTGCCTGGCGTACCACTCGGCCGCGGCTTTCCTGCCGTTCCCAAGGCAGCCGTTAACATCCCCTGTATCGCCTGGCTTCGCACCACTATTAAGCAGCAAATCCATCAGCGGTTTCTGCACTCCCGCCCGCTCAGGATGTACGCTCGTTGCAACTAGCCCGAGCGTTGTGCTTCCGCCGCCGTACATTCCCGCCTCAGAATTGACGTCTGCGCCTGCATCGATGAGCCGTGTTGCGATTGCTACTATGTTCCTTGGTGACCTTTGACGGTAGTACTCGATGCCGTTTGCCCCAACGTAGTGCAGCAGCGTGGAGTGATGTCTGCGCGTTGATCGTGCACGAACAATCTGCGGATTGCGAATAAGCAGCGCCTCAAGCGTTGCCAGGTCGCCTGCAGCGATCGCATCCGCCGCCGACTCGAACTCGTGTACTTCGGAGACTGCATCAGCCCGCGCTTCACGGTAGGCTGCGAACTGCTCCCAATTCTCGAACTCGTGATTTTGTATGAGAATCGCGCGCGCGTCACCCGCAGAGTAGTTCGGACGTAAACCTTTCGGCCCAAACTGTGGCGGCTCATCGTCCCTGAACATCCTATCGTTTTCATGAAGCAACCGCTCAAGGGTAGCCACGTCACCCGATATGACGGCGGCCTCCGCAGTCTGCCAGATGGCAGCCTTGGTGCCAGACCCATTTTGCGATTCGATCTGTTTCACAAAGCGTGGCCAACTCTCATATCCGTGTTCACGTGCAATTACAAGCTGTGCATCTGAGAGCGAAAATCGTTGGTTGGGAGATATACCAGTGGATTGCTTGCTTGCGGGAAGATGCGAATTGAGTTGCTTGATAGCAACCAGGTCGCCAGAATTGGCGACCCTTAAGAGGTCTTTTGCCTGCTTCTTATATTGAACCAGGTTGGGATGCGGAGGCAATGTTTTGGTTGACATTATGAAACTCCTTTCGTCTGATGCCTGTGGTCCGCAATCGTCAGGCTGAAAGAAGCTTGAATTGTATCATCTAGTCGGATGGGCACGGCCCTGACCGCGGACAGGCGGCGCTCCGAAGCGCACTGCACATATTGTTGCGCAATGTGCAGGGCGCTGTCAATATTGGGCGTGCCCATGGCAAGCACAGAAATAGGACGAGCAGGATGGGGTGGGTGGGTAATGGAGAAACAGGTGTGAGGTTTTTGGGTCCCAGGCGTTGGGATGGACATGTTGCCATCGGACCAGTGCGGCGTGCGGATTGGAAGGGGGCAACAGCTCAACATGTTCAGGCACCAGGCCCGGCCCGCGCGCAGCCATCTTCCGGTAGGCGCACTTTTGTGTAGGGGCGTTGCGATAGATTCTGAACAGCTCGGACGATGCGTTTCCTGAGCCGCGTCCCCCGCGCAGTTTGCACGTCGCTCCTAATATCCATTCAGTGCTCTCGTAGGTGCTTCGATCTGCAAAGTGGGCCTCAGATTAGCGGGTACGAAATTGGACACAAGTATCTCGCCGCGGCAAGGTTCCATCCCAGGCAACACGTAAGAGGGAACAGTAGGCAGCAGCACTCTACCCTTGTCCCTCATCCCAATACCCTGTGTTGAGGCCCTTCTTCAAATCGCGGGAGATTTCTAAGGAAATTAAACTCATTTGGCGCGGGCTCGAATCAGCTTCACACGGTGGAGCTGAGCGACCTGAGGCAGTGCCAGCTGTACCGGCGCGAGCCATTCTTAGTGGGGTATATGGGGCTGACCTCTTAAAGGACTTTTATATTGGAAACGTGTCCAATATAACACAAAACCACAGAATCCATGGCGCCTCGACGTGCTCGTCGAAATCTCAGACATCGTCCCTTTCCTTGACGGATGGCCTGTCGCCGTGATATAATCTGGATCGCTGTGCGGGAGTAACTCAGTGGTAGAGTGCCATCCTTCCAAGTTGGAAGTCGCGAGTTCGAACCTCGTCTCCCGCTCTTGTTCTAGCCTCCGTAGCTCAGTGGATAGAGCAACCGCCTTCTAAGCGGTAGGCCGTAAGTTCGAGCCTTACCGGGGGTATGTATTGTACGGCGATTGTAGCTCAGTCGGTTAGAGTGCCAGGTTGTGGCCCTGGAGGTCGCGGGTTCGAATCCCGTCATTCGCCCTTTTTGTATTGAGATAGGTTAACAGTTTTAGAGCCCTGCAGAGAAACTCTGCAGGGCTCTAAAACTGTGTGCCTAATATAGAACGGTGGCTGTTCCAGAATACTTGTGACGGAGTGTCTGCCTTGATCCAATCTCTTAGTTTTGGATTTATCGCGGTCTGTGCGTTGTTGACATTGACGTTATCAACATCGGCGCAGGATCACCTACTTCGTGGATATTCGATCCCAGTCGTGGATCTGTCTGATCAAGCGCAACGGCAGGTCGTGGTGGATATAGAGCAAGGGCAGTATCTCGGCCATGTTACAACCACGCTGCTTCCGGATGGACACACCATCCTGGCCGTCTATCCCAAAGGGCATGGGAGAGGGGAGATCGTCTACAAGCGCAGCCGTGATGGCGGTAGGCATTGGTCCGAAAGGCTGCCGACACCGACTTCGTGGCGCACGTCGCTCGAAGTGCCAACGATTTACCAAACAGTAGATATCACCGGCAAGCGCCGGCTCATCCTATTCTCAGGGCTCTATCCGATCCGTGAGGCAGTGAGTGAGGACCTTGGCCGTCACTGGTCCGAGCTGAAGCCCATCGGAGATTTCGGCGGGATCGTCGCCATGAGCTGTCTAACAAGGCTCAAGAACGGCAACTATGTCGCGATGTTCCATGACGACAGCCGTTACTTTAGCCGCACCGCTTCAAAAGATGCCAACACCTTCACGCTCTACCAGACGATCAGCGCCGATGGCGGGTTAACTTGGGGCAAGCCAACTCCGATTTTCAGCTCATCTGAGATCCACTTGTGTGAGCCAGGCATCATTCGATCTCCAGATGGCGCCAGGCTAGCAGTGCTCTTGCGCGAGAACAGCCGTACACGCAACTCTTATGTAATCTTTTCGGAGGATGAGGCGAACAGTTGGTCTGTGCCTCGTGAACTTCCTGCGGCGCTCACAGGAGACCGTCACACTGCCGTTTATACTCCGGATGGACGACTGGTGATTACCTTTCGAGACACAACACATGTAAGTGCAACGAAAGGCGACTGGGTCTGCTGGGTTGGGAGCTTTGAAGACATCGCACGTGGGACAGAGGGCGGCTACCGTGTACGCCTCATGAAGAACTACCATGCCTGGGACTGCGCGTACTCTGGCCTCGAGGCGCTGAAAGACGGCACACTCGTTGCGACCACGTATGGCCACTGGCAGCAGAATGAACAGCCTTACATTGTTTGTGTGCGGTTTAAGTTAGAGGAAACCGATAAGAGGTTGAGACGGTAGGGTGTGAATCTAAGAAGCGACCTGCGGATGCAGGTCGCGTCTTAGATTTTATGATGCGGCAGTTGCAGCTGTTCCTGTCGCTGAGGGCTGTGCAACAACGCGCCGGGTAGTTAGTGTATGCAGCACGTGCATGTTCGTCGCGTAGCTCCACACTCTCTCAGTTCGACCCCAGTACACGCAGTATGCCTGTTTGCCATCAATTGTTGGCTGCCAGTCGTTTTCACCAGATCCCGTAAAGAGAACCACCCTGGCGTAGGGCTTTATCTGAACGTCGTCCTTGAATACGTACATCTCATCGGCGATCCTGCTAGAATCACCATCGAAGAACGCGTCAGTACAAAGCGCCCAACCTCGTAAGTTAACGTTCACCAGGCCGAGGTTCTGTAGTACGACGTACTCGCTCCGGGCAGACTGTGCTGGATGAATGTCAACGATCTTCAGCATGACAGTTCTTCTCCACCTAGTTTCCGGCTGGATCGCAAACAGCGCAGCGTTTGTTGTGGGCCTGCAGATCCAGCCTATTCACTCGATTACCATGGCCCGTTACGAACAGCCGAACACAGAACCGCAGTTGAGGCACTTAAAGCAGGCGCCATTCCTTACCATCAGGGTGCCGCAATCTGTGCAGATTGGCGCATCCGCCTGGTTCTGGAATGTCTCTTTCTCCCTGAGCGTCAGCGAGCCGCCCGTCTGATCATAGGACATTTCTGCCTGTGTCGAGCTTGTCGGCGCGAGAGCCTTATTTGCCAATCCTACAGAGAGCGTGGGCTCCTCTAGCGGTTCACGGTTGAGGAACTTCGCCCCAAGCCACCGGAAGATGTAGTCTGTGATAGACTTGGCAATCTGAATGTCCGGGTTATTTGTGAAGCCACTCGGTTCAAAGCGGGTGTGCACGAACTTATCCACCAGCGTCTGCAGCGGTACCCCGTACTGCAAGGACAGCGAGATTGCGGTCGCGAATGCGTCCATCAGCCCGGAGATTGTGGAGCCCTCCTTGGACATTGTTAGGAAGATCTCGCCTGGCTGACCGTTTGCATACATGCCAACGGTGATGTAACCTTCATGCCCTGCGATGCTGAACTTATGCGTTATGCTCTGCCTCTCGTCTGGAAGCTTTTTGCGGTTAAGCCGCTTCTCAGCGGGAACTGGAGCCTCTGCCGCTTTGGGTTCTGGAGGCGTCTCCTCGGCGCGCTTTGTAACGAGCGGCTGAGTGCGCTTGGATCCATCTCGATAGATGGCGATCGCCTTCAACCCGAGTTTCCAGCCCTCCATGTAAGTTCCGACGATCTCTTCGGCAGTTGCCTCATTGGGCATGTTAACCGTTTTCGAAATCGCGCCGGAGATAAACGGCTGCGCTGCAGCCATCATCCGCACATGCCCCATGTAGTGGATCGATCGTGTGCCGTTACCGGGCTTAAATGCGCAATCGAAGATTGGAAGGTGCTCATCCTTCAAACCGGGCGCGCCTTCAATCGTGTCGTTCGCATCAATGTAGGCCAATATTGCGCCTGCCCCTTCTGCGTTGTATCCCAGCTTAGTAAGGGCTTCCGGAACTGTGTTGTTGACGATTTTCATGACGCCGCCGCCAACCAGGTTCTTGTACTTAACGATGGCTATATCCGGCTCGATGCCTGTGGTGTCGCAATCCATCAGGAAGCCAATCGTGCCGGTAGGCGCCAGCACGGTAGCCTGTGCGTTCCTGTAGCCATGTTTTACGCCATTGCTGATCGCGTCGTCCCAGCACTCACGTGCTGCGCTTACGAGGTTGGCGCCGGCGAGATTCTCATCGATCGTGTCTACTGCAGAGCGGTGCATTCGCATGACCTCAATGAACGACTCTCGGTTTTCCGGATAGCCTGCGAAGGTCCAGCCATGGTCTCTTGCGATTACTGCGGACTGGTTGTATGCCTCGCCCGTCATGATCGCTGTGATTGCACCCGCAACGTTGCGTCCGGCATCACTGTCGTACGCGATGCCACTTGCCATCAGCAGGGCGCCAAGATTGGCATATCCAAGCCCAAGGGGCCGGTAATCGTGCGAATTCTCTGCGATCCTAGGCGTTGGGTACGAGGCGTTATCGACCAGGATCTCCTGCGCTGTGAACACGACCCGGCAGGCATGCTTGAAGGACTCTACATCAAACGAGCCATCGGCATGGCGGAACTTCATCAGGTTTAAGGATGCGAGATTACATGCGCTGTCGTCCAGGAACATGTATTCGCTGCAGGGATTGCTTGCATGAATTCGGTCTGTGGCCTTGCATGTGTGCCACTTATTAATCGTGGTGTCGTACTGCACTCCAGGGTCGCCGCAAATCCAGGCGCTTTCGCCAATCAGCTTCATCAGCTCGCGAGCCTGGTAGGTCCCACAGATCTTCTTGTCCAGAACTGTGCGTGTGTGCCACTCATCGTCTGCTTCTACCGCTCCCATAAACTGGTCGGATACTCGTACCGAGTGGTTGGCGTTCTGGAAATTCACGCTGTCGTAGGCGCCGCCCGGAACATTGAACGATCCACTATAGCCAGCGTCTATGAGGGCCCAGGCCTTCTTCTCTTCTGTAGACTTGCTGGTGATGAAATCTGCAATATCTGGATGGTCGACATCGAGCATAACCATCTTCGCGGCGCGGCGAGTCTTGCCGCCGCTCTTGATGGCGCCTGCGAACTGATCGAAGCCACGCATAAAGGAGAGCGGACCGGAAGCGGTGCCACCGCCCTGAAGTGGTTCACGCGAACCGCGGATGGTCGACAGGTTGGTTCCCGTGCCACTTCCGAACTTGAAGAGCATTCCTTCCGTCTTCGCGAGCGTCAGGATAGACTCCATCGTGTCTTCCACAGAGTTGATGAAGCACGCCGAACACTGTGGCCGTGGTTGATCCGGCAGCCCAACATTAAACCAAACGGGAGAGTTGAATGCTGCCTTTTGATAGAGCAGAATGTGCGTCAGCTCATCCTGGAAGTTCTTTGCATCCTCTTCAGTGGCGAAGTATTCCATCGCTCGCGCCCAGTCCGCAATGGTGTCCGCTACGCGCGATATTAGCTGGCGTACGCTGGTCTCGCGTTCCGGTGTACCAATGTGCCCGCGAAAATACTTTGAAACAACGACATTTGTAGCCAACTGCGTCCAGAAGGAAGGGATCTCAACGTCCGTCTGCTCAAAAACCTTCTCGCCCCGTTCGTTTGTGATGAGTGCGTTACGTAAGTCCCACGTGACCGTCTCATAGACGTTCTCACCACGCTTCGTGAAAAGCCTGGGTATCGTAAGGCCTTTTGCGCTGTTCCGGCGTGTGGATGTGCTAGATGCTCGCAGTAGAGATCCATTGTTTGCGACGCTGCTGCTACCGGAGCCAGAGCCGTTATGAGAACTGCCTGTTATTGGGGGCAGGTTGTAAGCGACAGCTTCTGTTTCTCCGGACTCAAGAACAGAAGAATCATCCTGATGGGCAGTCGGTTCGTGCATGATATTGGCTCTCCTACGCGATGCAATCCAGATCGGCTGTTACATCCGCTTCGTCTGGGTGGCCCTTACCGTCTTGATGATGACGGTTGTCGTGTTGCGGACACGACGGGACCTTTATGGTTGAACTTATTACTTAAGGTTTAGGTCATGCCTGATCAATATCTGATCAGGCCGGGTTTCATTGGTACGTTGCCACTGAAAAACGTGGACACTATGTCTGGCGCGTATTGATTTTACGCAGCAGATCAACGATCTCTTTAAACTGGGTTGCATCTTCGAATTGACGGTAGACGGATGCAAACCTCACATATGCTACGTGGTCGATCGATTTTAAACGCTCCATCACGAGTTCACCGATTTCGCGTGCGTCGACCTCTTTTTCTAGTCTATTGAATAACATCCTCTCAATATCTTGGGCGGTGTTATCTAGGGTTTCACTCGAGATGTTTTTCCGTCCGGTACATGCAAGTTGCATACCTCGGACGATCTTGTGTCTATCAAAGGGTTCCCGTCTGCTGTCGGATTTGACGACAAACAGTTGTAGCTCTTCGATATCTTCCATAGTCGTAAATCTGCGACTACAGCCTTCACACTCTCGTCGGCGTTTGATGGATGCTCCATCATTCAGCGTTCGAGTTTCCAGGACGTGGTCCCGGTTTTGTTCACCACAGAACGGACATTTCATATCATTTTATGCGTCCCATTGTGCGAATTGTTCTCGTGCAGCGAAAATCCACGGACCTTTTGCACGATGTGCACATGGGGCTATATATAGCGGGCGCCTTCAATCCATTCTTAATTCGCACCACTACAGGTCCTGTGGCATTTACCAGTGATTGCCTATATGTGGGCGCAGGGCGAATTCTAGCACGCTACATCTAGGTTGTCAAGCTCAATGTCTACACCATGTTTCTTAGCAATTTTCGGCAAGTTTTGGAACATTCTTCATGAAGCTCTCTCCTTGGCGTTCCCGGTCCACTTATCAACCATGATCAATTTGTCAAAAATGCGATAACAGTGGCGTGAAGTATGTCACCCTAACATCGAAAATAGATTGAATCTGTAGTCACTGCAATGATGTCTTCTGAGTAGATCTTAGAGTCACAGAATCTTATGAGACTCTCGGGTTGACCATAAGTCTAATCGAACCATAATGTGTAATCAAACAGCCATGTCTGCCGATCGGAGACCCTGATATATGAGCGAAACTGCTCATGCCGAACCTATACAACTTATTACCGGAACCTACTATTCAAGGGCCCTGTCGCGAGATCAGTATTACAGGTATCTATTGCCGCGTCAACCTGTGTCCCAACCGTGCCACCTACCCGTAATCGTTATGCTGCACGGGTACGGTTCTAACTGTGAGGAATGGGTATCTCATACCAGGATTGCGGCACAACTGGCTCGTTACGAACTACTCACGATCTTTCCTCAGGGAGACAACGGCTGGTACACAAACAGCTACGACGGCAGCACGCGGTACGAGGACGACATCACTGAGTGCCTGATCCCAGAAGTTATCCGCAATCTCCCGGTGGCAACCGACGCAAGAAGCTGGGCAATTGGCGGAATGTCGATGGGGGGGTACGGGGCGGTTAAACTTGCGATAAAGTATCCGGAGCTTTTTGGCGCAGCATTCAGTCATGCGGGAGCATTTGAAAGGATGATGCAGGGCGATAATCATCCTGTGTTTGGCGATCCGGATAACGATTTCGAGTTCAGAAGGCGAGAGTCTCCAGTGTGGCTTGTCGAGCAGCTAATGTGTCGATTCCCAATTGTTCGACCTAGCTTGTTTCTGGACTGTGGACTCAGTGACCCACTTTTGGAGGTCAATCGTCGATTCTCAAGTCATCTGTCATTTCTTGGCTATCATCACACTTATGCCGAGGCTCCCGGTCACCACACATGGCCATACTGGAATCGTGCTTTCAGAAACGTACTGCCGGCAATCGCGAAAACAATAGGCGCGCCTGAAATTGGTGTGTTATAGCTTTGAGGAGGGACGATCCAGTTGCCTTAGAGACCGAGAAAGCCAGTAGCCCATACTCGTCACAACTGCTGTTAGAGCAAACAGTAAGTTCGCCTTTATGGAAGATAGTTGGATCTGTCCGGAAACGATTACCCCTCCTAGCCACGGGAAGAATGCGGCGGGCGTAAATAGGAGGTTCATGAGTGCGACATAGACAGACCGTTTAGACTCTTCGATATGCGATAGCAAATAGTGGTTGGTAACAATCCAAAGGCACCAGCCGAGGCTGCCACCCATCATGAAGAAGACGACGCAGAATGCCCACGGATTGAGGCTGCCAGCGATAATTGCGGCAATTGGCGTAAATACAATTGTGAGTCCAAGAGCCCTTATCGCGGCAGCTTCGCTCTTTCTCTCGCTTATCCAGGTCCAGACAGGGCTTAGCGAAATGATTCCGAGCGCCTGCACCGCCTGATAGACACCCGCCCAATGGTCATCGGTATGAAACTTCGAAGTGGCATAGATGACATAGAATGGGGACGCTGCTGCGCCAAAACCCAGCAACAACTGGATTAAGGAGAGTTTGACAAATACGCGATCGGCACGTAAAAGTACAGGGAGCTTTGCGAGATATTCCGTGAAGGTCGGAACGATCGCAGGCTTAGCCAACTTTTCAATATGCGGTTCCTTAATCAGCAGCACACCGCAAAGCGAAATTTGAAACATTATGGCTGCGGCGCCGGCAAGCAGGGCATAGTTGGCAGGGTAGGGGAATTTGCTTGTGTGCAGAACCCATTGCACGATGACAAGCCCGATAAAGACGCTGCCGATTCCAGAAACGACCTGTGAGGTTGCAAAGAACCGTCCGCGTACTCTGGCGCTAAACGCGCGCGCAACGATTTCAACCCAGGGCACATATCCAAGGCCATCGCCGAGCGCCCAGAAGGTCAATAGCGCGATTACACTCCATAAAGCAAATTTCCGAGCAGCATCATTCTCGTTTGCGTGTAGTAAGATGAAGGGCAACGCCAGCAATGGCAGTCGGGTAACTGTGGCTACAAATGCCAGCCATGGCTTCTGCTTGTCGCGGTTATGAGTGAAATGAGCTACAACGATTTGAACGCCGGAAAGCGCTAGCGACCGAGCAGCAGCAAATCCTCCAATGAGCACGGTAGATGCGCCCAGCCGATGCATCAATAGCGGAAGTACGGCGCTGCTATCAACAAATGACATACCAAGTGCAAAAAACGATACATCCAGCAGCAGTGCGCCAAGATTCCACCGCATATGCTCGCGCACTTGTTCGTTGCCTGGCTCCAATGACATACGCAAAGCATACCCTAACCACTGCTGGTGAATTAAGACAACGGTAACAATGCCTTCAGAACAATACACAAAGCGAGATTATATAATTTGTGGCATCATCGCCGCATTTGTCGTCTTCATGTCCTTTCGTCTGTCCAATGACTTTCGAAGGCATAACCTGAGAGCGAAGCAATCAGCTGAATCATTAAAAGAACATGCGCCTGGCTCGCCGTCGAATCACCTTGCTGGTTCTATAAGTCCCTACTTGTTGCAGCATGCATACAATCCTGTTAACTGGTATCCCTGGGGCCCAGACGCGATCAAACGTGCCCAGAAAGAGCACAAGGTCATCTTTCTCTCTTCTGGATATCTGGCGTGTCATTACTGCCACTTGATGGAAAAGGAGTCGTTTGACAACGATGAGACTGCCCGAATACTGAACGATAATTTCATTTGCATCAAAGTGGACAGCGAAGAACGTCCAGATATCGATGCAACCTACCAGCTCGCTTTGGAGATCCTTGCCGGAACGGGTGGCTGGCCGCTTAACGTGTGGTTGACCCCGGACCTGAAACCATTTCATGCGGCTGCATACCTTCGGCAAGGTGAGTTCAGAGACATCAATAACGAGATCGCCTCATCGTGGAACAAGACACCGCAGAGTATTCAGTCGCAAGCTGAGCTTCTGGTTTCCCGAATGAAGCAGGCCAACGCCAGGAAAATTAAAGCAACAGCTGATTCGTTGACAGAGATTGAGGGGCGAGCAATCA
>CAIXIX010000562.1 GCA_903919615.1 uncultured Chthonomonas sp.
TCGCTTTCTTGATCGCTCTCGTCATCCTGAACCGATGGAGCGCCAGTTCCAGCGGTTTCAGGCACTGCGGATGCCGTTGCTGGCCCACCTTTTCTGCGGTCTGGGCGCCCCCGCCGGTCATTTCCCGTTCGTCTCTCAGGGGAACCGCCACTATCACTCGTTCCGGATGAATCGTCTCCAGTCGGCAAAACATCGCCGACATAAAGAAACGCGTTCCGCTCCAGGCCGATATCAACAAACGCGGCATCCATTCCCTGGAGTACATTCGCAACGCGACACTTATACAGGCTGCCTACAACACGCTCCGCGCGCTCTATCTGCAGCTCGACCAGTTTGCCCTCTTCCGTGACTGCGATGCGCGTTTCACGCTCGCCAACATTCACGATAATCTCTTTAGGCAACAGGCCACCTCCTTTCAATAGCTTAAATTGGCGTCAGATCAGGTCTGACGCTGCACGGTTATCTAGCCGTGCGTTTTGATTTTGATGAAGACACACGCGATGTGCGCGCCGTAAGGCTAAACCGGGGATATAGAGGGATAGTGCTTCAGCAATATCTCCGGGCCGCACATTGCCACTCTCTCCAATGCCGGCGACTACTCTGAAAGTTAGCCGCATATTTTCTCTATCAAGCTTCTCAAATTGCAGAGAAGCCACATACGGACGGATATTTAGCGTTTTAGATCGCCCTTCGCGTTCACGAACGACATTGATCTCTGATTGAAGCATTATCTGCTCAACCGAATGCCTTGCCTTAGCTTCATCTGCGGGATCTGTAGAACTCTGCGAGCAGGTAAACAGGTATTCAGCAAATGCAAAGGAATTTAACAGGTCGCGGCTTCCCGCGTCCGGAATTTCGCAAAAATCCTGAACTCGGATACCTGGTGGAAGCACTGAATTAAGGCGTTCCGACAACTGGATCGGAGACTGCTCGTCGATTAACTCGATGATGGCAGGTTCTGTCGACCCTGTAGTTCCGGTGCTGAGAGGTGAGGCGAAGCTGATGCGCACGCGAGGATTGAAACCGAGTGTAAAGGCGATCGGCAGTTCGGCGCGCCTAACGGCACGTTCAAAGGCTCTGAGAATATCTAAATGTCCAAGCCAGCGAACCGATTCGGCCTTCTCATAGTAAAACAGATACTTCGGCATCGCATCCAGTTCTATGTGCACAGCGGCACGAACGTTCAACCGTCGGCCCTAGCCAGTACACATTCGCGTCAGCTCGCGCCCACTCAGGGCGACCGAAAACTGCAGCAGTCAATTACATGTAATTAAACAGCCAACGGACAGATCGTGATCGTCATCGTCGGACGAAAGCTTGTGGGCAGCAGCAAAACGCGCAGTCGGAATCAAGTTCACACTCTACGTCACCCTGAATGCAGGCTTTGCAGATAGGTACTCATCCAAATGGAAACACAGGCAGTAACTGCTATCCTTCGAAGATTCTACCCTATTTGATTTATGTGTGCAGTAAACGCGCAACTCTCAAATGATTGTAATCACAATAATGAGTGCCGTACTCTGACATCAACTTAAGGCAACGTCCTAGCTCCACGCCGCAATTAGGTTACTCTTTCGCAATTCGGCAGGAGAAATCCTCCCCCCGAACGAATACCCGACTAAAGATATGAGCTCTCACTTTGCGCGAGACGGAGCCTCTGAATGCGGTTTATTGCGGTGCTGTTAAGCATACTATTCATAATCGTCGGAGTAAAGCTCGCCGTTACTGGCAACAAACAGTACGACGAGGCTCAGATATTTCAGATTCCCGAGCATCTCTCCTACGAAAAGTTTGCCTCAGAACGGCCTCTACTGGGATGGTTTGAAATCGCTGGTGGCAAAGTCGATCTTACGGAGGGCGCGTGCGTCTCGCCAGAAGTTAGCAAACATGACGAGTCAAAGCCGAACGATCAAGATATCGAGCGCCTTAAGCACGGCAGAGAGATCTATGTTCCAGTACACAACCCCGATTCACCACACGCCGCTGCAGACATTATATTGCTCACACGAGACCCAGAACTGCTCGGCGACATTCGTGCCCAGATGGATAAGACCAATTTCGAGAGCCATGCCGATGTCGACCGGATTCTTAAAGGAATGGTGCGTCTTCCGAGCGAGCTTCCAGACGCTGTTAGGCGTACGCTCGGCAACAGCATTTCAACTCAATCGATTATCATTGAAGAAAATGCGGTTCCATCCGAACGACGGGCTTTCGCTAACATGGGAGCGGGTGGCTTGCTTTTGCTCATAACCGCCGTGATGTGGCTCATTATCTGGCGAGGGGAGAGAAGCAGACTTATTCTGCCAGTCGAATATATGCCCGATGATCTGTTTTTTGATGAATTAGAAGAGGGCGCCGACGCTGCCGAATAGACAGCAGGTACTGCATTCTTATTTTTGGTGTTCTGGAGGTTTAACCTGTGTCAGATTCACTTCGATTCGATACGTACTATCCGTATGATGAGCTTACAACACATGTCAAGACGATGTGCGATGCCTACCAAAACCTTCTTCAGCTAGACGTAATTGGAAAGAGTTGGGAAGGCCGCGATGTTTGGATTGTTACGGCCACAAACCGCTTGACAGGTCCCGCAGACGAGAAGCCTGCATTCTGGTGCGACGCTAACATCCACGCGACCGAGGTTTCGGCATCCACTGCAATGCTCTATCTCATGAATAAGCTGACCACGCAATATGGCGCCGACCCAGATGTAACCAGGGTAATGGATACGCGCGCATTCTATATCGTTCCACGCGTTAATCCGGATGGAGCCGAGCTCTATTTCTCAGAAAAGAAGAGATTTATCCGCAGCAGTGCGAGACCCTATCCGTATGATGAAGAGCCACTTGACGGCCTCGACATTGAGGATATCGATGGCGATGGACGAATGCTATCAATGCGTATTCGGGACGAAAATGGACCATGGAAAAAGAGCGAGCTGGAGCCGCGCCTGCTGGTTCGTCGGGATCCCACAGAAATAGGTGGCGAATATTACCGAATTTTGCCGGAGGGCAAGATCGTCGACTGGGACGGCATCCTGTACAAAATGCGGGGCAGTAAACATGGCCTGGATCTGAATCGCAACTTCCCGGCTCACTGGCGTCAGGAAAATGAGCAGTACGGAGCAGGTCCCTATCCTGGCAGCGAGCCGGAAGCCCAGAACTTGATGCAGTTTATTACAAAGCACCCAAACATCACTGGTGGCATGACATTTCATACCTTTAGTGGTGTGCTCCTTCGACCCTATGGCACGCAGCCAGACGAAGCCATGCCTGCAGAAGATCTGTGGACCTACAAGGCTATCGGAAAACGTGGAACGGAAATAACGGGATATCCGGCTATCAGCGTCTTCCACGATTTCAAATACCACCCCAAGGAAGTCATTACCGGAGTATTTGACGATTGGCTGTATGAGCACCTCGGCATGTTTGCATGGACGGTCGAGATATGGTGCCCACAACGGCAGGCGGGAATTACCGAATTTAAGCCCACTGAATGGGGACGCGAGCATCCGTTTGAGGATGATATTAAGATGTTGCAATGGTCGGATACTGCCCTCGAAGGAAAGGGGTATATCGATTGGTATCCGTTCCAGCATGAGCAGCTTGGCAGTGTAGAAATAGGCGGATGGGACACGCAATATGCATTCCGGAATCCACCGCCACCGCTTCTAGAAAAGGAGATCGCACCGCTTTCCGATTGGGCCATATTCCACGCGCTCATCTCACCGGAACTGAAGCTAGTATCTGCCACTGCAGAGCCTTTAGGGGATGGGGCAAGCCTTGTGCGCGTCGTGGTTGATAATATTGGATGGCTGCCGACATACGTATCAAAGAAAGCACTGGAAAAGAAGGTGGCACGACCGCTGGTAGCTGAAATTGCACTGCCGGATGGCGCAAAGTTAAAGAGCGGTAAAGCAAGGCA
>CAIXIX010000563.1 GCA_903919615.1 uncultured Chthonomonas sp.
AGGCTTCAATCTGTTCACAAATACAGATTCACCATCCGCCTACCAAATGACTCTGTGAAATCCAAAGATTTTTTTACAAATCAAAATTATCGACAGGAACCCGCTCGGATATTATCACGAGTAGATGCCTGAGTAGTAACAAAATTCGAGCTATAAAAGAACCAAACAATTCTCGCGATGTGACCACGCGTTGGCGAATTATGTTAGTTCCAATGATCCTCACCGTGTTATTCTACTTGTGTGCATTAGGTGCCGCTGTAGAAGCGTACGTTCACTTTCCGCAATGGTCTAGCGATTGGGCCGTCTTTGCGCCTGAGGACGATAAACTCATCCACCTGCCATCTGCTTTGTTGTCGTATGTAAGTTTGCTGCTGCTCATTGTTGCCTCCACCAGTGCGTGGTTGTTTTGCATCGCTTCGCAGGTACGCAGTAGGTTCAGAAACTCGAGCATCCTATTGGCGATTGCTGTTGCCATCTGTCTATCCTACTATGTTCGCTTTGAGCGCGTCCGACTGCAGTATTTGCGCGCCGTTTTCCGCACAAGCGAGAGGACACGACAAGATTTCGTAGACGCTGTAACGCGCGATGATATCGTTACCGTAACGAGGCTGCTAGATGCAGGCGCTGACCCAAATTGTTATGCGGTGGTGTGCACTAACCACTATGAGATGCCGCCAACGGCATTGATCGCTGCGCTAGGGAAAAAGAATCACGCAATGGTTAGGCTGCTCCTATCTCGAGGCGCAAATCCGAACGTTGTTGGTGACCTTCATTTTCCGCTTGAAGAAGCCATCGACGGTACTGACAAGACCTCCGTGGAGTTGTTGCTCAAAGCAGGCGCCGACGTTAACAAGCAAGGAGACAGCGAGTGGAACCCACTTGAAGTTGCGGCCCAATTCGGCGGTGAGAGCATTGTTACACTGCTGCTAAGGTATCATCCTGAACTCATTACGAAAGAAGTAAATGGAATGACGCCCGAACAGGCTGTAACCAAGTATGGGGACAAGCGCGCTGCTCATCTTCTCAGGAACGCAGAGGGGAAAATGCACCCACCGTCAATTCCCTGACCCATCACCACCACCACCATAGAGCCGTGCGCTTGCCTGATCCGATTCGACGGTGCCTGGCGCTTTGCTCACCGCCTGTGTCCACTTGTCGCGCGCGCCGGCGGTATCGCCGTTGGCGTTGAGCCTGTCGCCCTCGGCGATAAGTTCCCTTGCCGCCTGACGCTGACCATCGATAAACTGATTCGGATCCTGTGTTGTTGCTGGAGAGTAGGAGGAGGATGGAGGAGGCGACGATATATTTAGCTCTTTTGGAGGCGCCTTCGATGTACCTACAGCAGGGTCGGATCCCGTTCCCTGCGCAGCATCCCGGTGCTGCTGAGCGCCATGCGTGTCTCCAGATTGTTGAAGCAGATTTGCAAGCTCTTGATGCGCCACCGGATAGTCGGGCATAGCGTTTAACGCCGCCTCATAGTCCTGCTTCGCTGCCGACACATGCCCGGCGGAGGCCTCCACTCTCCCCTGCTTAACGTAGCTGTAGGCGAGGTTCGTGGAGATAATCGACCTCTGCTCGACGGATGGGCCTTCTTTTTGCGCCTTCTCAAAGGCCGCGATCGCGCCTTGATAGTCGCCAGCGGCATACGCCGAGGCACCCTGCTTCATTTCGCGCGCTATGTTCTCCGCCTTTACCGATTGCTGAAACTTGTCGTAACTGTTCTGTGTGGCGATTACTCCGAACGCGATGCACACTCCCAGTACAATGGCGACTGCTAGCGCGATAAGCGTGGTTCTGGCCGCAGGAGAGAGCGTAATCACAGGAGCCGGTGGACGGGTAGGCAGTGGGATCGCACTAGCAGCATAGGCTGGCGGCAGCCCCGCGCCGGGCGGCGAAGGTGCAGGCTGTGGATGATTGGGGATTCCGCTGCTTTGGAAACCGCCACCAGTTGGCTGGCCCGGTGTGTTCCAGGTCCACGGCAACTGACCTCCTGCGCCCTGCGATGGCGGCATGGATTGTTGTGAGAACGGAGGCGCCATGGGCTGCGAAACAGGATTGTACGATGGCTGTTGGGAAATCGGCGCGCTACTGCCGTGGTACCCAAACGTAAGCCCGGTGCGCTGAGCTTGAGCGCCCATTCCCTGCTGTGGCAGGAACATGGCAGGCGTTTGTTCGGCTGCGATGAGGTCGGTCTTCATCTGCTCTGCCGAGATGTGGCGCATCTGCGCCTGCTTCGAGAGCGCGCGACGGATCACCTGCTCCACGCCGGCAGGTATGCCCGGTATAGCGGGAGGCTCGGCATGCATGATTGCGTAGGTGATGCTGATGACGCTGTCGCCGGTGAAGGGCTTTCGCCCCGCAAGCATTTCGTAGAGGAGCACGCCGGTTGAGAAGAGATCGGTACGATAATCGAGGCTCTTTCCCTCAATCTGTTCCGGAGACATGTAGCTTGGGGTGCCGAAAACCTGACCGTCGCTTGTGAGCGCAGGCTCTTCGCCCAGCCGTGCGATGCCGAAATCGGTCAGCTTCGCGAGGCCGCCTGGCAAAATGTGGATGTTATCAGGCTTGATATCCCGATGCACAACCTTGTTGGCGTGTGCATACGAGAGCGCATCGAGTACCTGGGAGATTATGGCGACGGCTTCACGAAGTGGGAAGTTGACGCGCATCTGCATCACATCGCGCAGAGACTGCCCTTCTAGAAACTCCATCGCAATGAAGTAGCGCCCGTTCTCCTCGCCGTAATCGAATACCGAGACGATGTTAGGGTGGCTTAACTTACCCGCGGCCCGGGCCTCACGGTTGAACCGCTCAATTCGCTCTCGACGCGCCTGGCCCGTCAGGCCTGCTGCAAAGTTGAGCTCTTTGATGGCGATCTTGCGGCCAAAGGTCGTATCTACAGCCTCGTAGACGATGTCGTTGCTTCGCGCGATCTCGCGAACAATATGGTATTTGCCTTTGATCGCTTCCGGCACGCGGTGTGTTTCTCCATACAAGCAAGCGCAAACTTACTGGCTGACGACATCTCGAACCGAGATTACAAACACCGTGATATTATCACGACCGCCTCTGGCGTTTGCGAGTTCAATAAACTGGCGTGTTGCTTCGCTTGGCGCATAGCTTCCCGCGACCTGCAGCAGTTCGTCGTCTGCGACATATCCTGTAAGGCCATCGGAACAGAGCACCCAGGTATCGCCAGGTTGAATAGATTCCTCAAAGAAGTCTGGCATAACCTCGGCAGCAGCGCCAACAGAACGCGTAATAACGTTCCGATACGGAGAACACTCGGCCTCTTGCTGTGTCATGAGCCCGGCCCGTACGTTCTCCTCAACCCAGGAGTGGTCGTAACTCACCTGCCGGATAGCGCCGTCTCTTATCAGGTAGGCGCGGCTATCTCCCACCTGAATAACCACTGCCCTATCTTCGATAAGCACCAGCCCGGTCAGCGTCGTACCCATCCCATTTCGCTCCGGGATCATCTGCGCCAGATGATAAATTCTATCATTTGCACGCGAAACCGCCTCAAGTAGCGCTCCGGTGACATCGGCCGCTACGCTATCATAGTAGCCAGCGATCAGCGCCTTCATCATCATCTCGCTGGCGATCTGCCCGGCCTGAGCCCCGCCGATTCCATCACCAACGGCATAAAGTGAACCTCGAGCGGCGTAGATCGCCGGGTCTTCCGCTTCGTAGAAGTCGAACTTGTCCTCGTTGTTCTCCCTCACCTGCCCCATATCGGTGCGAGCAGAGAAGCGAAGCTGTGGCTTACACTTCGGGGTTCGCTGCTCATATTCGTGCCAGCCGCGCACCAGTTCATCGCGATCGAACTTGGCTGTCGGCTCCTCATCGCTGTATTCAGCGGTTACAACCAGCTCTTTCTCACTCAATGGAAGACGCCGTCCCATCCTCTGCGAGAGGTCGCGGATCGGTCTCCGGCTCCGACAGATCTAGCGCGAACTGATACTTGGTCTGCCCAAGCTGAACCTCATCGAAGGCAATCAGTAGCTGTTTTGCGTTGGCGCTCAGACGCTGACCGTTCACGAACGTGCCATTTGTGCTTCCGAGATCGGTGAGATAGACGGACCCATCCTCGGTGCTGATCTCCGCGTGCTTCCCGGAAAGGTAGGGGTCGACAATGACCAGTGTGTTTCCAGCACGCCTGCCGATCGATATCAGATCGTTAGTGATGACGATCTCATCGGCGAGCCCTTCTAGCTTCAAGAGGCGCGCGACAGGTGCGGCGGCGACAGCGGGAACGGTTTCAACCTCTTCCACAACAACATCCGCATCCAATGCGGCCACAGCCTGCGTTGGCTCAACGACAGTACGGTCCGTCGCCAGAACAATCGTTGCCTCAGCGGGCGCTGCAGGAGTGGTTGGAGCGGCCGCCTCAAGCGTAACCCTCCAGTTGCCGAAACGAAGGGGTGTGCCAGGTACGGCAGCAACGGTCTCATTCGCCTTGAGCCGCAAATCACCAACCTTGGTGCCATTGCTGCTGCCAAGATCCTCTACTTTGATCCCATCCGCACCTACAGTAATAACCGCATGGTTTCGCGATACGGTTCCCTCCGGGCTCAAAACATCGGTGCCCTGCCTGCCAACGGTGTTCGGGCCTAGCTTTAATCGGAAACGTCTGCCCGTCTCGTCAATTAGCTCGGCAGCGGGAGCCTCTTCTGACGGAAGCTCAACGGGAGCGTCTGCAGCGATAGAGGTTAGTAGGAAGCCACAGTCCCCGCAATATGGGTCTAGCAGCGAAGCGCTGGATCTGCAGACCGGGCAGATGGTAACGCCGCCCATCTGTGTGCGTAACGGGTCGCCTTGTGTGGGAAGCTGCATGGTTGCGCCAGCTCCAACCGCGCCCATCACCCTTGTTGCATCGATATTGCTCATCTGCTTCTCCTACCGCTTGCCCTGGTCGAGGTTGAGAACAGCGCCCATCAGCGTCTTTTCTGCGTCTCCACCACCCTGGATCGCCTGGATTGCCGCTGTGACTTCCTGCGCTTTGCCGGTTTGCCCAGCCTGAATCAAAATGGTTCTTGTGCGCTGTAACTCTGTCATGGCGCCCATCGCCGTTAGCTGCTGAGTGCGCATCCCCATCATCGTTCGCTGCAGATTCTGAGAGGCCATAGCAACGTCCAGCTCGTTGCGAACCGTCTGATTGATGCCGCCCGCCACCAATGAGCGGTCGGAAGTGAACTCGAACACGCAGTCCGTCGTTGCCTGCGCAGGCGCATTATTTACCACATCGTCGTAAACCACTTCCGCCTTCGCAATTCGGAAGGTACCGGCCGGATGCCTCTCCATCTCGAACTCCGCAAGCACCGTACGAACAGACCCACGCTCCACATCCGGCAGGGCCACTTCGATGGTTCTTCCCGCAACAGTTGGCTGATAGCCGTGCACCTGGCGGAACTGAACCCAGCGTGAAAGGTGAAATCGAACGCGAACGTTTTTGGCGACGATCGTCATGAGCGATTCCAGCTCGCGCCGAAATACTTCTGGAAGCAGGTCTGGCCGCTGAATGTAGTAGTAGTTGCCCCCACTACGCCGCGCGATTCCCGCCATCAGCTCTTCGTTGTATTCGCTGCCAAATCCGAGTGCGGTTATCGAGATTCCCTGAGACTTCTGCTGAGAGACCTGCTGAACAATGCTATTAAAATCCTTCAGCCCTGCCGTTGGCTCACCATCGGTAAGCAGCAGCACGCGAGTAACATACCCGGGCGCCTGCGCCATCACTGAGGCAGCCTGCATGCAGCCTGCCATGAGGCCATCGTACAAGTTGGTGGTGTTGCCCACATCGATCCTGCGGATATGCTCCTTCACGAGCGCCTTATTCACTACCCGGCGCGCAGGCATCAATACGTCGACCTGCTCCTCAAAGGTTACGATGGAGAGGATGTCGTTGGGTTCGAGCATGTCTACCACATACTCACAGGCGCGCTTCACGTATTCGATCGGCTCACCTTGCATCGAGCCGGAACGGTCGATAACAAGGCACACATTTATCGGAGCGCGACGGCCTAACTGCTGGCCGCCGGAGCGAACAACCAGGAGTGCATGGTCTCGAGTAGACTCGCCGTTATAGGCGTATCTGTTTCCCGCAAGGCACTCAACCTCAAGCGTCTGTGTGGAGATCGCCATAGCGGTACGCGTCGGATCAAATCCGCCCGCTAACCCGCCCATCTGAGTGCGAGAACCTCCGACGATTGTCGGCTGGGCGCCGCCCATCAGCGTCGGCGCCGGTCCCCCGATCAGTTGTGTTCGATCTTCCATCAGTGCCTCTTTTCTGCAGGGCAAACGCGCCCCGATAAGACTCTATACTGGCCCTACTCCACACGAAAGCCGGATGCGCCAAATTGAACCACATCTCCCGGCACAACGGCCGCAGAGCCTGATATACGCACGCCATTAACGAACGTTCCGTTTGACGAACCATTGTCGTATACGGTTAATCGACCGTTCTCAAGCACAATCCGCCCATGATTTCGGGAGACCGTCACATCCGCCTTGAGGACGATTGTGTTGCCATCGTCACGACCGACGCTGATGTTCTGCCCGCCAAGCGGGAATCCCTGCCCGGCATAGGGCCCGGAAACGCAGACGATCTGAGCGGGAACTGCAGCCGGGAAGGACGCTGGAGCCGCAAATGGCGCCGAGTTGGACAGCGGCGACGCCGTCGCCGCCCCTCCTGCAATCGAGCAGCGGCACCCGCCCTGCGCATCTTTCACTGCGCCGCAATAGGGGCACAGGTGCGAAGGCATCGGCACGGCAGAGGCAGGGGATGCCGATTTAGGGGAATCCAGAACTGCTGCCGATCTTGATGCCGTCGCCTTCTCTCGAAACAGAATTCGGTGGTTCCCAATCTGTATCATGTCGCCATCGCGCAGCAGCTGCTCGCCTTTCGGCGCGACCGCCTGGCCATTGACGCTGCTTCCAATCTGTGTTCCTGCATCCACAAGCACATGCCGCCTGCCCTCGGCGCGAATCGCTGCGTGCTGAGCCGCGACCGTCATGTCGCCGTAGAGCGGCACATCGCACTTCTCATCGCGGCCAATTATGTTTATCGGGCGCGTTAGGATGTAGTCCTTGCCCTCATTGCGTCCGGCAAGCACCTTAACCCACGCCTCTTTCAACAGCTCTTGCACCAAACCGATGAAGAAGCCAGTGAATGCCCCGATGGAGATGAACCCTACTGCCCTGCTGGTAGCGCCAGCGTCGTGGCACCCGGTGTCTCCGGCAACGCCAGTGAGCGGTGCGATCGCGGAGGGCAATATATCGAAAAGAAATCCACCCAGCAAGCCCCCGAGCAGGCCACCGATGATTCCATTTCGAATGCGATCTTTGGCGAGCGAAGACACGGAAGAGCCAAAGCCGACGCCGATTCCCAGCAGAGTCATGCCTGCGGAGCGCGCCGCCATCTGCTGAAAGAAGGTAAACAGGTTCGCATGCTCCGGCTTAGACATCGTGCCGCCCATGGCGATATAGAGATGCCCGCCAAGGTTTAGCCCCAGTCCACCGGCAAAAAACCCGGCCAGCAGCCCGGTGATAATTCCCATTCGCAGCCGGTACGCGTTCGATTCCGCGATGCCATCCATCGCGCCAAGGAACATGCCAATAATTCCGCCAGTACAGATCGCAAGGATGGTGAACTGATGGCTATCCAGTGGCACTGCAGTGCAGACGCCATCAATCACCCTGGCTTGATACTGGATCAGATGCTCCTGCAGAAACCATCCAGCAAAGCCGCCTGCAGCGCCAAGCAGAAGTCCGATTAGTATTCGCGACCTCAAACCGTCTGCCTCCTGTAGCCTATGCGTCTATAGCGGCTCATGACACCTCGAAGCGGAAGCGCGTTCCGCCAATCTGAATCTCATCTCCTGCTCGAACCGGCTGCGCAGCGCCACTGGGAATTTTGACGCCATTCAGGAAAGTTCCATTTGAAGAACCGTTATCAGTTATGGTATAGGCTCCGCCTGCAATGGACAACGTTGCGTGGCGCCGAGAACAGTTCGTATCGTTGGGCAACGGGACGGCACAGGATGCGTCTCGCCCCACATCGGCGACGCCGGCTGAAATCGGAAAGATTGATCCCGAGTAACTCCCCGCAGAGCCGATCAACCGTGGACCCGCAGGCGCGGCCGAAGCGATGGGCGCTGCCGCGATAACTGCGCCGCCACCAAATGGATCGGCAGTGCCTTCCGTAATCGGCGTAAGAGGCTCCCGCGCAGGCTTGGCAAAGGGGTCTGGCTGTTGTTGAGTTCCTGAGCTTAACTCGGCTGTATTGATGCCGGCCCGATCCAGCAACGTTTTGATATGCCCCTTGTTGAATGCCCAAATAAATCCATAAACAATTGCCGCGATCACCGCAAGTGCAAATACCTCGTTTAGCAGTGAGCTGAAAAAGCCACCGCCATTCTCCTTCTTGCGATCCCCCGTCGAAGCAGCCTGTTTGTCATCCACCGCGCGATGATCGGTAGCGGCAGCCGGTGCAGCAGCAGGCGCCTGTGGCGCGATTGTAGGCACATCGGGCCAATCGACATTGATTGTCGGCCAGTGAAAGCCGTCCTTCGCTGCTCCGGCAAGGAGCGTTGTGGTCTGGCTGATGGAGGGATGGCCGGTGTAGTTGACCGCGACCGTGAGTGGCGCGCCGAGCGGTGCGTTGCTAAACTGGGCTACGCCGTTGTCGGTAGCCTTCAGTTGCCACGCCATGGAGTATTTATGTGAGCCATCTGCGATAGTAACGAAAGCATCAGTTACCGCTTTGCCTTCATGCTGCACAGATACATAAACTGTATGAGCAAGCTGGAAGCTGGTTTCTGTTAGCGGGATCTGTTGGCCGGCCGCAACTGGAATTTGCGCGACGGTGCCCCGCGCTTTGTCGACAATCTCAATCTTGGGATGATGCGATGCGATCGCCGTGGGGATCGGGATGAACACGGCAGCATCCGGAGTTGGCCCGGCAGGCAGCGGGGTTGGCGCGGCCATCTGATCGTCATCGGAGATAAATCGATACGTAAAATCGCCTGCGATCTGCCGCTTGATCGAGATCGAGGGTCCACCCGAACCGACGGCAGCGGAGTTCTGCGGCGATTGTTGGATGCCAGCGGAACTGGGAGCGCCAGGAGCCTTCGTCTGTGCTTGCAGACAGGCAGCAATCAGCAGAGCGCCGCTCAGCGCCGCCAGATTAACAATGCAATGCCTCAAACGCATACCATTCCTCCACCACCAACGTTTTTCCCAGTTAGATCTTACGCGATAAGCCTTGCAGATGCCGCCGGCAATTGATCAATGACATCGCTTGCGGTGAGGCCGATCTCTCCGCCGATATGCTGTACTGCCATATCGCCAGCCAGCCCGTGAATATAGACTGCTGCACACGTTGTGAGCAGGGCATCTCTGCCAGAAAGTGATCCAGCACAGCCAGAACGAACATGCGCCGCCTGCTGCCGAGCCAGCAATGCGCCGAGTATACCTGTGAGCGTATCACCCATGCCGCCTGTGGCCATGCCAGGGTTGCCAGTCGGGTTGAAACGCACCGCAGGGTCTGTGCCTGCAATTACGGTATACCGGCCCTTTATAAGCGCCGCAGCAGAATATTTTAAGGCAAGAGTACGTACTGCCTCTACGCGATTGGACTCAACCTCCGTGATCGATGTTCCAAGCAGCCGGGCGGCCTCTCCGGGATGCGGTGTCAAAATTAATGGCGCGACACAGTTCTTTGCGCGAAGGGTCGCAACCTCTGGCCGCATTGCCAGCGCGTTTAACCCATCTGCATCGAGCACGATCGGTAAATCAATCTCGGCCACAATTCGGGAAACCAGGTCCACGACGCCTGGCGCAGTGGTCAATCCTGGCCCGATGCAGAGCGCCGAGGCCCGTCTAGAGAACGCCAGAATCTGATCGAAACCCGCTGCGGAGAGCGCGCCATTCACTTCGGGCAGAGGCACCGTCATCTGCTCGTCAAGTTTGATCGCGGTTATCTGCTGCACCGATTCGGTGGTCAGCGCTGTCACCAGACCGGCTCCAGCGCGCTGCGCCGCACGACTGGCAAGCGCCAGCGCCCCGACCATTCCACGAGAACCGGCAATGATACCGACGTGTCCGGCGTCGCCTTTGTTGGCATTCTGCGCTCTCTGCGCCAAAAATTTCCACCAACCCGGGTCGTTTAGTTCAGCCGAAGGCGCCAGATCGATCTTATCCCATGGGAACCCAATGTCGCTGACAACGATCTCGCCGATCCGTGCCGCGCCGGGAAACAGGTAGAAAGCGCGCTTTGGCGCTCCGAAAGTAACCGTGAGATCCGCGTAAACAGCTTCTCCAGGCATCGCGCCTGTGTCCGCTTCTATCCCTGAGGGAATATCAACACTTACAATAGGGACGATCCCACGATTGCTGTTTATCGCCCGAATCGCATCCGTGTAAAGCTCGTTCGGCGCCGAGTTCAGTCCTGTGCCGAGCAGTGCATCTACTACGATGTCTGGCTGCGTTCCTCCGATTTCCGCGTAAGGGACAACAGAAGTCAAACCAGTCTTGCGCAGCACGTCGAGATGAACTCGGGCATCGCCCTTGATCTTCTCATCGGGTGCAACGAGCGCTACCGTTGGTTTCGCGCCGAGCAGCGCCAGCCTTCGCGCTATCACGTAGCCATCGCCGCCATTATTCCCAGCGCCGCAATAGATCGTAAGTCCCTTGCCTGCAACGGCGCCATATCGCCGGACAATCGCATCCACAACGGCTGCCCCTGCGCTTTCCATCAATACGGGGCCGGGGATGCCGAACTGATCGATAGCGATCCGATCCATTTCGCGGATCTCACTGGCTGTTACAATTCTCACTGGCATAAAACTGCCCTCATCGATCGATGAACCTTAAGGCTCTCACACTCTATTATTCACCTGGTAACGCAGATAGAGCTCATCCGTATCACGATATACCGAGAGCAACTCCAAAGGTGCCGTTACGTAGGGTGGAAAGCCGGCGCCGGTGACAATCGACGCGTGCGCTCCGCCTTTGATCTTTGGAGCCATCGTGAGGAAGAGCTCATCAACTACGCCCAGTTGGAACAACTGAGAGTTTAAAGTTGGGCCACCCTCACAAAGGAGGGTCCGGATGCCTAATTCACATCGCATAAAGCTCAACGCTGCGGCTACATCCACCCTATCCTGACCCATCGGCACTAGTGTTGCACCGCCTGATATGGCAGCGATACGGTCCGCCGGCAGGCTCAATGGCGTGAACACATAGGCTAACTCGGGAGCATCACGAAAGAATCGATTATGAAGATCCAGGTCGCAACTGGTTGTTAATGTGAACCTGGGAATATCGGGCGGATAGATCACGTTTCCTGCCCGCAGTGTCGAACTGCCTGTGAGGGCTGCGTCGCATCGCTGCTGCAGGCGTCGAAAGAGAATCTGATCGGTGGGGCCGCCGACCCCTTTCGATGGCCCACCGTCCTCTCCGATCACGATCTTGCCATCCGCCGTTGAAGCCATGTTGATGTAGACATAGGGTCGATGCTCTGGCGGCTCCGGCCAGCCGATATCTGTGTAGAGCGCTTGCGGATCTCCGCATTCGCTCTTTGAATCGAACAGACGTTCGATATTCAACTATGGTTTTCCCCGTTTCGTTCCGCGGCAAGGCTTAGCCTGTGCAATTGATAAATCAAAACATCCACTTCGGAGGCGTAGTGAACAAGCGGCTCATTATCATGATGCAGCTTAAATACGCCGGCAGCAGCGAGCATCGTCTCTTCAAGTTTGTGCACCTTGGCGCTCTGCAGGGGATAGGGCACATGGTGAACCTGCCCCCGATAGAAAGAACCGTTACGCCTGGCATAGAGGAGATAGCGTTCCGCGAGAAAATGTTCCAGAGTGCCGGGAGTTGCAGGCGATGGAGCGCCGCAGGGTGTGTAGTTAACTTGAACCCGAGCCTCTTTCGGCTCTGGCCAGAGCCTCTGAGAGTCGTACTGAACCGTGTCGTTGGCGCCCGCAGGGTACGGTCTCATTGTCATCTGTGCCCTGAAGTAGGGCAGATGCCAGACGGTCCGCGCTATGCGTACGGCCAGCGAGGAGGCAGCGTCGAGACTGAAGAACCAGACTCCCGGCGCCTCGCCTTTCAGATGGACATAGGTGCGGACGTTCGTTTCGTGAAAATCTGAGATGGGTTTTATGGGAGGCGACCAGACGGGCCGTACTCCGGTCATGGTAAAGGGCACAAGCCCGACATAGGCTTGGCCTTCGAACAGATCGAGGTCGAGTTCGGCAGGCACAAGCGCTCGCAAAGCATCGGGATCGACCTGCCAGTGGAGAAACAGCAGGTTCTTCCATTTCTGCCGCATTACGACCCGATCTTGCGGCCGTTGAGTTGGAGTAATGCGATCAATTTCCATGGTTATCGACCCAATGTACTGCCGGAAACTGGCAAGGGAGGGACCGTAAAACTCACGGTACCCTCCCCTGTCACATTCGAACTATCCGTTGGGGCAGCTAGCTGCCGACTACTTGCTTGCCAGGGCGTGGGCCTTGGAGCCCTCAAGCTGGCCAGCCGAGCCAAGGTAGACGTTGCGGCTCGCGATAAATTTCGCGTACTCCGCCATAAAGATCTTCCCTGGAGGTCGCAGATCGAAGTCGGAAGGATTGTCGCGGAAATGCTCGCGGTGAACGCGGCACCACACGAGACGGCCGTCGGTATCGATGTTGATTTTGCAAACGCCAAGCTTTGCGGCTGGCAAGTACTGCTCTGGATCGACGCCTTTGGCGCCTTCTTTCAGCTCACCGCCGGCGGCATTAATTCGCTGAACCTCATCCTGTGGGACAGAGGAGGAGCCGTGCATGACGAGCGGGAAGCCCGGGAGAAGATTCTGGATAGCCGTAACGCGATCAAAGTGAATGCCCTGGCCGCCACTAAATTTGTAGGCGCCGTGGCTGGTGCCGATAGCGCATGCCAGCGAGTCGCAGCCGCTCTGCTTTACAAACTCAAGAGCCTCTTCCGGATCGGTAAGACAGACGTTCTTCTCGTCAACGGAGATGTCCTCTTCCACACCACCAAGCATACCAAGCTCGGCCTCTACCGTGATGTTCTTCGCATGGGCGGCATCGACGATGCGCTTGGTAATCGCGACATTCTCGGCAAACGCGTGGTGGGAGGCATCGATCATAACAGAGGAGTAGAATCCGCTGTTGATACAATCCATCGCCGCGGCCTCGTCGCCATGATCCAGGTGCACCGCGAAGAGAGCTTCGGGGAAGATCTGATCGGCGGCGCGGATGATCGCTTCGAGCATGCTCTTATCGGTGTAGGATCGTGCGCCTTTAGAAATCTGAATAATAAATGGGGCTTGAGATTCGATGCAGCCGCGGAAGAGGCCCATCGCCTGCTCGAGGTTGTTGATGTTATACGCGCCGAGCGCATACTTGCCGTACGCATGCTCAAAAAGCGTCCTTGCCGGAACTATCATAACGGTCTCCTTCAATTATACGGTGATCCACCGTCTGCAACAGTGCAGTTAAGGCCACGGATGACCACTCGCCTATAAAATCCTGTATAAGTAGACTGCTGCGGTGAGAGTACGCAAAGCCAGCCAGCAACGGGATCGTCCTCAATCGCATATATTATGGCACAAGAGATCATGCAGACCGGGCGATTGGAGGCGTAATAAAGCCCCCCAATCGGCGTATTCACAGGGCGTCATAGCCGCAACCAAGAAGACAGACGCTCACGGAACGGCGCGAGAACATGCAGATTTTGGCCGCAAAAAGACGCCGAAGGCACAATATTTGGGACTGGCGCCTGGCGGATGTGAGAGGCGAACGAATCGCCTCCAGAGCGAGATGAACACATCGGGAAGCGCGCAGGGTGTCCCTGTCTACGTGCAACTTAGCCTGTAAGTGGGTAGTACATTGCGCACCTTTTTCCGCTTGACTCCGCTTCCCGGCGCGGGTGAACACGGAGAGGGTAGGGTGAGATGCCAGAACTCGGATTGATTGCACATGTCCGTCTACACCCTACCGGCCCAAGCCACCAGGAAAACTCTTACGAGAGATTACTACCAGCACAGCCACCGTAACTGGCCGGGCAGCTACTCCCGGCGGCAACAGGAACCCAGCTAACCACCGCCGCAGCATCTACGGATATAATGAAACGGTCATTAGGTAGATTTTACAGCGCGGTTTTGAGTTGGTGTTTAACAATTACAGGTTTTATCACACGCTCAGTTACGGGGGCAATAGCTTGGACGAGATTGCGGAGCTTCTCAATCACCTACAGGACGCAGATATCGGCAACGCCCGCGAGATGCAGGCACATGCGGAGCGGTGCGTTCTGCTCGGGCGAAGTGATGATGCAATCCGAATTGCCCAGTGGATAAAAGACAATCCCCATGAAACCTACCGTCCAGCCGCAGAAGCGCTCCTCCAACGACCGGGCTTCTCTCGATTAAGATGGCGCGCAAATGCCGATGCCAGCGCAAAGATAGCAGCAGTTCAAGCCCTTCGGGCCATCGGTGGAGAGAGTGTTACTCACGCATTGGCAGCAGCGCTAATGTATGAAAAGCGTCGTGTGCAGATCGAGGCGTCGGAGGCGCTTATCAGCGTAGGTCACGTGGCTGCTCCCGCGGTGGAATACTGTGTTCGGAATACAATGATATGGCCGGCTGATGGCATGAGGATGAGCGTAGAAACACTCGGGAGCCTTGGTGATCAAACTGTTTGGCGGACGCTCGTCGAAGTTATGAAGGGTGAGCTCCCGACAGGCCTATCTCGACGTCACTGGCGGCTTGCGACTCTTATATGGGTCGCGATAGCGCCAACGATACTGTTCTGGTTGCCGGCATTGATCCCCGCCTATGGAGTGCTGATAGGTATCACAATCCTCAGCGCCGGTTGGCGAAACGATATGGAGCGTCAGCCGATCGTTGCAGCCGCGAGCGCCGCTCTATGCCGACTGAAAACCGTGTCTTCGATCCCTTACCTAATTAATGCAGCAACAGTAAATAGACTCGATGCAGGCACGGTTGGCGCTGCCAAAGCCCTGCTTGCCATCCTTCCTTACGTTGGGCCGAACCAATATGGAATGCTGGATGAACGCACCGAGAAGTACGTCGAAAGGCTGCTGTCCAGCAGTGGCATACCCCTCGTGCTTGCACTGATCAGGGCGCTAGAGCATATCGGGACCGGTAAATCTGTGGCACCGCTTGAACGGCTTGCGGAGCTCTCTGACGGCTACGACCGTGCCCCAGAAATACGTGCTGAAGCGCGGCGCGTGCTGCCAGTGCTTCAGGAGAGGAAGAGGCAGGCTGAGGCACACATGCATCTTCTTCGGCCAGCTCAATCGGGGAACACTGGATCTGAAACTTTGCTGAGAGCAACATCTACACAGGCTGAAAACGACGAGAGCGCCCGGCAGCTATTGCGGCCAGGCGCTCAAGATGAGAACTAGAGGATTGCTCAGTATTTCGGAACGTCTGAATCTATCTGCTCGCTCCAGGCAGTGATGCCGCCCACAACGTTCTTCAGATGCTTGAATCCTTTCGCCTTTAGCTGATTTAATGCATCGGCGCTGCGCTTGCCGGAACGGCAGTGCAGGATGATCTCCGAGTTTGGATCGAGCTCGCCCGATCTCTCGATGATCTGTCCGAGCGGAATCAGCTTCGTGCCGGGCATCTTCGCGATCGCGTACTCGTAAGGCTCGCGGACATCGATGATCGTCAGCTTCTCGCCACTATCAATTCGCGCCTTGAGCTCGACAACCGTGATCTCGTCCGAATCCGCTACCGCCTGAGGCGCCGATTCTTCTCCACGAATGCCACAGAACTGCTCGTAATCGATCAGCTCCGTAATGGTCGGGTTCTCGCCACAGATCGGACAGGAGGGATCCTTCATCAATCTGAGCTCACGGAACTGCATCTTCAGCGCATTGAACAGCATCAGTCTGCCGATGAGCGGACTGCCGACGCCAAGGATCAGCTTGATCGCCTCGTTCGCCTGAATACAGCCAATAATGCCTGGAAGCACACCGATAACGCCGCCTTCTGCACAGCTTGGCACAAGGCCGGGCGGTGGGGGCTCGGGATAGAGACAGCGATAGCACGGACCCTTGTCGGCCCAGAACACGGTCGCTTGCCCTTCGAACCGGAAGATGGAGCCATAGACGTTCGGCTTGCCCAACAGTACGCAGACGTCATTAGTAAGGTAGCGCGTTGGGAAGTTATCGGTGCCATCGATCACAATATCGTAATCCTGAACGATTCGCACTGCATTCTCAGAGGTGAACTGCTCCTCATAACCGATCACTTCGACGTTCGGATTGATGTCTGCGATGGTCTCTTTCGCTGACTGCATCTTGGTTCGACCGACGTCCTTAGTACCATGAATAATCTGGCGCTGCAGGTTGGTATAGTCCACCACATCAAAATCGACAATCCCGATGGTACCAATGCCTGCCGCCGCGAGGTACATCGCGAGTGGTGAGCCGAGGCCGCCGGCGCCGATACAAAGCACCTTGGCCGCCTTGAGCTTCTTTTGCCCTTCGAGATTGACTTCAGGTAGGATGAGGTGCCGGCTGTAGCGCAGAATCTCGTCGTTAGACAGAACCGCAGCCTCGCCGCGTTCTGGCGATATCACGCATTCGGGCCCAGAGAGCGGTGGCCCAGCGGCGCCAGCGACGCAGGGCACAAGACTAATCTCGTCATTAGCCGAGAGTTTTGTTGCTAATCCATCCAGCATGGCGACATCGGTATTACCCACAAAAAAGCGGAAATCGCCGCGCATGAGTCCGTTTGAATTTCGGATCAAGGCGTTCAGGCCAGGGAACCTGGCAGAAATCTTTTCAATTGCCTCGCCAACGGTGGCGCAGGTCACCGGCAGGACACTGGCTCCGCCAGTGCAGCGCGAAAGCGCAGCCGGAACGACTACAACGGACATCTTAATCAACTCTCCTGACGCGCTGGCAACGCGTAATCTACGCGGCCAAACGACGCGCTCTGCCCCGGGCCGATTACTTTACCTCGATGGTCTCAGCCAGAAAGCGTTCTCGATCGTCGCTTAACAGCCAGGCGAGCGGCGCTTGCGCCTCACCCTGCTGTACCGAAACGATAATGTAGGTATAGAACGGAAATGCCCATTCACGATCGCACTCGCTGGGAATAGCGGCGCAATCTGGATGCGAATGGTAAAAACCGAGTATCAATCGCCCTGTCGTGCGCTCTTGACGCATCAACTCGAGCATCAGCTCGGGAGAGACCAGGTACCGACGTTCCGTGTCGCCATTGTGCACATTAGTTGCAGGTCGAAGTTCACGAATGTGACGCACATCTCCAACCAGATCGCCAAGCAGCACACCGCAACACTCGTTAGGGTAATCGCGCTCCGCATGCGCACAGAGCGCAGCAATATCCGCGGCTGTCATTGCGATCAAGGCCTGTCTCCCACGGACCAATAGTATAGCATTAGCTGCAGGACTATCGCTCCGCTCTACTGCGTGTCGCGAATCGTTCCGTCGGCCTCCTGGATGGCGCAGTAACGAAACATCCGCTGCAGTTGGCGATCAAAACTCTCCCAGACATCGCGCGGAATCTTTATACGAGTGGCCTGATCTTCAAAGCGGAACCAGCCTCTCGAGTAGACCAGGGCGAGGTTTGGCCGCGACCGCACACCACGGTTGGGTGTGCCGCGATGCCATACTCGTGGGTCTCTGAGCAGGACGTCTCCGACCTTTACAAGCGGCTTCAAAGAGGGCATCTCTGCAGACATCTTTTCGAGATTGCGAGGCTGCGCAATCATATGCGTTCCACCGGGCCAGAGCTCCAGCGGTCCATTCTCCTCGGTAAAATCCACGAGGGGCGTGTTCAGCACGACGCTGTATACAGGAGCGCCAAATGGTGATTCGGGAAACGGCAATCTGCAGTCCACATGAACCGGCTGATGCTCTGAGCCTGGAAACGGAGTGTCGGAAGCAAAGTAGCTGCATATTACGTCGCTCCCGAGAAGCTCCTTGAGTATCGCAAAAACGGTAGGATTCGCATAGAGCTCTGGAACAGCGAAAGGGAGATCAAATGGCAGATCCATCTGAAATCGATTCGCACCGCGATTCTGCGGCTCTCTGCCTCGTTTCGCTTCCAGTAAAGCATCGAAATGTGAAAGCATCGAGCCTGTGAGTTCCTTCGGCAAGAGGCCCTCAAGAATTACGAAGCCATTCATGCGGATCTCATCGGCCAGAGCAGGAATATCGTATCTCTCCACTGTCACTTCTTGGCGGCCCTTCCAGAGGCGAACTCCGCGTAATGGCCTGCAACATCGGCAGCAGACGCATCACCACGATGAAAGTAGACCCGATAGCGCGCGTGGAGCTTGCCGTCTGCGGGAACGGTGAGGTCGCCTGCGCCCTTGTCGCCAAGGTTAAAGTCGTGAAGGCCAAATGGATTGACCGTAAACAGCGCGTAATCGCGTGCATGCCAGGTCTGTGGATGCCTGAAGTTCGATGGGCTATCAAACATCGCCACTCCCCACGTCTTGGCGTCGACCGGACCCCAGTAGTCGACCCAGTCTGCATGCTTGCCCCACGCATCGCCATCCTTCAGACCGGTAGAATTGAGGATATGGCCGGTCCCTGCAACTTTAGGCTTAACCGCAGGGTTCACGGCGAGCGAGTCGGGTAGACGCAGACCGAAGACGCCGTCTTTGTTGTCTCCAAAAAGAAGGGGACCATCCGTTGGCGTTATCGTGATGTCAAAGTCAAGGGTCCGACCGCCATCAGGCAGCGCCTGAATAGCTACGACTCGCCGATCTTTTGCGATCAACTTGCCGTCAGGAAGTCTCCATTCCGTCTCAGCGGTAAATCCGCCACGATTCGTTCCGCTCCGAACGCCGGAAACTTTCGTCGTGATCGTCTTGCCAACGGGTCCCTCTTCGCTCCAGAAATCGACGCCATTCACTTTGCTGTGTGTAAACCACAAACCGCGATGGTGCACATGGTCGCGGCTCTCGCCAGGCGCCGCGTCCGGCTCGACCGGCCACCGCCGAGTGAGATGATTGCCCTCTTCGTTCAGGATGGGGTAGAAAACCGGTTTGTTCGGCGCGCACTTCATTGTATACCGAGTAAATAGCTTGCCATCGATCTGAACTTCGACCTCTTCGCCGTTTACCGAGAGCTTAACGTCGCTCGCCGCAGCCGATAAGGAAAATGCTGAAGTGGCCACCAACCCTAGTGTGAGTCCGGTTAGAATGGTTACGCTTTGTGAATGACGATGTTGTAAGAATTTCATGGTGAACGGATCCCTCAAGAGCGCGTCTGTAATTCTGCATATGCAGGCCAGCGGCAGGATTTGCACACTGCTTCGCCGAAAGCCATTCCGGTATACGCGCAAACCGCGCGGAACCCTGAACTTACCAATACAGGAGAATATCTGGATGCCCCGGATTACAGTTGAAGGCGAAGAGCCAATTGAAGTTGAAGCTGGAAAAAAGCTTGTTAATGCCCTCGAAGATGGCGGTATCGATATTCTGCATCGATGCGGCGGACTCGCCAGATGCACAACGTGCAGGATCGAGGTTCTTGCCGGCGACGTACCTCCGCAATCTGACGAAGAGCGCGAAGCACTGGAAGACCCCGATTGGATTGCTAAATTCCGACTATCATGTCAGATTCGGGTTGAAAACGACCTCGATATCCGGATCATTAAACGCTCCTCCGTAGAGGGCATCGCTCCCGGGCCACGCCCCGAGGACTGATTTCAGACTAACAATGCGACAGGTTGGCGGCGGCCCCAGCCGCCGACCACTCCTCTCGGAGCTCCAGATCTAACTGCTTATGTTGTTGGCTCTAATCCCTCAGCAAGCATCCTACCGCAATTCTGACATAACTGAATACCTTCACCAGCGCGTATCAGCGTTACAAGCCCGCTAGGTAGCGCCATTTTGCAGCCACCACAGGAGTTGCCGTCCTCAATCCCAACGATCGCGACACCGGCTTTGGTTGGTCGCATCGCCTCGTATCGCTTCAGCAGCATTGGGGGCACTTCCGCAGCCAGCTTGCCGCGGCCCGCGACGATGGCCTGTGCCTCATCTCGTATTGCCTGAGCATCTACCTGATACCTGCTAACCTTGTCGGCAAGCGAAGCTCGCGAAGCCTTCAGAGCTGAAAGGGTCACTTTGTTCTCGGCCTTGCACTTGTCGACCGCCTCAATGAGCTCGAGAATTCGATCGTCCTGTTTGACTTTCAGGCGACCAAGCATCTCAACCTCATCCTGCATCGACTGCAGCTCCTTGGGATTGGTCACTTTGCCGCTGTAAAGCTTCTTTTCAAAATCGGACTGCTTGGTTTCAGTCTGCTTCTGTTCCAGCTCTGCATCCTTCAATTCTCCGGAAGCGCGGTGCAGCGCCTCGAGGCCCTTTTTGTGTGTCGCCTCGGCCGCATCGTAGGCAACCTTGTCCTCTTTACCAGAATCCAGCAAAGAAAATCGCCGCTTAAGAGCATCTATCTTGCTGTCCTGCTGCTGCACCAGGAACAGAGCTGCTAACTGCTGCTTCATTGAGTTCTTCCTCATAACTGTCAATTTAACTAATGCTACATTCGCCATCATTATGCCAAAGCCCTGCAAGAAACGCCAGCCCCAATCTTAAGGGAACTTTAAACGAGGGCTCGAAGATACAAATCGGACTTGTAAAAGCTTCCGCAACAAGGAGGATTGTGTAACAAATAGTAGTAATTCTTACGTTATAGAAGTGCGATGCTCGCTTGTGGACTTATTTTCCACGTGCGCTTGTTTTTCTGGTAAAGGCTTATGCTCCGTTTCCTCAGGTTGGATCCCGGTAAACTTCACATGATGCGTCGATTTTGTTTCGTGACAACAATAGCGTCCGTTCTTGTCACCGCTGGTGCCTCCCACATAACATCGAACATGAAGATGGGCAAACAGCCGGATGGCAGCTACATCGTGAGCACCGAGCAGCGAGTCGAGCCGGGCGCGATCCCCTTTCCGGGGCGCGCTGTCGACATGGCGTTGAGCCAGGACGAAAGCACGCTTGCTGTGCTATGCCACCGGCGCATTCTGTTTATCACGGGCCGGCAAACAAGCTCGTTCCCCTTAGAGGGGGCCGCAGGTTTTCGGGGAATCCTCTGGGCGAGCGATGGCAATCACCTGTTTGCAAGCACCTCTGCAGGCTATGTGCAGGAGCTTGTAAGAGAGCATGGAACCTGGAGGAGCGGACGACGCCTGACCGTAACCCCGCCAGGTGCGGGTGGAAACCCAAGGCCCGGCGGAATGGTGATGGATGAGGCGGGCACGCGGCTGTTTGTTGCCGCTCTGGAGCGCAATTCGATCGCTGAGATAGACCTCAGCTCTGGGCGCTGGGTGCGCGAATTCCATGTTCAGAATCTGCCCTTTGAAGTGAAACTAAGTCCGGATGAATCGGAGTTAATTGTTTCGAACTGGGGCGGCCGCGAGGTTAAGGATGGCGACGACACGGGCAAAACGGGCAGCGCAGTTGTTGTTGTAGACCCGCGCGGCGCGACTTCCACCGGCGTTGTTACCTTTGTTAACCGCAGAACCGGCAGCCAGGCTCAGGTACCGGTCGGGCTGCACCCTACGGCGATAGAGCTCGAAGGCGATAGGGTCTACGTTGCAAATGCTGCGAGCGATACCCTCTCTGAAATTAGTATTCCGCGTCACAGCCTCCTGCGCACCATACCCCTTCAGTGGGGGAACAATCGGCTGCTCGGCAGCATGCCATGCGATATGTGGATACGAGACCACATCGCTTACATCTGCAACGGTGGCGACAACGCCATATGTGTGATGGATTTGAAGCGAGGCAAGGTGCTCGGCTTTCGGCCCGCGGGCTACTATCCAATCGCCATAGCGATGAACAGCCTCGGCACGAAGGCATTCGTATTGAATACAAAGGGCAACGGGTCGGTGCTCCGCACGGCGCGAGGTCTGCCCGGCAACGTCCACGATTTCCAGGGGACCGTATCTGTCATCGATATCAATTCCGATCTGGCGGTCGCTACAGCGCGCGTTGCGGCGGATGCCGGTTGGATTCGTGACCGAGAGTCGCTCAAACCACCAATAGATGTCTATCACGGCAAAATTCGCCACGTGCTATATGTCATTAAAGAAAACCGAACCTATGACGAGATCCTGGGTGATATGCCGGAAGGTGATGGCGATGCGAAGCTGTGTGACCTTGGCGAAACGGTGACGCCGAATCACCATACACTCGCGCGGCAGTTTGCCCTTATGGATAACGCCTATGTAACCGGTACGAACAGTGCAGACGGCCATCAGTGGTGCACTCAGGCACTGGCTAACGACTATCTGGAGCACTTCTATACGGGCTATCGCACCTACCCCTACAGCGGCGACTGCGCGATGGCGGTCTCCACTTCGGGTTGCCTGTGGGATGCTGCAAAGAAGAAAGGCGTCTCAGTTAGAGACTATGGCGAGTTTTGTGATGGCGCCCTGGCGCGATTTTCTCCGCCGGCTTCGAGTTGGAAGGAGCTGTGGAACGATAGGATAAGTGGCCGAAACCGATTTATTAGCCACGCTGTAACCCGCCTGGATAGCCTGCGCCCCTATGTAAACCCCAATCTGTGCTCGTGGCCGCTGATCATGAGCGATCAGAAACGCGCCGATATCTTTATAGAGGAGTACAATCGTTTCAGCCGACACAAGAGCGTCCCCGGATTGATGATACTGACCCTGCCGTGCGATCACACCGAGGGGCGCAACCCGGGATTTCCAAAGCCGAAGTCGATGGTTGCGGATAACGATCTGGCTTTAGGCCGCGTGATTGAAGCGGTTTCTAACAGCCCGGAATGGAAATCTACCTGTGTCTTTGTGATAGAGGACGACGCGCAGTTTGGCCCGGATCACGTTGATGGCCATCGAACGGTCTGCTATGCGATCAGCCCTTACACGCGCCGCCACTTTGTCGACCATGAACTGTGCACCACACTTTCGGTGCTGCATTCGATTGAGCTAATGTTGGGCATCGATCCAATGACGCGCTTTGATGCGTTGACGCCGCCGCTTGCGCAGTGCTTCACCAACACACCAGACCTAACTCCTTATCACGCTGTGCCAAATCGCGTCGCCCTCGACGACATGAACTCTCCCGTTGATAGGCTTACTGGTCGAGAGCGAAGACTCACGGAGAGATCGATCGCGCTGGACTGGAGTGGCCCGGACAAAGCAGATTCCCGCGCCCTGAATGAGATTCTCTGGAGCAGTCTTCACGGCCCCGATACAGCATATCCGCAGTACAGTTCACTGCACTGAAGTCGGCATCTGAGCTCTGGTCGGACCACTTTTGGTCGGCAGCTTCGGCGGGACACTGTCATCCGGGATCAGGTGCGTTACCTCTGTGAATTTGTACGGTTCGTTGGATGTTGAGTAGAAGCTGCGGTCTTGAAGTTTGTTTAGATGAGCGCTCAACAGGTCGGAAAGCACCAGTCTGAAAGAGTTGACCGGCGTTATGGTTGGGTAAAGCTTCGATTTTGCCTTGGCAGGCACGAGGTATGCGTTTAAAATCGAGAAGGGTTCACGCAGATCGGTGTTCTGAACGCTATCCCAATCCAGCGTCATGCGTGAGCCGTGATCGCCCTGAATGATGATGATCGGCTGCACTTTGGATCTGGCAAGAATCGCATCGATCGTCTCCAGCACGCGCCTGTCGGCAAATTGAAGCTGACCGATATAACCAGCACGATATTGATCGGTCGTGATTTGACTAAGCAGCCACGAACCATCCGCAAGTGTGATCGCTCCTGCAGGATAAAGAAACTCGCCGTTAGGTCCGAGCACAAAGGGTGGGTGCGGGCAGAGAGCATGCGCGAATACGAACTTGGGTGAGGGCATTTCTGAGGCAGAGAGTAGTCCCGAAAAAACACCAAGTATTCGTGCCCTATGGTTGTCGTAGCGCTGAAGCCTCACTTTGCTATGCGCGCCAACAGCCGTAAGATTCAATGCTTGATCTTCAAATGCAGACAAGTCCTTCTGATCGTTGAAGACTCGCTCTGCAGTGTCTACGCGCGACTCTTCCAACCCCGACCAGACGTTGATGTAGTGATAACCGTGGTCCTGAAGAGCATCAGCAACGGCGCTATCATCAACCATTTTCCTCAGTCCCTCGTGGGATAGCTCCTGTTTGGCTGCATCCAAATACTCCATGTTGAGCGCACTGGCCAGGCACAGCGGAGTTTGGTTATAGTTGGCGCCGCTGCTGCGCGCGACGTAAAAGCCACGTTTTTCCAGTTCGTGTATAAAGCCCGATTCGTCGTACTGATAAAACTGCTTAAGTCGATCTGCGCGAGCATGTGCATCGAGCACGATATAGTAGACATCGGGGGCGCCAGGTAATGATGGGCCGAGTTTGCGATGCGTTACAACGGTCGCAGGCTTCTGATTGCCGTTCTGCGCTTGCCTCGCATGAGCAGATGCAGTAAATATCTGCCAGCCAGGCGATACAACGAGAACGATGCCAACAAGATTTAACACGGCCGTAGTATCGTACAGTGGCCGCCGCGTACGCCATACGCTGGCCACGACCGCTAGAACTGCGATTATGCAAGCGGGAAGCACGAGGGGACCAGCGGGCGCAGGCGCCGCGTTCTCAATCTGACCGTAGGAGAAGAGAACCAGCACCACGGTTGATGCCACAATCGCGGACTTCCTGACGCTGCGCGATAGCAGCAGACAAATTGCCCAAACTAGAAGCATCACTCCAATCGAAACCGCAAACGGTCGAATCGTATCCCGCAACGGTGTCTGACTGAAGTTGTGCGCGAGCAGCGCAAGCACTGGATAGACGGCAAACATCAGCGGATGCAGCGCCGGCGTGCGGCGCCTCTGATCAGAGCCGGCTTCTGGATCGGTTGTCGAACTGTTATCGGCCTCCGCATCAGGCATGAGTAGCCCTCATAAGATAGATAGTCCGCTCGCTTTCCGGCACGGGCCGTTGAGCGACAATTTCAAAGTACTGCGAAAATGCTTTCTCAAATCCTGCCTGGGTATAGTCGGGGAAGATATCGGGCCGGCTCGTAAGCAGTCGCTGTACCTGCGAGTCGCTCTTTGGCACAAACTCAATAATCAGATTTCGCCCTACTCTTGCCAATACCGATGCAACATCCGGTAATGGTACGTTGTTCCCGATTGCCAGATGATGGATCAAGGCGAGCGCCATTGCCGCGTCAACTGGCCCACGATCGAAGAGAGACTTCCGCTCATTAAGACCCCAGCCAATGGCAGGGCTCGAGTTAGCGATATCGACTAGCAGCGGCAGAATACGCTTTTCTCCGCTATCTCGTGCATCAATATAGTTCTTCTCCACAGCAGCAGGATCGATATCCCAGCTAACCGTGTAAGACTTCGAGGCCGCGATTCGACTGAAGACGCCTGTGTTTGCGCCAAGATCCCAAACCATCCGGGGCGCTGGATCGATCTCTTCCAGCATTTGTCTCACGATTTCGTGTTTGGCATCCATTGCGGCGCTGGAGTAGTTTGTATTGCCGTAATACTCTCCCCACTCCGTGCCAACCGGGCGCCAGGAGAGCGACTTCACGGTACCCATCAAGCTGTCGATGAGCCCGAGCAGCGCATTACGACTGACTCCATATGCGGTGCTCTCATGGTGGACCTGTCTGTCTGCATATTTAGTCTGTGCCGAGCCGTGAAGATGGATATGCGACAGAAGCCCCGGTTTCAGCAGGGTCTTTCGTGGGAGCAGATGCGCGGCAAGATCGAGCGGTACACCATCTAAATGGATGCGAAGAAGCTGACTGAGCCGAATGTCTACGAGGCTCATCAGCGCAAGCGGTGCAAGAAAGTGACGACAGAACTGACCGTAGGCAATCCAGGGGTGGCCCTCTTCGTACTTTTCGAACGAAAGGGTGTCAATCAGAATCGGCTGCGCGCCACTAAACTGGATGTTGTACGCAGAGGCATCCTTGAGGGACATACCAGCTTCAATCGCATGTTGCTGGATGGTAAGCGTTGCAAGAGCCGCATCCCTCAGTTGGCTAAAGCTCCACTCGTAAGGATACGAGATAAACTTAATAGGTTCAGGGATAACAACCTTGTAGGCGCCTTCGGTTAGCGCCAACTCTGCCGACTGCTCTGTGTGTGGTACGAGTAAGCGCTCGGCCACTAGCTTATTGTAAAGCCCAGAGCTGTTTAGTAGCTCGTAGTTCTCAGAATAAGACGGCTGGATCTGGCGATAAATAACGCCATCGCGACGGTAGACCCAGCCGTTCGGATCTCGAAAAGACCCGGATTCTCGCTGCGTTCCCATTAGTGCCGATGCGCAGTGTGAAATTTGTTGACACCATTGCGAATTCGACGCCAGGCGAGTTTAAGCGAAAACGTCAAACCAAGCACACCAGCCATCACCATCTGAATAATGTAGCTGCCGCTTCCTCCGTCAATATGGGCATGAGCCGGCATGGTCACGAGAAGAAGTAAAGCAACGATCGCTATGTATTTCATAACAAAGCACCTTTCTAAATGTCTTTCAATAATGATGACGAGGCTAAGCGAGCAGTGTTCTGCCTTTTTTATCGACTGTGAACTATTTAATATTTTTAATATTTAAGATTAGGGTCCTACAGAACCACGAAGACAAGAGGTGAATAGCTCAGTGTGTGCACTATGCGCAGCTGCAGCTTACAGAAAGCCTGAATTGGTAGTTGCTTTGCTTGCTGCGCAGTGTCCGGTTTCCACACAAGCGCGCCGCCGGAAGGGATGAGGTCCCTCCCGGCGGCACCGGACTAACTACGCCAGATCAAAGCGATCTAGCTCCATAACCTTCACCCATGCCGCAACAAAATCGTTCACGAGCTTCTTCTGTGAATCATCGCTTCCGTACACTTCCGAGATCGCTCGCAGCTCGGAGTTCGACCCAAAGATGAGGTCAACACGGGTTCCTGTCCACTTCACAACGCCTGTAGCGCGGTCGACTCCCTCGAAAACCTCGTCAGAATGCGCGCTCACGCGCCACGACGTACCAAGATCGAGAAGGCTGACGAAGAAGTCGTTCGTTAGCGTTTCTGCTCTCTTCGTAAACACTCCGTGACTCGTATGACCGTAATTCGCCTTTAACACACGCAGGCCGCCAACCAGCACCGTCATCTCGGGGGCGGTTAGGGTCAAGAGCTGCGCCCGATCGACAAGCAGATCCTCAGGATGCGCGTTGAGGTGTGACCGGCCGTAGTTCCGGAATCCATCTGCAGCCGGTTCGAGGGCAGCAAACGATGCTGCATCCGTCTGCTCCTGCTTCGCGTCGACGCGACCCGGAGTAAACGGTACCGTAACGCTATGACCAGCGCTCTTCGCTGCCTTTTCAACAGCTGCACAGCCGCCGAGCACGATGGTATCCGCCAGCGATAGCAGTTTGCCATCCGTTTGAGCGTCATTGAAAGCCTTCTGAATACCTTCAAGTGTACCCAGCGCTTTTGCAAGTTGAGCTGGCTGATTGACTTCCCAATCCTTCTGAGGTGAGAGGCAAATTCGAGCGCCGTTCGCTCCACCGCGCTTGTCGGAACCCCGGAAGGTTGCAGCGGATGCCCAGGCGGTAGAAACAAGCTCGTTGACCGTTAGCCCTGAGTTGAGGATCTTTGCCTTAAGTGCAGAAATGTCTTTGGCATCGACTAGCTTGTGCTGAACGGACGGCAATGGATCTTGCCAGATCAGCTGTTCCTTGGGAACTTCCGAACCAAGGTAACGTGCACGAGGGCCCATATCGCGGTGGGTCAGCTTAAACCACGCTCGAGCGAAGGCATCGGTGAAGGCAGCTGGGTCCTTGTGGTAGCGCCTGGCGATCTTCTCATACTCAGGATCGAATCGCAGTGCAAGGTCCGTGGTAAACATCATCGGCGCGTGCCGCTTTGAAGGGTCGTGAGCATCCGGAACTGTTCCAGCGCCAGTATCGCCTTTCGGTTTCCACTGGTGCGCGCCTGCCGGGCTCTTAGTTAGCTCCCACTCGTACCCGAACAGGTTATCGAAATAGCTATTGCTCCATTTTGTTGGAGTGGAGCTCCAGGCGCCCTCCAGGCCGCTGGTAATCGTATCATCGCCGTTGCCCTTGCCGTAAGAGTTCTTCCAGCCGAGGCCCTGTTCCTCAATTGGGGCTCCTGCAGGCTCTCGTCCAACGAACTTGGTGGGATCTGCCGCTCCGTGGGCTTTGCCGAGTGTGTGGCCGCCGGCGATAAGCGCCACGGTCTCTTCGTCATTCATCGCCATGCGGGCAAAGGTCTCACGAATGTCTCGGGCGGATGCTATCGGATCTGGTTTCCCGTTTGGGCCTTCAGGATTAACGTAGATCAATCCCATCTGTACTGCCCCGAGCGGATTATCCAGTTTTCTGTCACCCGTGTAGCGCCTGTCGCCGAGCCACTGGGTTTCTGCTCCCCAGTACACGTCTTCCGCGGGCTCCCAGCAGTCTGCCCTGCCGCCGCCATATCCGAACGTTTTGAGGCCGGCTGATTCGAGTGCGCAGTTGCCTGTGAGGATTAACAGATCGGCCCACGAGAGCTTCTCTCCATACTTCTTTTTGACCGGCCACAATAGCAGGCGCGCTTTATCCAGATTGGCATTGTCTGGCCAGCTATTGAGTGGCGCGAAGCGCTGCATTCCCTGCCCTGCCCCTCCGCGACCATCGGCGATGCGATAGGTTCCCGCGCTGTGCCATGCCATACGAATGAAGAAGGGTCCATACGTCCCGAAATCTGCCGGCCACCACTCCTGAGACGTTGTCATTACCGCGTGGATGTCCCGCTTTACCGCCTTTAGATCGAGAGAGCTAAAGGCTTTGGCGTAGTCAAAATCCTCATCAAGGGGATTAGATAACGACGAGTGTTGTCGAAGGATGCTGAGCCTGAGCTGATTCGGCCACCAATCGGAATTGCGCATTCCGCCTCCAGCGGACTGCGTCATTGCTTCGCTATTGAATGGACATTTTGCCGTGCCCGATTCAACTGCCGGTTCCATTGGTGTGAGGGCCTGCGCCGCTTCGGCAGCAGATGGCGCTCCAACAGCAAGCATGCCGCCAATTCCAGCAAACAATGTGCGCCTGCTGAGCCCCGCTTCTGCCAGACCCGCATTGGCAAGCTTAAGTTGACCATCCGAATTCAAACTTATGTCGCCCATTTTTTTGATCCTTTAATTATTTGGTGAGAGTTCTAGCTGACACTGCGGACATATTCCCCAGTAGATGACCTCCGCCTTTTCGACCAGGAAGCCTGGATTATTGGAAGGTTCAAGACAGGGAGCGCTGCCAACAGCGCAGTCGACATCGGCAGTAACACCGCATCGACGGCATACAATGTGATGATGGTTGTCTCCAACCCGCGCCTCATATCGTGCAGGCTGACCTGAGAGTTGAATTCTGTGTACAAGACCAGACTCTACGAGCACATCAAGGTTGTCGTAAACCGACTGAACCGAGAGGGCTCCCAGGCGTTTACGGGCGATCTCCACGATCTCAAGCACATCTCGATGGTGCCCAACGCCCTGGACGGCAGCGAGAACAGCAAGGCGCGGCGACGTTACACGGAGCCCTGCAGACCGCAGCTGCTCCGCCATTGTATTTTCATCGGATTCCATCGTAAACCTCGTCTGAGTACATCACGTGTCACTTCTAGTATATGTCATTGTTTTGAATTAATCAAGGTTTTGAATATATCAATAAACAGAATTATTCGATACTTTCACTGTTGTCAATCTTGATTATATCTTAAGAGACGATGCGAACGATTCACGACGTACGGAACACTTGTCGGGTACAATTATGCATGGACAAACTGCGGCCCCTCCCCGGCTCGCGGCGCTCCGTGATAGCTAAACGACGTGTTTTTTTGCTGAGTGTTGCAGGTTGGACATGGCTCCTGGCTGCCTCCTTTGCGTTGCTGGTAATGCAGCCAATTGCTTCAGAGGCTCAAAAGAGCGGTGACGATGTTGATGCTCCTTCGCACGTCACAGCTACGGATGAGCAGCGTACAGCCGATCTATTCATTATGATAGACTCTGCGCATGGCGCTGAGCTGCAGCTTCACATGCCAGACCCCCCAGCGCAAATTTCGATTCCTGCTTGTAAAGAGATTCTTGTGCGCGGGATCCAGAATTCGTTGCGACTCAAGCTGCAGTCTGTAGAGTTCTCTAAGTCGAGTGATGGCCCATGGGTTCTCACCGCTGCGCTTCCTCCCCGAACTACATCGTCCCCATTCGAGTACTCTGTTTGGCTCGTGATGCATAAACTACTGGTGGAGCTCGACCGGCTAAATATCGAGATATTAACGATCAATATAACTGCTCCCAGGTTTGTTAGCGTTGATGTATTGCCACCGCCCGTAATTACGTACGAACCAGGGGGACTGAAACGATTCTATTGGAGCTGCGAGGTAAGCGAAACAAGCCGCAATATTGACTCTATTGCGTTCTCCGCCGGACTAACTGATATTGAGGTCGAAACTCGAATCGCAGCCTTGTCTCTGTTTTTCGCCTTAACACTTGCTCTGCTTTTAGTTAGGCGTCGCATGGCTATGCGCTACCTAGAATCTTCAAGTAAGCTGTCTGCCTTCCGATATGCGCTCTTCTCCAATCGCATTGTTCCGATCTTTACAGTTCTCTGGATAACCATCCTGTTGGCCGCCTTTCCATTGCCTGCAGTTCGCCTCTTCTTCGAGGCGCGTGGAGACGTCGGGGCAGCGTGGTTTTATGTAGAGATCGTGCTCACCGCGGTATTCATCGTTCAGGTCTCGTCTGCGTGGTTGGCCTACCCGGTCATCGTGCTTCACAGGCTTTTCGATGGATCACGCATTCGTTTTCTGGGCGTCAGGATTGTACAGTTATTGACCCTCTACCTGCCAGTTGGCCTATTAATTGTTGGCGTGGCCGCATCATCGGGCGATAGGGCTAGAAGCTTCGTCGCGCCAATTCTCGCGGCGTTCATCAGCGCGAGTGTTGGCCGGCTCCTCACCCTTGTTGCCAACCCGATGATCACCGATGAGCTGCACACCGGAGATTTGACCTCCCGAGCTAGCCAGATTGCATCTATATGGAAAATCAGCAGTCCTAAGCTGTTCCAGGTGGATGCTGGAGCGATGCGATTGCTGTTCGCATACGCTGCGAAACGTGGGCAAATCTATTTTGCCAACGCACTGCTAAATGATCTAACGTGTGCTGAATTTGATGGGTTGATCGCTCATGAAGCAGCGCACTTGAGGCACACGCATGCCGAACGCTATTCGGCTCTTGCAAGCGTCGGCTTCCTGGTTCTACCCTCTACCCTGTTGTTCATGCTGGCTTCCAGCGCACCAGCGTACTGTTTCTTTGCGCCGCTCTGCCTTGGGCCGATCGCGCTGTTTTTCCTTGCGTTTGTCAGACATAACGAATTCGTGTGCGACCGCGACGCAGCGATGGCGCTTGGAACCGCAGAGCCATTTATTTCGGCGCTCAAGAAACTGCACACCGCGAACGGCGTGCCGGAGGGCTCGACGAGGCTACAGACGTTAGTCAGCACCCATCCGTCGCTCAACAGCCGAATTGAAGCGCTCAGGCGCCTTAACTTGCCGCAAGCAGGCAGCCTGGAGTGCGAGCAGCCTTTATTAGGAGAACCCGTCAACGCCGATGCCGAGTTGCACTATTCAGCTCCTCCCGTTGCGATCTATAACACGTCCAGAAAGACCCTCCATAACGCGATAGAGCGCCTTCTGACTATCCTGACTCTCTGCGCCGTCCCAGTAACATTCGCAACAGTGTCACATCGCGCTAGTCTCTCCGGCGGTTACCGCGCCGCCCTCTATCTTGTGGGCATCGCCGCGACGATCGAATTGGCGATGCTGATTGAAGACCGGCTTCCGGCAAAACTACTGCGCAACACCTACATAAAATTAAAAGTAAAACTCTCAATGCAGAACCACAGAGCAGGGCTCTTTGTCGGATGGTCGTCCGGAGCGCTAGGTGCGAAATCCCAGTCACAGCAAATTGCGGATATCGGGTTTGTGGAGCTCACGACACACGCGATGCAACTGTTCGGGGACAGGTGGGACTTTAGGATTACGCGGCCAGCTATCACGGAAATTGCTAATGGCCCGAGCGATTCGGGTGCAATTCGATCCGCCAGCATTCGTATTAGATATAAGATAGACGATGAGACCAAGCACGAGATCCTGCTGCGGGCTATGCCGGTAACCAGCAAGAGAGCTGCAAGAGCAGAAACGAGCAGATGGAAAACCGAACTGCTGGCGTGGTGTGAACAGCCCACCGATGCTTCTGCGGAGCAAGGTCAGGCGAGCCTGCCACCCCCCAGTCTTAGTGGCGCCGCACAAAGACAGAGGAGTATCCTCACCTGGATTCTCAACGTTGTCACTTTCACGGCATGGGTAGTACTTGCCAGTGTCCTTACCGGCCTATATCACGATGCTTCCAGACCAGCAGATGCTGTTTATGCCATTTTGTGCGCCGCATTAGGCGCAACCTATCTGGCATGGTGTGCTCGTTCTGCGCACTAATGGCCATGTGCTCCGCTCGGTTAGTGCATGCTTGACGCACATTCCCCCGTTTTGCGGATGGCCAGAAGGCTCCAAAGCCGGTATACTTTGTTATCTATTAGCCCTGCGCCGAAACGAAGCCCCGTTGTTGACAGGGCTTTTTCGCTGTGCGGGATGATCCGAAAGGGTTTGATATGGCTTTACAGACATCGGAATTGACGACAGACGTAACGATACGACTGGTAGGTGAGTCTGGAGAGGGAACGATTAGCCTTGGCGAGTTGGCAGCAAAGATGCTCACCAAGCTTGGTCTTGAGATATGTACATTTCAAACTTTCCCGGCAGAGATCAAGGGTGGAACCGTTATGTTCCAGATCCGGGCTCGCGCAGGGGAAGTGCTTACCGAAGGCGACGCCGCGAATATACTTGTGGCGCTCACTGAAGATGGCTTTGTCTCGATGGGTGGAAATGTTGCTGGCGACGGGATTATTCTGTACGATTCCGATGTTTTCACGCCTCCAACGGTGGAGGGTCGATGGCTGCTTGGCATGCCGATCTCTACCATGGGTAAGGTACTTAAGGATTCTCTGCGATCTGAGCTCGAAGGCGATCAGGTTGCACGCCTTCCAGCGCCAAAAAACATGATCGGTCTTGGCGCGCTGCTTACCCTCATTGATGCCCCACTGACCCCCGCGGAAGAGTACATTAAAGAGCTATTCGGCCGCAAAGGCGATGCAATCGTTCGCATGAATCAGCGCGCACTTAATGCTGGCGCCGATAAGGTGAAAGAGCAGCTTGAGGGTCGGACGATCCCGCACATCACTGCTCAGGAGAGAACGGCCCCCATCGTTACGGTCAGCGGCAACCAGATGATTGCCATGGGCGCGCTTGCTGCGGGCCTCGGCTTCTTCGGCGGCTACCCAATTACGCCTGCCACAGAAATCATGGAGTTCCTTGCGAAGGAGCTTCCACGGTTTGGTGGAGACCTTATTCAGGCGGAAGATGAAATCGCCGCGCTTGCCATGTGTATTGGCGCAAGCTACGCCGGCAAGAAAACGATGACGTCCAGCTCCGGCCCCGGCATCAGCCTGATGGTTGAACTTATTAACCTGGCTGGCCAGGCAGAGGTACCGGTTGTTATCGTAGATGTTCAGCGCGGCGGCGCCTCAACAGGCATGCCAACCAAGACTAGCCAGGGAGACCTGAATCTTGCCGTCTACGGCGTTCACAACGAATCCCCGCACATCGTATTTGCGGCCGCAAGCGTAGAAGACTGCTTCTGGGCAACCATCGAGGCGTTCAACCTGGCCGAGCAGTGCCAGTGCGCGGTTCTGCTGCTCTCCGAGCAGTCGCTCGCAACAAAGAAGGTTACAATCCCGCCACCGAATACGGCTGAGATTCGTATCGTGAATAGAAAGACCCCGACGGAAGATCAGTTGGGCGAAAGATATCATCGGTACGCCGATACTCTAACGGGCGTATCGCCGATGTCGTCACCAGGGCTGCCGGGCGGCGCGTATGTAGCTACCGGTATCGAGCACGATGAGCTAGGCAATCCGGGCTACACTCCCGAACTTGCACGCCAGATGAAGGACAAGCGCTTCCGCAAGCTCGACACGCTGGTTCGAGAGCAGGGCTCCCAGTATGCGCACCAGTTCGGCCCAGCAGAAGGCCCGCTGGACGTGGGCATCATCGCATTCGGCTCGACCGAGGGTGTTATTCGTGAGGCAACTGCGGCGGCAGCGGCAACCGGCCTAAAAGTCGGCCACTTGCACCTCCGCCTGTTAAACCCACTACCCATCGAGCAGGTCGAAGAGTTCGCTTCCCGATGCAAACAGATCCTTGTGCCGGAGCTCAACTATACCGGACAGCTGGCAGGCTGGCTGAGAAGCCAGGTTGGCCTCAAACTTCACACCTACCACAAGGATGAAGGCGTCCCATTCGTCGCCAAGGAACTGATTGAAGAGATCAAATCCGTCGCCGCAAGGTGACCGATTGGTAAATGACGGACGCTGAACGACCGGCCTACTAATGACATTGGGGGCCCTAATACCTGAGGATGAAGACCTGATGACGACTGCAACATTAACATACACACCAAAATCATATAAGAGTGACTTGAAGCCAATATGGTGCCCAGGCTGCGGCGACTTTGGCGTACTGAGCGCACTGTACAAAGCCATGGCGCAGTGCCAGCTAGATCCCAACAACACCGTTGTGGTCTCCGGCATTGGATGCTCATCCCGGCTTCCGGGCTTTGTATCCACGTATGGATTTCACAGCGTTCATGGCCGAGCCCTTCCGGTAGCGACCGGCATCAAAGCCTCGCGACCAGAGCTCAACGTAATCGTGGTTGGTGGAGACGGAGATGGCTACTCGATCGGTGGCGGGCACCTGCCGCATGCCGCTCGCCGAAACCTGAACATGACCTACCTGATCATGAACAACAACACCTATGGTCTCACCAAGGGGCAGGTTTCACCAACATCTATGATTCCGCGAGCATCCTCGAACCCGAAGATCGACCCTAAGCGCTGGCGTACAACTCCCTACGGGATGGTTGAAGATCATCTCGATCCTCTCGCCCTCGCCGTTGCAGCAGACTGCTCGTTTGTAGCGCGCGGCTTCTCGTACAAGCCGAACGTTCTTGCCGACATTCTGGTTCAGGCAATCTCGCACAAGGGATTCTCCTTGATCGATGCGTTTTCGCCCTGCCCGACAATGAATCAGGATCAGACGGACGACTACTACAAAAACATGACCTTCGACATTCCTGCCGATCACGATCCAAGCAACAAGACCGCTGCATTCGCGCTGGCGACACATCCAACCGGCTACCCGATCGGCGTGATCTACAAGCATGTGAACAAGCCAAGCATGCAGGACGAAGAAGCCTCCATTCGTGGCCGCTTCACAAACGACCTTACTGCAACAATCGACAGCCTGTTCAGACGCTACCTGTAGAGCTGAATTCGAAGCCCTGCCTCGCTGCGGTCTAAAAAAGACAGAGCGAGGCAGGGCTTTTTGTATGTGGGAGCATCGGAGGCGTGGAGCGTGGCTACGCATGACTCATATCTGTGGAGACCACTTGCAGGCACAAAGCGATGCGGAATTGATCTTATCCCCCTCCCCGACCTAGCTCTACCGCTCGGACCCTCATTCTTCGGGCGCTCCAGAGAACACCCCACATTTGCTCGCTAGAGCTCACCTCTTTCCGCTTGCCTCCCTCGCACGCTCGGGCGCGGCAGAGAACACGGAGGGGACTAAATGCGCGCCTCCGGACCGAAGGTCGGCCTAGCCAAAGATATGATACATGTGTAGGGAGCCTGGTAGGGGCACTGCGATAGATTCTGTGCTGGTTGGGACGGGCCAGCCTGAGCCGCAGGCCCTTCGAGTTCGCACGCCTTTCCTGTCTCCTGTTCCGTCCTCGGCAGAGCGGCTCTTACCTGCAAGGGGGACGCAGCTTGACGCTTACTAGACTGGAAGGCGTAACTAATCTAACGCGGCGCCCCTACAGATGCGCTTCATTGACCACGGTCTGAGCCGCTGGCCCTTCGAGTTCGCACGCCCTTCCTGTCTCCTGTTCCGTCCTCGGCAACCCAACCGCCCCTGCAGGACTTAGCTGAGGAGATGTTGCCATGAATTAGTGTCACCAGACCCAATCGCTCACGCATGCCGAATTTGTCTCGGCCGTATGAGATAATTTATGTAGGAGGCATAGAGTGAAATTACACGGGATCAATCTTGAACCATACGTGCTAGTGGAGTTCTGCCACAGATGGAGTATCAGCGATCTGCGCGTCTTCGGCTCTATACTGCGAGACGATTTTGACGCGGAAAGCGATGTCGACTTTCTTGCTGATTTTGATGATACGATAGAGCGAGACGCTTTTGACCACATGGAGATGGAAGACGAACTCGCTTCAATCGTCGGGCGTAAAGTGGACCTAGTCAGCCGGTCAGCGATCGAAGCCAGCGGAAACCGCTTCTATTTGAAAGAAATATTCGCGACAGCGGAGCCGGTCCTTGCGCAGCGATGACGCTTACGTCGAGGATATCAGACTTGCTACTGTGCGAATCGCCCAATACATTGAAGGGATGAGCCGCACAGAATTCGTTGTCGACGAGAAGACTCGCGCGGCGGTTGAGCGTGAAATGACGATCATCGGCGAAGCCTCAGGTAAGGTATCAGCGGCGTTCAAGTCTGAACATGCCAATTTTCCGTGGCAGCAACTCGTGAGGCTGCGTAACTTTTATGTACATGCGTATGAACGCCTGAGCCCGACAGAAGTTTGGGGGACCGCCTTTAAGCTGGCCCCGCGAGTCGGGCGGCTGGTAGCGGCGCTAACTGACGAAGACACCACCGAATAGGTGAGCGCCCCAGGATGACATCAAGTATCGCCTTTGTTGGCGTTCATTGGGTGCGATGACGTCGTCCCGAGAACTGTTAGAGAGCGCGTCGCGAAAGGCCAGAGACCGAAGCACTGCTTTGCCCTTTGACTCGAACCCCGATAGCCCGGAGTCTGCGGAGAACGGTCTGATTCAGGCTCGCCTGCTGGCGACGCGACACGATCTCGATGGCGCTCGCGCACTCCTGCTCGTGCTGCGGGATCAATCCCCGGACTCGACAGATATTGAAAATGAGCTCTGCAGGATCGATGCGCTGCTTTAGGACCGGCGAGAGCAGATTTCCTTTGGGAAGCGGCTTGCGATGTGCCTGCCGGAAGCGCACCGTCTTGTCTATTTCGGGATCGGGGCGCTGGGTATCGGCCTGTTCGAACTATGCGGTATCTGGTCCGATTTCATTAACCATGGCATAGATGGCACTACGATCATGCACGATAAAACCGGCGCGGGGTACACGGTACTTCTCAAGCCATACTTTGAATTCTATGTTGTCTTGATCGCCGCAGGAGCTGTGTCGCTGATTGCATCGTTCTTTGCCAATAGAGACGAGGTAATGGACTAAAGCGCTGCCGCTCTACTAATTCACAAAGTGGAACGGGATGCTGTCTATTGGCCTATGAGAAGCCCAGGTAGAATGATCTGTTATGAACGCGCAACGTAAACGCAACATTACAGCTGTCGGAGTTACCCTCCTGCTGGTGGCTATGCCATGCGTCTTCGTCGCACGACAGTATCACCAGATGAAGTTGGATCGGGCTTTGATTGCCGCTATTAGACGAGAAGATGCCGATGGTGTGGACCTGCTTCTGGCAAGCGGCGCAAATGCAAACGCGAGAGATACGCCTCCGAGATCCGTAATCCAAAACATCAGAATTATGATGCGTGCAAAGCCAGACCCGTGGCCAACTGCATTGGTCGTCGCCGTTGACCCACCAAGAGTTCCCCGAATCGTCAAGGATCTTATTGCCGCCGGCGCCGACGTTAATGCGAAAGATGTGCAAGGTAATACTGCTCTAGATCGTGCCGCTTACTATGATATTGGCGAATGCATTCAAATCCTGATAGCCGCAGGGGCGAATGTAAACGCAACAAGTGACACTGAAACGCCCCTCTATAACGCTTCCGACAGTGGGAATGCACAAGTCGTCGGCATTCTGCTAAACTCAGGCGCAAATGTTAATGCGCGATTGAAATATGGTTCTACAGCCCTAATGGCGGCAAGCAGTGCGAATCATCCTAAAATCTTGAATGCGCTATTAGTCGCAGGAGCAGACGTTAATTTGTCAGATACTCAGGGGTACACAGCGTTACGTCTTACACTAAGTCAAAACCAGTCCGAGTGCTGCAGAGCTCTCGTCTCTGCGGGTGCTGACGTAAACGCAAAGACTTTTAATGACTTCACACCCCTGCATTTCGCTGCTGTTGAGGGCAATCCCGATACTATCAGAGTCTTAATCCAAGCGGGAGCCAAATTGAATGCCCGTGATAAGTGGGGCAGAACTCCACTGGACATGGCTATATCGCCAACTGTTCGTAAGCGGGGCAACACGGCAAGGGTCATCAGAGTGCTCAAAGCCGCACGAGCGAAGATGTAGGTGTCTGAAGCTCGGCACGAGCGCATCCGGACAGGGACAAGCCACTGTCCCTACATTGATCGTCGCATACCGGATGGCACAGGATGTGATTACCCACGCTTTAAATCCTCCGTCTCCCTCCTGTCACCATAAGCTCACCTTCAATCCGACAGCCACCCAATTACCGTATTACCGCTTTACCCGTTTGCCCCATTACCTTTCCCCCAAGGAGGTAATGCGACACATGCCCTTGTATATGTGCAATGATGTAACAAAGACGCATCATCACTTCTTAATTCCCCCATTTTGCGGATGGAGGAGGCGGATGCCTCTGGCTATAATAACGGCGTTGTGCGGCTTAGAGGAAACATGGACCTTCGAACAGATTATCTTGGGCTGGATCTGAAGAACCCCATCGTTGCAGCAGCATCTCCACTCTCCTACTCCCTTGATGGAATCAAGAGGCTGGAAGATGCTGGTGCAGCTGCAATCGTGCTGTTTTCCGTCTTCGAAGAGCAGATATCGAATGGCGAAGGGCAGGTTAACCTCTACCTCGATCTGCAGGGCAATGCTGCTAGCGACAACCGGCTTGCATATCCCAAGGCTTCCGAGTATCGCGTAACCCCCGAAGGTTATCTAGAACACATAGCGAAGGCCAGACAGGCCGCAGGCATCCCAATTATCGCCAGCATCAACGGTGTATCTGCCGGTGAGTGGCTTAATTTTGCCAAATCAATTGAGCAGGCTGGAGCCGCCGCGATCGAACTCAACCTTTACTATGTGCCAACCGATATTGAACTGACCAGCCTAACAACCGAGTGGATGTATCTGGATGCGGTCGCAGAAGTTGCCGCGATGGTGAACATCCCGCTTGCAGTAAAGGTCAGCCCATTCTTTAGCGCGATGCCCTGGATGTTGAACAAACTTGCCGGCGCAGGCGCGAACGGCCTTGTTCTCTTTAACCGGTTCTATCAGCCGGAGCTCGACATTGAGGCGCTAGAGGCAAAGCCTGGCATACAACTTAGCCGGTCCGAGGACCTAGCGCTTCCAATTAGATGGGTTTCTCTACTACACGGCCGCATCCCGGCCGATTTTGCCGTTACAGGGGGTGTTCACACCTACCGCGACGTCATTAAATCGGTTATGGCGGGCGCCAATGTGGTAATGATGGCTGCAGAGCTGCTGCAGAACGGTGTTGAGCGCATTGGAGAGATACTCAGCGAAATCGCTCCGTGGATGGAAGCGCACGAGTTCGGCTCTATCGATTCGATGCGAGGCTTCATGAGTGAGCGTTTCGCCATTGCGCCAGAGATTTTCGAACGTGGCAGCTACGCGAGAGCGCTGGTTTCCTACGCAGACGCACAGCGACGTGCGGCATTGAATATCACAGACTAGAAAGCGAGAGAGCGCCGTTGCACAACTTGGCTCCATCAGGAACGCAATACCTTGCCGTCGTGGTTTTCACACTGGTTGGCATCGCGTTTGTAGCGGGAACCCTGATCTTTTCAAGACTGATCCAGCCCCATGCGCCGAACGCAGCGAAAACGTCCACCTATGAGTGCGGCGTTCTTCCGGTCGGCCGCGCATGGCAACAGTTTAATCCGCACTACTATCTCTTCGCTCTGCTTTTCGTGGTTTTCGATGTTGAAGCCGCCTTTCTCTTCCCCTGGGCGCTCGCTTACAAGGCTGTCGGCGCCTATGCTGTGGCTGAAATGATCATCTTTGTTGCGCTGCTCGGCGTCGGGCTGGCGTATGCATGGCGCCGAGGGGCGCTGGAATGGGAATAACGTTGGACAAGCCGCTTACTCAAAAAGAGGTCGATACCTGGCGCGTGCCTATTCCTGGTGGCGCAGTCCTTCTTGCTCCTGCGGATCGGCTCGCACAATGGGCCCGTAAAAACTCGCTCTGGTCGCTAACCTTCGGGTTGAGCTGCTGTGCTATCGAGATGATGGCAGCCGGTGCGGCGCGAAACGACCTGGATCGCTTCGGAATGTTCTTCAGAGCGACCCCGAGGCAAGCGGACGTAATGATCGTTGCAGGATGGGTATCCGTAAAGATGGCGCCCTTCATCAAAACCCTCTACGATCAGATGCCAGAGCCAAAATATGTGATCGCCATGGGCGGGTGCGCCTCTGCAGGCGGCCCGTACCGCGACAGCATTACGGTGGTAAAAGGCGCGGACCAGTTCATACCGGTGGATGTTTATGTGTATGGCTGTCCTCCTCGTCCAGAGAATCTCATTAACGGCATCATAAAGCTGCAGGAGGTTGTGATGTCTGAACATGCGATGACAAGACGCGGACAACCGCTGCCAAAGCGAACACCAATCGTCATCACAGACTTCGGAGATGCATCGTCTGTGGGCGAGCAGTCCTGACACAGGTTAAAAGAATGACCCCTGACGAGATCAAAGCAAAGTTCGAGGGCAGCGTCCTCAGTGTGGAAGAGGTGAAGGGTGACCTTCATCTTACTGCCGCTGCCGAGGGATTCGACGAACTCTGCACCTTTCTGCGGGACGATCCCGAATGCCTGTTCGATTACCCTGGCGATCTCACCGGCCGCGACACCGGCAAAGAGATCCTGCTCTGGTATCGGCTCTATTCGATGAAGCGCAACCAGACAGCACTAATTATCGTTTCACTTCCGCTCGAGTCGCCAGAAATCCAGTCGGTGACCGCCATCTGGCCGGGCCTTAACTGGTTTGAACGTGAATGCTACGACATGTACGGAGTGCATTTCACGGGTCACCCGGACCAGGGATCGCCCGAAACGATGCGTATTCTTCTGCCGGAAGACTGGGAGGGCCATCCCTTCCGCAAAGATTACAAGCCTGTATTCAGCGGTAATCCGCTGCATGGCCCACAAGAGACCAACTGAGCCGTGTCCAGTTCGGGCGAAACAGAGAAGATCGCCCGGCGGTTGCGTAGAGAAACGGAACCCATTCCATGGTGAGTACAGCAGCAGAGCCTACGACAGTTACGGTGAACCTTGGACCGCAGCACCCATCAACTCACGGTGTGTTGCGAATCCTGGTTGAACTGGATGGTGAGATTGTCGTTAGCTGTCGCCCTGTCATTGGCTACCTGCATCGAGGCCTCGAGAAGATGCTCGAGTCGCGCAGCTACAAACAGACCGTTCCATTCACCGATCGAATGGACTACTGCGCTGCGCTCAATGGCAATCTCGCGATCTCGCAGGCGATTGAGCGCGTTGGCGGCCTCGAGCCGCCGGAGCGAGCCCAGTACCTCCGCGTCCTGCTATGCGAGCTAAACCGGATCGCCAGCCATCTCCTCTTCGTTGGCACGTTTGCGATGGATATCGGCGCAACCACAGCCTTCCTTTACGCCTTTAGAGAGAGAGAGAAAGCTCTCGACCTCTTTGAAACAATGACTGGCGCAAGGCTCACGTACAACTACATTCGCCCGGGCGGCATTCCTGCAGACATGCCCGATGGCTTCTCTGGCGCGCTGCTGCAATTTCTCGATGAGCTGCAGATTGCCCTGGATGAGAACGATCGCCTCGTTACAAACAACAGGATCTTTGTGGATAGGCTTGTCGGTGTCGGAGTGCTGACGCCGGAGATGGCGATCGCATACGGCGCATCTGGCCCTGTGGCCCGCGGCTCGGGGCTGAACTTCGATATTCGCCGCTGCGCTCCCTACGAGGTCTACGACCGCCTGGATTTTGACGTGGCAGTGTTTGATGGCTGCGACTGCTATGCGCGGTACTTAGTGAGGATCGAGGAGATGCGTCAGAGCGCAAAGATCATCAAACAGTGCCTGCGCGATATGCCTGAGGGCGAAATCATGACGAAGATGCCCAAGATTTTTAAACCCGCAGCCGGCTCGGCCTATTCCCGCACAGAGTCGCCGAGAGGTGAGCTCTCTTTCTATGTGGTGAGCGACGGAACACCGAACCCGGCGCGCATGCATGGCAGAACGCCCTCGTTCGTACATCTTAGCCTTCTGCCTGCCATGCTGCCCGGAACAAAGATTGCCGATGTTATCGCCATTCTCGGCAGTCTCGACACAGTCCTTGGAGAGGTGGATCGATGACCGCCAACACGCTGAGACAGACAAAAACGATCCAGGCTGGCCAGATCGTATCCGGCACCGTGATAACCTTCGTGATCATTGGCGCCATCACTCTGCTGGCACACCTGCCCTGGGGCTGGACCAAGCCTGTCACCAGTTTCATTGCAAACTATCCACTGCTCAATGCCTTCGTAAGCGCATTCATTGTCGCAAACGTGGTAGCGCTGCAGTGCCTTGTGCTGATCTGGATAGAGCGAAAATTCGCTGGCTGGATGCAGGCCCGCGTTGGACCAATGCACGTTGGGTGGAAGGGCACATTACAAACAGTGGCCGATGCGGTTAAGCTTCTGCTGAAAGAGGACATTGTTCCTGCGGATGCAGATGTACCCATGTTTGCGCTGGCGCCCTATCTTGTATTCATACCGTCGCTGCTTACCTTCATGGTTTTGCCATTCACCTCCGCGTGGGTCGGGTTCGATTACAGCCTCGGCGCGCTCTTTGTTCTCAGCATCTCGGCGCTCTCAATCCTCGGAGTGTTTGCAGCAGGATGGGGCAGCAACAATAAGTATTCGCTTCTTGGTGGTATGCGAGCCGTCGCGCAGTTGCTCTCCTACGACATCCCACTTATCCTCAGTGTACTGTCTGTGGTGATGCTGTCCGGAACGCTCTCACTGACAAAGATTGTGGAGCAGCAATCGAGCGGCTGGAATATCGTACGGCACCCGTTTCTGATGATCCCGGCGTTTGTCATGTTTATTATATGCACGCTCGCCGAAGTCAATCGAACACCCTTCGACCTTCCAGAAGCGGAGTCGGAGCTTGTTAGCGGTTTCCATACCGAATACTCGGGCATGCGGTTCGCCTTCTTCTTCCTTGCCGAATTCGCAAACAACTTCTTCTCGGGCGGGCTCGCAGCAACGCTCTTCTTTGGCGGCTGGCTTGGCGCCGGGCTTCCTGCAGCGCTCTGGTTTACGCTGAAGACGCTGCTGGTTATCTGCCTGATGATGTGGATACGATGGACACTGCCACGGCTTCGCGTAGACCAGATGATGAGCTTCTGCTGGAAGATACTGGTGCCGGCCGGAATGGCGCTGATCTGCGCCACAGCGCTGGCTACGGTAGGGCATTGATGACAGTAATATCTGATCGACGAAATCGAGTGCAAATAGCACCTAACCTGCACTCAGAACGAACGCATTTCCTCTCTCTCCCCGCTTGCGTGGGAGAGGGTCGGGGTGAGGGGCAAGTCTAGCTTGAAACTCAGATCCAAGATAAACATACAGGAGCCGATGCCGCTATGAACTCGCTCCGCGATGGGATATCGGGCTTCACCAGCTTTCTTAAGGGAATGTCAGTTACCCTTAGCAACCTGGTTCGCCGCGAAAAGATCACCGTACTCTATCCGTATGAGAAGGTTGACGTCGCTCCGCGCTATCGCGGGCTCTTTGTTCTTCCGTTTAACGAGGAGAACCACCGGCTGAACTGTACCGGATGCACTCTCTGCATTCAGGCCTGCCCTACTGGCGTCATCACGCTAACGAAACATGGCGCTGGCAAGCACGGCGGCATCTCAGACTTTCAAATGGATCTGGGACGCTGCATGTTCTGCAACCTCTGCATCGAGGCATGCCCGTTCGAAGCGATTGAAATGACGACCGCCTTTGAACTCGCTGGCACCGATAGAAACACATGCGTTTTTCCGCTAACGGCGCTGGCACAGGGCGGTGCGGCTTCCGTGCAGACGAATATGGAGACGATTACCAACGCGCTCGCCGCCGAAGCTGCTGCCAAAGAGGCTGCAGCAAAGGCGAAAGGCGAGGCAGCGGCACTGGCTGCTCACGCGCCAAAGCCCGCGCCACCAGGGGGAACTGCAGAATGAACCAGGCTGCAAGTATGATTGCGTTCTATAGCCTTGCCGCACTAACGCTCATTCCCGCGCTCTTCGTGGTGAATTCGCGCAGCATCGTGCACGCAGGCTTCTGGCTGCTTCCCTGTTTTCTTGGAGTCGCAGGTCTATATGCCGCGCTCGAGGCGCACTTCTTCTTCGTGACGCAGCTTATGATCTATGCGGGCGCAATTATGGTGCTTATCCTCTTTGCGCTGATGCTCACCAGAAATGCAATGGATCCTTCCGCTCCACAGCATAACAAATTTAGACCGGTGGCTGGACTGATCTGCGGAGCATTCGGACTGCTGGCATCCTGGGCGCTTACCCAGCATGCCTGGCAGATTACCGACCAGAGCCCACAGAGCGCAGTTGAGCAGACTACCGCTCTCGGCAATGCTCTAATCGGCATGTACGCCGTGCCTTTTGAGGTCGCTTCCCTTCTGCTACTGGCCGCCCTTATTGGCGCCATCGTGCTTGCTAAGGTAGAACGGGGTCCTGCTCCGGAAACGGCGCCACTCGCCGACCTTGAAGCAATTCACACGCTCGAATAGAAAGTGTTGAGAAGAAGTCGTTATGGGGCTTACAAACTATCTAATCGTTAGCGCGCTGCTATTCGCAATTGGAACTTACGGCGTCATCACACGGCGCAATGCGATTGCCGTGCTGATGGGCATTGAGTTGATGTTGAATGCCGCAAATATTAACTTTCTGGCCTTCTGGCGTTTCCTGCATCCCGCTTCCATGGAGCCGCAAGTCTTCGTACTGGTTGGCCTCACCGTAGCGGCAGCAGATGCAGCGATTGGCCTCGCTGTCGTGCTGAACCTGTATCGCGAATTTGGCGCCGTTGAAGTCGATCGCGCCGACACATTGAAAGGATAGGGCCCGTGGCAGCATTTTCCGCTTTACCGCTCTGGCTCCTACCACTGGCGCCGTTTATTGCAGCCGCCCTGTGCGCGGTGATCGCTCTCTCGGGCAACAAGAGCGCCGCGAAGGCCGCGCCTGCGCTGACACTTGTCGCGACCATTGTCTCAGCGCTGATTGCGCTTGCTCATGTACCTGGTGAAGGGCACATTGCAAGCCAGAGTTACGAATGGCTTACCATCGGAACCGGGCTTAAGATTACTCTGAGCGTTCATCTCGACGCGCTCGCCTGGACCATGGTTGCGGTTGTTTGCCTGGTTAGCACTCTCGTGCAGATCTACTCAACCGCTTATATGAAGGGTGAGGCCGGGTTCGCACGCTACTACGCCTGCCTCGCGATGTTCACCTGCTCGATGCTCGCACTGGTGCTTGCAGATAACCTCTTTCAGCTCTACATCTCCTGGGAACTGGTCGGGATCTGTTCCTATCTGCTGATCGGCTTCTGGTGGACGAAGAAATCAGCCGGAGACGCGTCAAAGAAAGCATTTATCGTCACACGATTTGGCGATGTCGGCTTTTTTCTTGGCGTGCTCTTAATGGTCTCCGCTGCAGGATCGTTCCAGTTCACGGAAGTGGCGCATGCGGTCACCCAGATATCCAGCGGGCAGCTAACTTCGCTGCCGCTGTTGGGCCCGCAACTTTTCCTTATAATTGCACCTCTACTCCTTTTCTGCGGCGCCGTTGGCAAATCCGCCCAATTCCCGCTCCATATCTGGCTGCCAGATGCGATGGAGGGTCCCACCCCGGTATCGGCGCTTATCCATGCTGCGACGATGGTTGCCGCCGGCGTCTACATGGTGGCGCGCCTACTTCCCGTATTTGCCGCGAGCCAGGTTGTGATGAACATTATCATCATTACCGGATCGATCACCGCGCTAATAGCAGCAACAATCGCTCTGGTACAGACCGACATTAAGAAAGTAATGGCCTACTCCACGATCAGCCAGTTAGGCTATATGTTCATCGGTCTCGGTGTTGGCAGCCGCGATGCGGGCATGTTCCACCTCGTAACGCACGCGATGTTTAAAGCGCTCCTCTTCCTGACAGCCGGCTCCGTTATTCATGCGCTGCACCACTCCGCAACGCCGAATGATATGCGGCTTATGGGTGGCCTTTCAAAGAAGATGCGCGTCACTTCGATCACCTGTGGCATCGGAGTTCTGGCACTTGCCGGTTTGCCGGGTCTTAGCGGGTTCTGGAGCAAAGAGGCGATCCTCGGCGCCGCACTAGAGAACCACAGTCCGGTCGCGATGCTCGGATTGGCCGTTGCGCTGCTTGTTGCCGCCATGACCGCTTTCTACAGCACACGAATGTGGTTGATGACCTTCTACGGCACATCGAGATCGCATGAAGCGGAGCACGCACATGAGGGCCCGGCAAGCATGACGGTGCCGCTGATGATCCTGGCAGCCCTATCCGTTGGATTAGGGTTCTGGCTTAAGTCCGGCGGCAGGTTGTCAGCCTTCCTCGGCGGTGGAGTGGAATCCGCCCCTGAGCACATGACACTCTGGCTCACCGCTGTTGCGAGCCTCTGCGCACTGGGAGGCATCGGAGTAGCGTGGAGCATCTACGGAAAGCAGTCGCTGGCTGCGGACCCTATCGAGAAAATTCCTGGCTACAAACTCTTCGTAAACCTGTGGTACATCGACGACTTCTGGAGCAAAGGGGCAGCCGCGGGAGCCCTCGCATTTGGCCGCTTCGTCGCATGGTTCGACCGAACGGTTATTGATGGCCTTATAAACGTAATCGGGGGCGCCTGCCAGCTCGTAGGCAATCGCCTGCGGAAATCGGCTACGGGCCAGACGCAGCTCTATACCACGGTAGTAATGGCTGGACTTGTAATCGCAGTTCTTGCGATCTCTTATTTGCAGCAGGTCGGAGGACGGTAACACAAGATGGATGGATGGCTGCTCTCAATTACAATCCTGGCGCCGATGATCGCTGGCGTGCTCCTGCTGACGCTTCCGGCCACAAAAGGCCTGCTGATTCGCTTCGTAGCACTCATTGGCGCGGTTATCACGCTGCCGGTAGCGATCTACCTATGCATCAACTACAACCGATCCACTGGCGGTTACCAGTTTGTTCAGGACATCCCCTGGGTCCCATCCCTGGGTATACACTACCATCTCGCAGCCGATGGCATCAGCGTCGTACTGATTCTGCTGACAGCACTGCTTATAACTGGCGGTGTGTTCGCATCATGGACGCGTAAGGACCGAACCAAAGAGTTTCTTGCGCTGCTGCTGCTGCTTGTAAGCGGAGTGTTCGGTGTGTTCGCTTGCCGCGATCTCTTCTTCCTGTTCCTGTTCTACGAGATTGCAGTGCTTCCGATGTATCTGCTTATTGGAGTGTGGGGAACGAGCACAAAGGCGCGCACCAAAGAGTACAGCGCCATGAAGCTCACGCTGATGCTGATGGGCGGCAGCGCGTTTATCCTTGTCGCTATTCTGGCCATGTATACACAGAGCGGGCAGCGAACGTTCGATATGGATACACTCTCCCGAGTGGGCTTCGATCCTGCCATGCAGCGCTGGGTGTTTATCGCCGTCTATGTCGGATTTGGCATCCTCGCAGGTATCTGGCCGCTGCACACCTGGTCTCCTGATGGTCACGCATCAGCTCCCACTGCAGTCTCGATGCTTCATGCAGGCGTGCTGATGAAGCTGGGAGCCTACGGCGTCCTTCGCCTTGGCCTACAGATGCTGCCGCAGGGCGCACAGGACTGGTCGTTTCTGATGGCGGTCATCGCCACGATCAACATCCTGTACGGCGCATGCAGCGCCATGGGCCAGACAGACCTGAAGTACATCATCGCCTACTCGAGTGTGAGCCACATGGGTATGGTGATGCTTGGACTGGCATCATTGAATGCGGTTGGCATTAACGGTTCTGTGATGCAGATGGTCTCTCATGGGATTATGACCGGCCTCTTCTTCGCCGTTGTCGGCCTAATCTATGAGAAGTCGCACACCCGCATCATCGCGAATATGGGCGGTTTTGCGAAGCGAATGCCCGGCGTTGCCGTGTGTATGACAATTGGCGGTCTCGCCTCATTCGGGCTTCCCGCCACAAGCGGTTTTATCGCTGAGTTTCTCTGCTTCTACGGAATGTGGCTGCGCTATCCAATACTCGCGCTACTTGCCGTTCTTGGCATCGTTGTCACGGCGGTCTATGTGCTCCGGATGATCCAGAAGATTTTTCTTGGGGAGTACAACGAGAAGGAGTACCACGACCTTCCCGATGCTCGAACGACAGAGTGGGTGGCGATTACTGCGCTTTCGGCCGCACTCCTGCTTCTCGGAATGTATCCTAAGCCCATCGTGAACCTCATCGAAGTGGGATGGCGCACTACCCGGGCGGATGCCGTAGAATCGGCGTCAGTCCACCCCAATCATAACAACACGGCGAGAGTTCTGCCCGCCGGCATGAGGCTTCTTCCATGATGGACTATACGCCGATCTATCCCTACATCCTGCTTGTGGCTGCCTCGCTGTCCATTGCTCTGCTCGGCACGGTTCCTTCCGTTCGCAGCGGAAGATGGCTTGGCTGGCTGACGGCCGCGTCGGCGCTAGCGGCTCTGGCGCTGAGCAGCCATACCGGCAACTCATCGCCGTGGGGCGGGACTTTACGCTTCGATGGATACGCTCGCGCATTTAACGGCATCTTTCTGTTGATTTTAGCGGTCATCGCGATCGGCTCGGTTGCAGAAGAAAAAAAGACCGCATTTGCGGGCGAATACTATGCTCTGATGCTGTTGAGCACGATGGGTCTAATGATCATGGGTAGCTCCGGCAGCCTGCTGATACTCTATGTGGGGCTGGAGCTCTCGACGATCTCACTCATCGCGCTGGCCGCGTTCTCGAAGTTCGAGAAGCGCTCCGCGGAGGCATCCGTTAAGCTGCTGGTTCTGGGCTCGGTCGCTTCGGCAATCGTGCTGTATGGATCGAGCATTCTCTACGGCGTGCTCGGAACCACTACTTTTACCGGAATGTCTCAAGCGCTTGCGACGGGAACGCTGGCTGCGCCTGCAGCAGCCCTGTGGCTCGGAATTATCTTCGTGATTGGCGGCCTTGCCTTTAAAGTAGCAGCCGTCCCCTTTCACCTCTGGGCGCCGGATGTGTATGAAGGCGCGCCCGCTCTCGTAACTGCGTTCCTCTCGACGGCATCAAAGGCGGGCGGATTTGCGGCGCTGCTCCGCTTCCTGATCTCCATTCAGGCTGGAGAGAACCATGCGATTACCTCATTAATCGTTGCGATATCCGGGTTATCCATGCTGATCGGCAACCTGTGCGCTCTGTCTCAAACGAATCTGAAGCGGTTGCTGGGATATTCGGGTATCGCGCAATCCGGATACATCCTCGTCGCTGTTGCAGGTGGCGTTGGGCCAGACCATGGAGCCATCGTCGGTTCTACGCTGATGTACCTGTTGCTCTATGCCTTCACAAATGTAGGAGCCTTCCTGCTGGTGCAAGCGGTGTACGATGCCACTGGCTCGGACAAGGTGAGCGCTCTGAGCGGGCTGCACAAACGCTGTCCAACGCTGGCCTTCAGCGCAGTTGTTGTTATGTTCTCGCTGGGAGGCATTCCACCACTCGCAGGTTTTGTTGGAAAGCTGTACCTGTTCGCGGCGGCGTGGGAGGGTGGTCAGCAGGGGCTGGTTATGCTCGGCGCAATCGCCAGCGTCATCGCCCTCTACTACTATCTGATGGTTGTGAAGCAGATCTACATCCACGATCCGGCCGACGATCGACGGATCGCGGTTGCCAGACCACTTGGCATCGCGATGACGATCTGCACCATCGCGATACTCGCAATCGGAATCTATCCCCGGCCAGTTATTGAAATCGGAGAAAGGGCCACAGCATCCATGACAGCAGTATCGGGTACGATCACCGCACGGCGGTAAGTGGTTGCGCTTCCCTCCCCTGCGAGGCTAATCGTGTTTCATTACTCGCAGCAAGGTTTCGCCCACGTCCGAAGGCGCGCAACTACTCGCTCTCCTCGGAGCTTGCGAGGGAATCGGGGGAGGGCAAGGGTTGGAGGCGAAGCTCTGAAAGCAGGTAGCGGCCCTATCCTATCGTTTTGCTCACTTGCTACTCCGTGCATCGCGCCACCAATTTACAGGCAAAGTCGCGCATAGAGAGGGGCTTCCATCGTCTGCCGGTCCAACGGCTGTACTCGGCACCAATTCATGCGCAGCGAGCAGCGCAACTACCAATGCGGGTGGTTGTTGGCCTTCGGTCGAGAAGCCGCCTACCCAACCTTCGCCTTCCAGCCATACGTCACATAACGCGAAGCCAGGTTCTCGCCTCTCACCGAGTAGGACATAAATCCTTCCGGTATCAACCCCAACCGCGGACCCTTCCACCACTCACCGCATACAGCGCCACCTGTGATGTAACGCACACCAAGATACTCAACCTCTTCGACGATATGCGTATGGCCTTGCAGCACCGCCTTGACGTTGTGCTTCTGGATCATCTCCCGAAACTGACGGCAGTTTTTCACGACGAGGCTGGAACCGGGCTTTTCATCCACACCATTGATATAGAGCGAGCAGGCGGTAAAAATGGGATAGTGAGTTAGAAACACGAGCGGCATGGTTCGCGGCGTAGCTCGCAGCAGATCATCGAGCCATCGGATCTGGTCCTCATGGAGTTCACCCTCCCAGGTGAGATCGGGTGTAACGCCGGCTGAGTCGAGCGTTACAAATCTCCAGCCCTGGTGATCGAAGTGTGAATAGGTCTGTGCGAGGCCCAGCCTCTGTTTCCAGAGTGCTTTGAACTGATCGATATTGGCAGTCGCCTTCGTGGCCATCTTGAGGCCAAAAAGATCGTGGTTGCCTATGGAATAGTGCAGCGGTATCTTGAGACCTTCTGCGGATTCACTCCACATCCCGAAGAGTCGGTCTGCCGTATCCCGGGGCACCAGTGACGCGTCCATTACAAGATCTCCGCCTATCAGCGCGAAACTGGGCTTCGACTTCAGGTCCATCGCCGCCTTGAGCGCTTTATGAACGCCTTTATCTGCATCAAGTTCGTGCTGAATATGAAGATCCGTAATGTGAACGAAATCAAACGAAGTCTCGGCCGCACCGAAAGCCGGATTCGCTATGATGGTTCCGCAGGCGGCAGCGCTGGCGAAGAGAAGCTCACGTCTTGTGGCTGGCATAGATATCTCCCGTTGGTTTGTTATAGAGTGCCCGAGCCGAACACCATTGCGATTTGCGCTTTTGTATTCAAACCTGGAAATTCAAGGGGCGCGAAGATCCCCACGCGGTGTGGGCTTTTCATCTCCGGTATCATGCCCCACCCACATTCGCGCGCCCGGATACCGGGCAACGAGCGCTCGAGTGCGCTCCTCACCGAGAATGCAGACTGGCTTGGTGAGCCCATCCGAAGTAAGGCCATCTTTGGCGATCACCATTACGGCAATTCTGTTGGTAAGCGCCTCGCCCGTTCGCGGGTCTACGATATGAGAATATCGCTTACCGCCGATATCCACAAACTGCTCGGTATCCCCGGATGTCGAAACAGCACAGTTCGACAGAACCATTACGCCGGGGTGCGCAGGATCTTCGTTAGGAAGGTGATCCGTGTGGATCTGACACTGAATTCGCCAGCCCTTCTCCCCGGGTGGAGGGTCCGACACAACGATATCTCCGCCCGATTCAACTAACGCAGATCGAATGCCATACCGCTTTAACTCCGCTTGGGCAAAGTCGTTTGCATAGCCCTTACCGATGCCGCCAAGATCCAGCTTCATTCCCTGCACAGCGAGAGCCGCAGTTCTGTTGGTAGGGTTTAGCGCGATCTTCCTCCAACCAACTAACTTCATTGCAGCGCTCAGTTCGGTTTCGGTGGGCAGGACATGCGTCTTCCGCGCAGTTCGCCAGAGCCTCACTACCGGGCTGCAGGTAATATCGAATGCGCCTTCGCTTCTCGCGGCAAGTTCCTGCGCTCTTGCAAGCACACGAAACAGCTCAGGAGAGACCTTTACCGGACCGCTGCCGGCTTTTGCACAAAGCTGACTTAACTCACTGTTGTCACGATAGTCGCTCATCACCGTATCTAGCTGTGCAAAACGCTCGAATGCGGCACCACAAGCTGTCTCCGCTGATGCCTTGTTTTGCGCGTAAACGACAAAACGAACATCCACTCCCATGTGGTATTCGGTATACTCATATCTGGTGAGGGTGTGCTGTTCTCGATCTCGCGGCCGCAAATGGCGGACTGGCGATCGCGGCAAACAAGCGGCATTGGCTGCTGACCGTCCGAACCGGGCTTTACCGGGCAGCGCGCAGACGGTGCACACAAAAAACAAGCAGGAGAGACGAATTACTGTGAACTTGTTCATTAATGGAGTTCGCGGCGGCAACGCCCGGATATCAAGACGCTCTGGTATTCTTGCTGGAAGCGCCTGTTTTCTTGGCCTGATTTTACCTGTTCTGGCATCAAACTCCGCCAGAGCCCAGGCGACGCCGACGAGCTATACAGAGACGATGCCAGGATCTGTTGTTAAGGCCAACATGGTTGCCATCCCTGCCGGCAAGATCGTTATTGGCAAAACGACAGTACCCGTAAAACCATTCTGGATCGCAGATACAGAGACCCCCTGGGAGATGTACGACACGTTCATCCAGAGCGGACCGCCCTCCGTCGCCTACGATCAAACGAAATTCGCGCCAGATGCCATCGCGCGTCCGAGCAAATCCTACATCCTTCCGGATCTCGGATGGGGACATCATGGCTATCCCGCCATTAATATCAGCTTCTTGAGCGCCACCATGTTCTGCCGCTGGCTGTCTGCCAAAACCGGCCACAAGTACCGCCTCCCAACAGAAGCTGAGTGGGAGTATGCATGCCGCGCAGGCAGCAAAACGAACCCCACGAAGGCGGAGCTAACTAAACAGGCATGGCTGGCCGATACACGCACGCATCCGGTTGGTAAGAAGCAGCCAAATGCCTGGAAGCTTTACGACATGTATGGAAATACTGGCGAATGGGCCACAGACCTTACTGGCAAGCCTGTACTTTGCGGCTCGACGATTAAAGACAAGCCGGAAGCCGCGACACCGACGGTCCGCGCATATCAGATTCCTGCCTGGCAGGAGACAGACCCCCAGTTGCCAAAGAGCCGATGGTGGCTTTCCGATGGCTTCTTCATTGGTTTCCGCGTAGTTCGCGAGCAGTAGTCTGTCCGATTTCTCAGGCGAGAAGAAGATCCTAGACTTGCTAAACATCACCCGGATTATTGACGCGCGTTAAACCGCGTGGCGCATTAGCGGCACCACGACCAACCAATGGTAGCGCGCGATAGTTAATTGACACAGGAGAGACAATGAGCGATCACGACGAGATAGATCCGTCCGGCAAAATGGCAACACGCCGCGATTTCCTTAAGGCATCTGCGGCGGCAACCGGCACGGCAGCGCTACTTGCCACCGGCAACTATGCTCATGCGCAGGGTTCAGATCAGATCCGCATCGGACTCATCGGCTGCGGCGGGCGAGGCACGGGCGCAGCGGCGCAGGCATTGAATGCCGATCCAGGCGTTGTGCTTACCGCGATGGGAGATGTCTTCAAGCAGCAGATCGATGCTCACATCAATGCGCTTAAGGACGTACCTGAGATCGCCAAGCGCGTATCGGTAGCTGCCGAAAAGCAGTTTGTTGGGCTCGACGCCTACAAGCGCGTGCTTGAGACGAACGTGGATGTCGTTCTCCTCACCACACCTCCCGGCTTCCGACCACGGCATATCAAGGCTGCCGTCGAAGCAGGGAAGCATATCTTTGCCGAGAAACCGATGGCGACCGATGCCGCGGGCGTTAAGATTGGTCTAGCAGCAGTGCGGCTCGCGAAGGAGAAGAAGCTAAACTTTGCAAACGGCTTCTGCTTTCGTAAGAACCTTACGCATCGAGAATTCTTCAAGAAGCTGCACGAAGGCGCAATCGGGCAGGTACGCCACGTACAGGCAACTTACCTAACCGGACCCGTTAAGTCCATGCCGCCCGCCGCGAGCAGACCGGCCGGTATGAGCGACGTTGAGTGGCAGATAAAGAACTGGTACAACTTCGTATGGAGCTGCGGCGATGGACTCATCGAACAGGCATGCCACAGTATCGATAAGATGATGTGGGCCTATAACGACGTTCCACCGATTAAGGCGGTCGGCACGGGCGCCAGAGCCTTGCCGAACAACGAGGGGAATATCTTCGACCATATCGATGTGTTCTACGAGTGGGCCGACGGTTCTCGAGGCACAATGGCCCAGCGCCAGATTCCGTCCCCATACAACGACAACTCAGACTACATCGCAGGCACGCGTGGTTTCGCAACCATTCGTGGTTGGGAACCCGAGATCCATGGCGACCAGAGCTGGAAGTACACCGGCCGACGCAAAGACATGTACCAGGTTGAGCACGACGAATTCTTTGCCAGCATTCGGCGTGGTGCCGTGATGAACGATGGTGAGCAGATGGCGCAGAGCACCCTCGTCGGCCTAATGGGAAGAATGGCCGCCTACACGGGCCAGGAGATCACATGGGAGATGATGCAGAAGTCTGAGGAGAATCTGTTCCCCGAAAACCTCACATGGGATGGCAAACTCGCGATTGCCCCGATGGCTGTCCCGGGCAAATACCCGTTCTCGTAATCAAATCGATTCCCCCTCCTTCGGCGCCTAAATTGTCCCCTCCCCGCGAGCTTGCGAGCAAATATGGGAGGGGTTCGCGGAGGGGGAGATCGTGCCGACGCCGGCTATCCCTTGAGCGACTTATGCCTAACGATCCCCTCGGCAGCGCACACGGTAAATGCGTCAGCTTTCATAAACCCACCGCCCCATTTCGCATCGAGATCGGCGAGCGGCTTCGCACTTGATATCTGTTCCGGCTTGTGACCGACCTCAATCAGTTTCTCCAGCCTGGTTTGAACCGTATGCAGCATATCTCGGAATGCAACGAGGTCTGCTCGTGATGCGATTGGTCCGTGCCCTGGGATAATTCTTGTATCCGCGTTGGCGATTTTCAATATTCGATCTGCGGCAGCTACCATTCCGCCAATCCAGCCGTACGTTGAATAATCGATAAACGGGAAGAAGCCGTTAAACATCAGGTCGCCTGCGTGAATTACATTCTCCTTTTTGAAATGTACAAAAATATCCGTATCCGTGTGGGCAGGCTGCACGTGGGTAAGGGCAATTTCGTGCCCACCGGTATAGATACTGAAGCTATCCGTAAACGTGGCGATTGGAAGCGCCACTTCGGGCGAAGCCGGACATTTCATCTTGAGGAACTCAACCATCTGATCTGAGGACAATCGACTTCGACAGGCAGAATGCGCAATGATCGTCGCATGAGTCTTGCCTATTGCCTCGTTGCCGCCGGTATGATCGAAATGCCAGTGTGTATTTACGAGCATCCCGGCTGGCGCGCCGGCCACCTCGGTCACCGCTTTGGCAATGTCAACGGATCTGTTAGCCAACCCGCTATCGATCTGCAGCGGACCACCCTCATTTAGCTTCAAGACAGCGATGTTGCCTCCGGCTCCCATGATTACCGAGAGGTCAGCAGTAAGGTGCGAAATCTGGAGAGCATCCTGTAGCTCGTTCGCACCTGTATCTAGAAGCGCATCGGCGCTCTTGCGTCTGGAGGCTGCCGCTGCGGTTAGGGAATTACCGAGCGCTGCCACACTGCCAAGGGCGATACTGTTCAACAGAAACTGCCTTCGATCCATTCAGGTGTTCTCCTCTACTCAACTGTTCAAAGTTATTACCAACGGTTATAGCCGAGAGTTCCCGATGTCGGCAGAACCGGCGCAACGCAACGTATACTTTGAGAAATGCCATATAGGCTGCGACCCATAGTTGCCTCAAGAGACAGATTCGGCCATTCGGTGGATGCATCTTTTTCGCTCGCGTTCCATAGTATTTATGCTTAGGAAGTCGTAATTTAAGTCTATCAGCAAATATTGACATCAGGAGCAATCTTTGGTGTTTACTACGATAAAATAGGATGATGATCAAGGGGGAACGGATGCCCCCAAAAGACAGGAACAACTGTATGAGCTGGCAGGAACATTACAAGAGCCGCGTCATGAGCGCGGCAGAGGCG
>CAIXIX010000564.1 GCA_903919615.1 uncultured Chthonomonas sp.
ACGCAGTTCTTCAAATCGTTCCACTTTGGCTCTCCTATTCACGAAGGCCCTCCTTGAATGGGACGAAACCCTAACAAGGATGACCACATAATTGAGAATAGGTGGGCCAGATTTCTATATCGAAGTGGGCCAGATCATTATATCAAAACCATACGGCATGGCTGGGACTAATTTGGAGAACTTGATTGACACCCGCCTCTGATACTACATAGAGATTTCCCGCGGAATCGAAGGTCATGCCGCCCCAGGAGTTATTCAGACTACTGAGTCCGGCGTTCGTGCTGTCGACAAACGGACTCACAACCCCTCCCGGCGCTACGGTGGAAATCGTGCCTGGCGTGTTGTATGGCTGTGATACGTAAAGGTTTTGCTGCGCGGTGGAGCATATTGTGCACGTTACCAGTGTGGTGGCAATGCTTAAACTTAGGAATTGCGCCGAGACGGAGCGTGTCGGCAGTCTGAATTGCATGGTTGTTCTCCTGTCGCATGGTAAGTTACATCCAGTATGATTGGGAGGCACAATGTTCACGCGCAAGCAGCCCGTAAGGAAGGCGTAAGTAATCTGTAAGTTTGGGAAGGCGGGGAATGGTTAGGAATTACGAGTAAACATAGGTCCATATTGCAGCGGCGGCGGGTTGCGAGTGCAGCTGCAGCTTAATAGCGAAGAACCATAAAGTTGCGATGCCCCGTTGCCGTTCCAGCCTGACCGGTTATCGCGAGTTTGACCTGGGCGTTTGCATCCGTTACGATGTTCGGCGCATAGACGCCCGTATCAAATACAGACTGCTGCAGCAGGTTCCCATCCGGCGAATAGCGCGCCATCCAGACCCCGCTATTATCGCGAATGGTATCGGCATTCCCAGGCGCAGCCTGACCTATAATGCACATTTCATCATTCGGCATTAGCATTGGCGCAAGGAGAGATATGTTGCGATATCCGGCCGGCGCTGAAAACCGCTGTGAGTGAGCTAAGTTGCCAAAACTATCGTAGCGAGCCAGAACTACTCCCCAAGTTCCGTCGAGCCTGCGCTCAGTCCCGCCTACCAGGAGACTTCCGATGTGATTGAGCGCAATACCTTCCAGAACCACCGCCGGACCGGATTGATCTACAAGGCGCCGCCAAATCCGTGTTCCATCAGGACTGTACTTCACGACACCTAACTGTGACCCCTTACCGGCGTGCCACCTATCACCGGTGTTGAATAGACCTCCAACGAAGAGGTCGCCTGCGCGATCCAATGCGATACGACTTGCAGTGTCGCACCCGTGGGATGACCCGTCCTCAAATCGCGTCCATAGACTCTTTCCGGACGAATCGATACAGGTGACTGTCCAGTCATCGTCCACGCCGCTAGACCCTTGTTGGTGCCGGATGCTGCCGCACACAAAGAGTTGGCTGTCGGCGCCAACCACGAACTGGCTGAACGAGGATTGATCACCCCCTCGCAATACGCGCTGCCACATCACTTTGCCGCTTGAATCATAGCGCAGCAACAGTATCGCCTGTTTACCTCCTACGAGGGCAGTGCCCCCAAGATAGCATCCGTTCTGCCCATCGCAGGCGACCTGTACGTGTTGGCCCACATTGTTTACTGCCACAGTTGAACGGCGGACCCAGTTTCGGTGGCCGTCAACGTCGTACCGCAACAGGGTGAGATACCATCCAGAATGCGAACCCGTGACGGCCGGCACGTAGGTCTCTCCTCCGACGTACATCGACGCGTTCGAGTCCACGCACGATGAAAACGCTCTATCGCAATCGTGTTCGGGGCTGCTATACCGGTCTGCCCACAACAGCCGTCCCTCGTACGAGAGTTTGACCGTAAGAATGTCTACGTCATCTTGTACGGTTTGAATTAGACCTGTTACATAGATGCCCGTCTGATCTGCGCAGATTGACCTGCCTTCAGCATTTGGCACCTCACCCACGCGAGGCTGGTAGAAGAAAGACCATTTCTCTTGATGCCGCCCAACAGCAACTGCCGTAGGGGACACTGTATGAGGAATCCGATGCCGCGAGTACCAGATAACGACGACGGATGCCAATAATGCTGTTGCGAGGAAAACTGAGATCATAATGCGCGCGCGCGCCACAGATGGAATTGGATGTTGAGGTTTGGCAGCGGACGTGAGGGAGGTTTCCGCTTGCCGCGCGCTCACATTATCCTTGTTGAGCTGATAAGCCTCGGCAAGGTCGCGCAAAACCTGCTCATACTCGTGGTTCAAGCGGTCGCGCTCGTCCCTAACCCATGCCGTATCGTATTCGGTTAGCAGATCGGCCCGGTAGAGGTCGCGTGCCGCGATGAGCAGGCGAATCTTTGCGTCTCCGTCTGTCTCGTGCCTCGCGGTTAAGCATGCCTGTTGGAATCGGTTGGAATCTACGGCTACGCCCACTTGCAAATGACACTCGCCCGACGTGAAAGTAAGCAAGTCGGGGCGGTCGGCGATCGACGGGAAAAGCGATCGAACGGCAGCGATCTCCTGACGAAGGCGCGTTCGCACGTGAAAGGTCTCGGAGTCGGCCCACAAGATTGTGAGTAACTTATCTCGCGCGTGTGATTGCGTCGGATGCAGTGCCAGGTAAGCGATCAGCTCGCCCGCCTTTTTTCCATTTAAGGAGACTTGCAGACCGCTCGGGGTTGTTACAGTTAGGTTTCCGAAAAGCTGGATATGCCATTGACCCGTTGTGGAAGCCATAGAATCGGACGTTAGCATAGGTTTGGCCCTCGATGCCAGAACTTCATCTCGTATGTTCCCGTTAAGCGGAACGATTTAGTCTGATTCTTCTGTTCCACGAGAGTGACACTGAGCCGCGCCGCACGAATCTTGTTCCATTTCCAGGGTGTAGGCAATCCTCGCACATTGTCACCCATGTGAAACCGCAGCATTCGCATAACGATTGGAGCAGGCATCGCGACTGGCTGATCAATCAGATGTGCGGCGGCCAGCAATGCCTTTACCTCATGGCCCCGAACAAACATAGCTGTCACCATCCGCGACGAGGAACTCATGTTGGGGTCCAACATGAGTTCTGGGAAAATCCCTGCGAAGGACCTTAGTAAATTCGCTTCCGTATGCGCTCTCACGGCATGGCGATGATCTTATCGCTCAGGCGCAAGTAGTCGAAGTCCACGAAACCGCCCGCTGTCTTGGTCGCAAAGTTGAACAGACCGAAGCGGTAGCCCATGAAGTGCGGGCTGCTGTATTCCATCCGTAACGACTTCCCGATAGCGGTCCATTTCTTGTTGTCGAGGCTAAAGTAGAAGTACGCCCTGTTGTCGAGGTTGTAAAACAACTGCGGCTGGTCTCCTCGGTCCTTGAAATCGCAGTCGATCTTGAGATAAACAGTTTTCTGCGTTAGCGGGATACTGGCAAGTTCTTCCGGGCTATTTGTCTGCGCGCTAATCATGACGATGGACCGGACGCCGCCAGCCATCTTGACGCCGACAATGCCGTATTTCTTTTGCAGCGCGATCATCCCTGCATAGTCGCCGTCCTTCATGCTGCTCACGTTGATGGCGGTGGTAGCAGAGCTTTCGAGGCCGAAGGTGCGCTGGGTGAGCGTATTGCGTGCCTGGGTTACCTCCGTATCCACGCGGCCTGTGGTGAGGCGCAGACTGCCGGGAGATGCGGTGAGCGACCATAGGGCGTTGTCGGGGTTGTGGTTCCACTGCCATACGAGGGGCAAAAGACGGTCGCCTGGTTTGCGGTTGAACTCGTCGGAGGCCACAATACCGGAGACGCCGATCTTATTGGCCGGGAGGTTGAGCGTTTCCGGCACCTTACCGTTGACCCCGACGACGGGCCAACCATCCACCCACGTCATGGGAACGAGGTAGGGTATGCGCCCGACCGAGCCGCGATCGCCGAATAGGTAGGCGTACCACTCGCCCTTGGGCGTATCGATCATGCCGCCTTGCGCGACGCCCTGATCGTGGAACATGACCTTACCCTCATACGGCCCAATGATCTTGTCGGCCCGATGAATGACTTCGGTGCGGATATCATTCTTTGGCCAGGTAACATTGCAAAGGTAATACTTGCCGTTGATCTTGCGCATCTGCGAGCCTTCTGCAGGCATGCCAGGGGCGCCGGCCACGTCGCCCGCCTTGGGAACAATGACCTGATCCACCCCGCCGGGCAGGAAGCCGGTCAGGTCCGGCTTCAACTCGGTAAGCCGAATATCACCGGATCCATAGATCAAGTAGACGCGCCCGTCGTCGTCGAAGAACAAGG
>CAIXIX010000565.1 GCA_903919615.1 uncultured Chthonomonas sp.
ATCCGGCTGGATTACTTTACCGATCTCAGCCGGGTCGATGTCGATATGCACGATCTTTGCACCACGGGCAAACTTCTCAACGTTGCCGGTTACGCGGTCATCAAAGCGAGCGCCAACTGCGATCAGCAGGTCGCACTGGTTTACCGCATGGTTGGCATAGGCCGTTCCGTGCATACCAAGCATACCCATCGAAAGCGGATGCGTCTCGTCCAGCGCGCCCTTACCGAGAAGCGTTGTGGTCGTTAAAATATTCGTCTTGATCGCGAGCTCGGTGACTTCCGCCTGTGCGCCGGAAGCGATCGCGCCACCACCGACGTAGAGCACAGGCCTCTCGGACTCCGCGATCAACTGCGCCGCCTTGCGAATCTGGAGTTCGGGCACACGTCCGGTTGGTCCAGCCGGTCGGTACGATGGGATCGTGACCGTGGTCGGATAGTCCGTTTCGACATTGAACTCGATCTGATTGCGGCTGATATCCAGCGGAATATCTACGAGCACCGGGCCTGGTCGACCTGTCCGTGCAATATAGAACGCCTCAGCAAGCACCTGCGCCAGGTCTTCAGCGCGTTTCACGAGATAGTTGTGCTTGGTGATGGGCATCGTGATGCCCGTTATATCGGCCTCTTGAAAGGCGTCTTTGCCAATGGCCGCAGTTCGCACCTGCCCGGTGATCGCCACCATCGGGATCGAATCCATATAAGCGGTTGCAATGCCCGTAACCAGGTTGGTTGCGCCGGGGCCGCTTGTCGCCAGACAGACGCCGACCTTACCGGTGGATCTCGCAAATCCATCCGCCATATGGGCTGCGCCCTGCTCATGACGAACGAGAACATGCTCGATATCTTTGCAGTCAAAAATGGCGTCGTAAATTGGTAGCACTGCGCCGCCCGGATATCCGAAGATATGCGATACGCCTTCTTGCCGCAAACACTCCAGCAGTATCTGCGCTCCAGACAGTTTCATATTCAAGCCACTCCTTCCACCATATCGGCCAGCGCCAAAAAAACCCCTCATCCGCAAGGGACGAGAGGCTGTTGCTCACGTGGTACCACCCTTGTAATCGATGCGCATTGACGGAATGCGAACGGCGCCTCCAATACTGAAGACCATCGACCACTCGAGACGCAATATCGGGCGTCACCCGGACAGCCTACTGAGGCGCTTGCCTGTTCAACTGACTGCTCAGAGGGGAGATTCAACGAATGTTCCTGCCGTCTCACACCAACCGACGGCTCTCTGGAAAGAACACGACGCCTACTAGCCTCGTCACTGCCTTACTCATCAAATTGTGCCATAAGTATAGCACGGCCCAAGAAACGCTGTCAAGGCCGAACTCGTGGCACGCATCTTCGGTCTTTTAGGGCCTTTGCGAACCAAGCAGGCTTGGACTTTCATAGGTATACTCGATACCATCTTCACTCTAGGATAACCTCACATGCGAACCGGCGCCTTCTGCTCTCTTCTTACAGTCCCATTTGTGCTGCTTTCCATGAACGCGTTTGCCCAATCCGGTGATTACACCGTACTCAAACAGGGACAAAGTGTGAGCCTCGATGCAATGCTCACCGACCTGGCGAAGGCAAACGTCGTGTTTGTTGGGGAAGAGCATGATCACAAGCAGGGGCATCAGTTGGAGCTGACAATTCTGCAGGGTCTTTATGCAAAGAACACCAAAGAAGCATTCGGACTCGAGATGTTCGAGCGCGATGTCCAGCCGGTGGTGGATGAGTTTCTGTCAGATTTCATTTCGGAATCTAGCTTTCTTGCGGCATCCCGCCCATGGCCGAATTATAAAACAGATTACGCGCCTTTGATGAACTTCTGTAAAGAGAAACATATTCCTGTTGTTGCGTCAAATGCTCCACGCAGATACGTCAGCATCGTCTCCCGAAAGGGTCCAGACGCGCTGCAAGCTCTTCCAAAAGCCTCCAAGGCAAACCTGGCGGCATTGCCTTACTCTTTAGAGATCCCGGACGGTTACAACAAACAACTGGATGGAGTTTTTGAGGGGCCGCATGGCGGAGCCAACCAGATGCCGGGCATGCCCACGATCGACAATATGAAGAAGAGTCAGATGCTTTGGGACGTTACCATGGCCGATTCGATCGCACGCTTCGTGAGAAAGAGTCACCGACCTCTCGTACACATCAACGGTGCGATGCACAGCGATTCTGGGTTTGGCGCGGCGGATCGGCTGCACCGACAGTCGCCGGGGCTCAAGATCATGCGTGTGACGATACGGCCCAGTGCGACCTATCCTACGCCCCCATCCGACCTCGCAGCGGATATTGCTGATTTCGTTATCGTGACGCCGACACAAAAAGGGAGCTAACTGATCAGGTTAGCTCCCGATTGTCATCTGGCTTGATTCACTGACTCTCAGTGTGAGGTTATCGTATCGGCAGCGGCGAGCGTGGAGATTTTTACGCTTGCCGAATGCGAAATGCGTCCGCGATTTGTGGTACTAGAGTCCTCACCTACCGGATGCGGATGAGCTAGATTAGCTTCGCTTCACTTGAGACGGCTGGCCTGTGGCCGCAGACTCCCATGCGGCTTCAGTTAGTTCAATAACACGAAGGCCCCACAGTGCGGTCGAACCGACCACTTCCTTACCAGTAATCGTGTTGATGAAGTTGATGTCCGGGTTATTTCCCTTCGGCAAGTCTTCCGGTGTCGGGAAGAACCGCTTGCCATTGCCATCCGAAACCTCTAGTTTGCCGTTACGCAGATAGAATGCGCCATTAGCACACCAGATGGTGATGTCCTCGTAGAAGCTCGGAGCATTGCCTACGACGGAAACGTTACCCTGTGCGCCACCAACGAACTTAAGGCTGAGTGCAGAGTTGATGTCGACAGACACGGTCATGTTGTCGATATAGCCGAAGACGCTTTCGACCGCAAGCCCTGTGATGAACAGAAGGATGGCCAGCATGTGCGAGCCCGAATCGTTGAGCTGACCGCCCCCGCTGAGCGCTGGGTCATGTCTCCACGTACCTGCAACTGCTTTTAACCACTCCTGGCCCTGCAGGCCCTGAACGAACTGAACTTCGCCGTACTCGCCGCTTTCGATCGCCTGTTTGATGTACAGGAACTCCGGCTGATAACTGCGCTGATAGTTAAGTACAAATACCTTGCCGCTCTCCTCAATCTTTTTTAACACAGACTGCGCATCAGCGACGGTGCAGACCATCGGTTTCTCGGAGAGAACATGCAGCCCATGATCAAGACTGGTCATCGTCTGCTCGAAGTGAGTTGTATGCGGGGTGCAGATTTCGACGGCGTCGAGGTTGCCCGCCTTCAGCATTTCGCGAAAATCGGTGAATTGCGGAACGTTTGCCAGCGCAGGATAGCGCTCCACAGTCGCAGCCATCGCCTCCGGGCGAATATCGCAAATCGCAGTAATTTCTGCGTCCGGGTGCTCCAGAAGTCGACGGACATGCCCCTGTGCAATTCCGCCCGTACCAATAATTCCTACTCTAACCTGTGACAACAGCTTGCCTCCTGTGTTGATGCCTCACATTCCTAGGGAAGCAGCAACATTTCCTTCTTGATTATTTTGATAGTGCACTGATTACCCCTGGGCCGATTACTCCCCCAGGATCGCTCGCACCCGCTCAAGGTCTTCCAGCGTATCCACACCAATCGGAGATCTATCCGTCACCGCCATCCGGATTTTGAATCCATTCTCCAGTACCCGTAGCTGCTCAAGCGACTCGGTCTGTTCGAGAGGCGTTGGCTTGAGCGAGGAGTAGTGCTTCAGGAAAGCTACTCGGTAGGAATAGAGGCCAGCGTGCTGATAGGTTACGACAGAGGAATCACGTCTCAGATACGGTATTCGGGATCGGGAAAAATAGAGCGCATCGCCGTTAAGCGCCGTAACCACCTTTACGCAATCTGGATTATCCATATCGATCGGCGGGCAAGGGCAGCAGAGGCTGGACATTTTCAGTTCTGGATCGTTCTGCAGGAGTTCGATAACGCTCTCCACTGCCTTCGGATCGATCAGCGGCTCGTCGCCCTGGATGTTCACAACGATGTCGTCATCCGCGAGGCCAAGCGTGGTGGCAGCCTCGGCGAGCCGATCGGTACCCGATCGATGCAGATGCGACGTCATCACCGCTTCTGCGCCAAAAGCGCCGGCAGCCTGAAAGATCGATTCGTCCGGCGTGCAGATGGCCACACGATCGACGCCATGTACTCCGCAAGCGCGCTCCCAAACCCATTGTATCATCGGTTTGCCACAGATATCGATCAACGGTTTGTCTGGCAGCCGCGTCGCGGCCAGACGAGCAGGAATAAGAGCTGTAACGTTGCTCTTGTCAGTCATATTTCACCTCATCCGCCAGCTTTGAGTTGCTGGCTGGTTCTACTTAAGTACGGGAAGCAGAATATAAGATGGATGCGCTGCATCGTGGTAGATGGTCTGCCTCGCCTTCACGATTTTCGTATCCGTCGCCAGGTCGCCTCCGGTATTGAGATTTCGCGCGTAGACCGGGAAGAAAGAGGAGCTAACAACCACGCGCACCTTGTGTCCAGGCTTAAATGCCATCCCCAGCGCCCAGAGATCGACATTATATTCTTCAATTGCGCCCGGTTTGACAAGCTCTGGCTTTGAAAACGAGGTTCGAAACCGGGCCCGCATTATCCCCTGACACAGCGTATCGACGCGGCCGTCGGGATTAACATCCTGCAGCATGGCGAACCAATCCGTATCACGAGCTGAGGTCGATGCAGAAAGATGAACTGAGATCGGCCCGGACACAACTAGTTCCGTCTTAAGCGTATCGGATGTGTAGTTGAGCAGATCGGGCCGCTTATCGGGCTCATCGGCAGTTGATGCCTCTCCTGGTTCAGCCGAAGCGACTTTTTGCATCCCCTTTTCTCCGCCAGGGATATACGGGGCTGCAGGATCGTAGACATACCTATCGGCGGTTTCGGTTTTGCCAGGCGTAGTTGAAAGTGATCCACCGACAGATACCGCATTTGCGTTGCCATTTGAATGAAAATACCACTTCTGGAGGGAGGCTTCAGTGGGTGGCCAGGCGGAGAATTTGCGCCATTCGTTTCGCCCCATGATGAACGCCTCTACGGGCTTCTCCGTTTCAATCCCGTTCGGCACGTTCTTAAGCCAGCGATCGAACCATCTAAGGTAGAGCGTATCCAGATCACGCAGCGCCTGCGGCCCAAAGTCGTAGTGGCCAATCTTGCTGGTCGTGTTGAGCGCATGGCCCCAGGGACCATAGATTAGTCGCTGATTTGCATGCCCTGTCTTTATCATGCCTGCATAGTTCAGCTTCGTCCCTATGCCATCTCCATCAAACCAGCCGGAAACATGCAGCACTGGGATCTGGCCAATTGAAGCCATCTTGTCGCCCCAGTTCACCTGGTCATAATAGGCATCGTTCGTGGAATGCTTCAGCCACTCCTGAAAGAATGGGATGTGCTCACCCAGTACCGCCTTATCTACCTCAGTCAAAGGTAGTTTCTTAAAAGCTGCCATGTTCTGGAGCGCTTTCACGGGCGATACAATCGATACGCTGTTTTTATTCTTTACAGCGGCTGCCCACCAGAGATCTGGCGACAGAAAGAGTTCTCCAAACATATAGGGCACATTGAAGAATGGATCGGGAGGCGAAACAATGGGTATCATGCACTTCAGGTGAGCGCTTCCCTCTCTGGCTGCCGCCCATTGAACAAAACCCAGGTACGATCCGCCAATCATGCCGACGTCGCCAGTTGACCATGGCTGTGCTGCGCACCACTCAACGCTATCGTAGCCGTCCCAGGCCTCAAGCACAAATGGGTGAAATTCACCCTCGGAATCAAATCTCCCGCGCACGTCCTGCGCTACGAACACATATCCGCGTTTTGCATAGTAGGTCGCCTCAGCAGCATTGGTTCGACCGTACGGCGTCCGCTGAAGGATGACCGGAAATTTCCCTTCGGCTTCTGGTCGATAGATATCAACAGCTAGCTTTACTCCATCACGCATCGCGACCATTACCGCTTTGTCCATGTGAACTGCATAGGTTGGTTTAGAAAGAAGCGTATCCGCAGGGTCGTCTGCCTTAACGATCTCCTTGTATCCAACTCGGTTTGCATGATACTTCTGCCCGGGGACATCCCAAGACAAAATATGTTTATCCGCATCCGCAGTAATGACAGTGTCCAGATTGCCAAGCGCCCCAGGCACAACGAGGCTATAGCGAAACACCGTCGTCTTCGCGTCACCGACGATACCTTGTCCGGTGGATTGCGCCTTTAAAGTTACCTTGATGACCGCCAGGCCTTGCGGACCAACCCCGTCGACGCCGATCATTTCGAACTGCTGTGCTCCGCCTTTAGACTTATCGTAGGCCGCGAGCAGGTACGAAAATGTTTGCGGCGAGAAGTTGCCGAGTGGATACACCGCGGCTGGCAGCTTCTGCTCTTTGAAAGGTTTCCCATTAACCTCGATCTTACCAACCCCACCAGAGATGGTCATGTTGAAGCGACCGTTTGTTTCAGCGTCAGACATCACTCCGATGAGTTTGCCCCCGGAAAACTTTAGAACGGTGTGAAGATCTGTCACTTTGCCAAGCGTAACGGAGGAGTGCGTGTCGCAAACGCCATCTCCTGTTATAGCGAACGTGGAAGTGCCAATCTCCTTTTCCTGCAGTGTCAGCACGAATTTGCCCGCGTCTGGCTTTACTGGGACATCTGCAGACGCGATGCCGCTGCCCAGAGCCAGACACCCGGCAAACACAACAACAGGTAGATTTATTCCTCGAAGCCGGCCATTGAATCCCTGCGCGTTTTCCATAATATCCCTCACTCGCCTAAACGAAATCACAACATGCCGATGACACCGATAGCTACCGGTTGTCGGGAGCGATTGCGAGCGCTCGGCGTATGCCTTCGATCGCCGCGTCGTTCTTTCGGATACCCTCCCAGTTAAATATGGAGAGGAAACGACATCTCTTGAAACCAAGGGTCTCCTGAATGGCTGCCTGCCACTGAATGGAGTCGGTTCCGTATGTTAGCCATTCCGAAGCGCACCATTCTTGCTGATGCGCCTTTGTCAAACTGATAGCTAGATCTCCTGCTGTCGCGGGAGACTGGTTGTAGAGGCTCCATCCAGGCGTCGATGTCGCATTGACCGCAGTACTATGCGAGACATGCAGTTCCCACGGCGCATACTGGCCGCCGCCATGAGTGAAAACCTGGTCCGAGAAAAACCCGGCGTCCCTGCAGATACCACACAAAAACCGAATGTAATCCGATGCAATCAACTCGCAATCTCTGCGGTTTATCTCACCTGGATGCGAAAGCCCCATGCTGGATAGAGCAGCGTAGCCCTGCGGCGCCTGCCCACCAAAGAGCCCCTTTTCCATGTGCAAACCATCTACCGGATCTTTTGATCCATCTGCAGGGGTTGTTTCAAGCAGCCGAGTTGCGTTCAGATAACAGAAAGCGTTGATGCCAACCGAGACCTCCGAGCCAACCTTAACACCGGGGAAAAGGTACTTTCGGTATGCTGGAAGAGCGTCTGCCCACTGCTTAACGATTTTAAGAAGGGCGATAAGCTCTGTCCTGCTTGCCTTGCGGAACTCTGGAGATGCCAGGTTTGGTGGTGGCTGAACGCGGATCTGCCTTCCCCAGTTTCTCCACGCCAGCTTCGTCGCAAACTCGGGTCCGTTGCCCGTCCATTCAACGTTCCTGGAGTTATCCGGATTATATCCGGGTTTGCTCTTATCCCAGAAATTCCATAGGTCTGATCTGTAATCCCACCAGTTCTCGCCAATAAAACCGATCAGGATGGGTGTATCGTGTTTTGTCGCCATGTTAAGCAGCAGGAGGAGTGTCTGCTGCATCTTGTCTGGTGGGCCATTCAAGTAATTGAAGAGGAAGGAGAGCCCGAGGCGCCGGCCGGGAGCATGGACTGAGCCAATCTTCGCGATTGGCTCGTCAAAAAGCGCATCGGCAATCGTCTCTGGATTATTTTGATACCATGCCGGGCCGGGCTCCCGGTTGAGGAAAACGTATTGGGGTCGTGCTTCAGAAAATGGAGGCGCGGCGAAGCAACGCTGCAGCGGCGAAACCATGCAATAGCATATTATCAAAGCTATGCCGCATATTTTCTTGTACATTAACAGCCGCCGATCACGTATAAACTTTTCGCATCTCAGCACAGTGACAACGGTCACAGAGTACCCGCGTCCTGTTTGCTTTTGCAATCTCCTGCGGGACGAAGCATCTCTTCAGGAGCGATTTCGGCTGAACTACTCGCTGGCCGCAAAAGAGACGCTGCAGATGCCTCTTCTCCTCCCGAAGCTCGAAGAAGGGTCTTGCTCTGCATCGCCTTCTCGGCTCGCATCTCGACAAAAGGCAGACACTCCATTGCGGCTCTGCGCACGGCCTCAGTCGGGCCAGACTTGGTTGCGATTCTGACAGCATTTAGCACCGAACCGTCGCCGATCTTTTCGAAGAGCTCTAATATGGCGATCTGCAGCCTGGCATACCGGTCCAGTTTCCGCGCGGGGTTCTCAAAGAGATCTCCGGCTATCTTCGGCGGTTCAATGAGCTTCGATTGAAGCAGTTGAATCTGTTGCGGCGTCAGGAGATGTCTGTCTTCTCGAGTTACGTGCGACAGGAGCTGGATGAGCGCCTCGACCGCTGAATCGGCCTCAGTTGTGCCGTTGTGAAACCGAATGCTATCAACCAAACTGCCGACAGCCTCAACTTCTCGCACCTCGGCGAGCTTTATAAGGGCCATTCTTGCCTTTTTCGTTGGCCTCAACGCCTTAACCGCAGTAATTGCGACCGCAATTGCAAGGTAGACGAATAACCAGCGATCCGAATTCAACTTCAGCCATGCGTCTTGACCGATAATCCTTGGTAGAACAAGTACAAGGGCAGCGGCGGCTACTGGCACGGCAACGATCATTCGCATGCGCCGATTGCCGTCTTTAGCGACAACTCCAGCAAGTCTGTTAGTGTCTGTCGGTGTCGTGTTCACACTGGGCATGACCGGCGTGACGGCTTCTGCGCTCAGCAACGAGGCTCCAATCGCTGCCGGTTCAACCTTCTCTTCGATGTTGATGGTGTTCTGGGGCATATTAGACTTTACGACTTAGGCAATGAGCGGTTTCAAATACGTTCCGAATGCGTTGACGCACACAAATGCCCGTGCTATACTCCAAAACGTTCGACGCTGGCTGCAGCGTCGACACCCTTTACCCGAATTCAATCCCATCGGTAGAGTTGTTGTAAAGAGAGGGGCGGAGATGCCAGTAGAACGAACATATATCATGGTTAAACCAGACGGTGTTGAGCGCAGACTCGTTGGAGAGATTATCCGTAGATTTGAGACGCGCGGACTAAAGCTTGTCGGGCTCAAGCTTCTTCAGCCGAGCACAGAACTGGCGGAAGCGCACTATGCCGTGCATCGCGAAAGACCGTTCTTTGGCGAGCTTGTCCAGTTTATTACATCTGGCCCCGTCGTTGCAATGGTCTGGGAAGGCACTGATGCCATCAAGTTGTGCCGCAACATGATCGGCGCCCTAAAGCCTCTTGAGGCGATTCCTGGCACGATCCGCGGCGATTTTACGACTGAGGTGCAGACGAACCTAGTCCACGGGTCCGATGCGCCTGAAACGGCAGCCAACGAAATTGGGCTTTGGTTCTCACCAGGTGAACTGATTTAGTCGGTTAACTACTTGCTAATGAAACGAAAAGGAGTGCCCGGTTGGCACTCCTTTTTGTTATTCATAACCGGTCTGCGCTAACCCGTAACTCGGTCGCAAACTGCGAGGGCCGCAGCGCCATCGGCCGCGGAGGCCGTTGGAACCTGCAGTCCGCGAACAACATCCGCAAATCCGGCCACGATCCGTTCAAAACGATTCGGTCCACCCTCATCGTGATGCCGCCAGATTGGCTGGTCCGCCGTTAGGTAGCGCAGTGTGCCAGTGTCGTAATCGATGACACAGGCTCCAGCGGTTCCATAGATCTCCAGGCTGGTGCGCCCGCCCGGTGAACTCCAGCACGTTTCAACCACACCGATCGCGCCGCTCACCGATTCGAGCAGAAGCGCGACCGTGTCCTCTACCTTAAGTTCCGGGTTGGTCTGCTTTAGCTTTCCAGTAACGTCTTTAACATCACCGCAAAAGTATCTAAATAGGTCGATACCGTGAATTGCGGATGAGCGCAGCGCCCCCGCGGCGCCTGCGCCGGCATCGGTAGCCGCGTCGTCCCAGTATCCGCTAAACCGTGACCGAAACATTGTTATTCGGCCGAGCTCGTCATTTTCTACCAGTTCATGAGCAAATATAACGGGCGGATGTAACCGGTGACAGAACGCAGGAGCGAGGTGTCGTTCCCGCGATTCCGCAAGCCGTATCAGCGTATCGGCCTGATCGGCGTTGAGGGTAAACGGCGTCTCGCAGAGGACATGGGCACCAGCATTCAGCGCTGTGCGTGCCACTTCAAACTGGGATGCAGCAGGGGCACAGATGTCAACGATATCGATGTCTCCAGCCTTAAGCAGAACCTTTAGATCCTGAAAAGCGGCGACACCCGGAGCCGTTGCTGCCAACTGGGCAGCAGTAACTCCGTTCGTATCACAAACTGCGGAAACTCTGACCCCGCTCAAATTCCGCCAGCACTGAAGATGAACTCCACCAGCGGCGCCACACCCTACAATAACCACTCTCAGATCAGACATAACCTCTCCGCACTCCAGACAGATTGGTCATGAAATCAGTCCCCAACTGCAAGCAGCGCAAGCGCTTCACGGCGGTCGTTGCACTCGTATGTGATCAGCTTGCGTAAGGTTAGCCGAGACGGAGCTGTCGATTCGCCTGGTTCACTCAATCGAGCAACTGCCTCAGCGGCCGTAAGCTTGCCTTCGGCCACATCCAGCACCAACGCTGCGGAGTCTGAATCCGAAATCCGGCTAACATATCCGTTCGATTTCAAGAAGGACAGTGTTGCAATCAGGGCAGTCCTACGATTGCCCTGGCCGAATGGAGCGGTTTTGATTAGCTTAGACAACAGTATAGCTGCCTGTCCTGGCACGTCGTCACTCTCACCATAGCTGTACTGTCCGGCCATTGCCGCCTCGAGCGTTACATAGTTGTACGGGCTTACGCCACCCGTGATGCTGGTGTTAATCCATACCAGGTCGTGGGTCGTCAAATACTCCATCGCGCTTAAAAAATCTCCTCGAGCACACTAGAAGGTACTTCCATCGTTGCTCATCGTGTGTTCAACTGTCTGCTTATTACCGTACCTTGAGACACCTTTAATTGTCAAATGCAACACGGACGCCAGTTACGGTGTTGGTGCATGTGTTTCAGGCTCTGGATGGCCATGATGGCACATCCAGCACGTTGCTTGCCCATCAACCGTCTTCTCGTTCTTATTTATGCGGGCCATCATCAGCAGCATGTCCCGGGTCTTCAGTTTCATGGGCTTGGTGTCTAAGTCCCAACCCGTGGCCTTCTGACCTGTACCGGTGGTTGTATGGCAGAAATCACACTTTACGCTCAGGGCTCGACTGAACTCTTTCATTGTAGTCGCAAGTTCTTTGTCCGTGAGGGCGCCAAGGACTTTGAGATTTCTGTGTCCAGATGAGGTCTGGGTTCGCTTCGGTTCCTGGATTTGCGCCGACGATTGCAGCGGAGCTGCGACACCTAGAAGAGTGGCAACTGCAAAGGCAACCACAATGATTTTCGCGGTTCTATTCCATTTTACGTGCCTACACAGGTCAGTGGACTTCAACTTGCAGAATGTCTCCCGTTAGAATAACCAGAGGTGAGCTAAACTCAAGAGTTAGCTGCCCGGATGGTTCGACACGCGTTGTACACCCTACCGGATGCGAGCCAAGGCTCACGTGCACCTCCGGCGCAGCCTGGCTAATGCGGTTGTTAACTGAAGCCGAGGATGGTGGCGGCCCTGCAATTCTTAGCTGCTTCAACGTAAGCTGGGTTGCGCCGGAGGCGCCTACTCTCTTTCGGAATGACCGAACGGGGGTAACGGATATTGTGCGATCTATCCGAAGAGTTAGCTTGCCACCGTGAGCCGTTGGTGAAAATTCAAGTTTGCCGACAAAAGCTGGCGCGAAAATTGGCGCAGCCAAACTTCGCCACGTTCCAGGAATCGGCGTCGTCAAATTGAGATAGCCCGTCTGCTGGTCGAGAGAAAACCCTTCGATCCCGCGAAGTATCGACCAGTCTTCGGAGACTGAAAGTCCCGTCCTTTGCACGTCGCCTGCCAGCGAAGGATTGTTATAGACAAGCGTATCTGTTGGGATTTGAACCCTCCGCCTTTCAATTTCCGCCAGACATGCTTTCAGGATCGTATCACAGCTTCGTTGAAAAGCCTCTTCGTGCCCGACCTCAAACATTCCGTTGACGGCATTTTCCAATGCGCTTGCACGAGATCCCCATTCGAACTCTCGAGTAACAGCCGAGGCAGAAAGACGTTTCGCGGCGATCAGAGCCAGCCGCCATCGGAGTAGATCCGCATCGGTAAGCGACCGCTCCTGATGAATTGCCGCTACCTCACCGATACAATCGTGAATGGTCTCAATCGTATGCTGTAGGAACGAGGAGCTTCCGCCTTCCGCGGCGAGCCGGTCTGTTTGGAGCACAAATTCAACCGTATCAAGTGCGGAAGCAATGCTGATGGTGCTATGCTCCGAGCCGGATTTGCTAACAGACTTACTTGATAGCATCAGTTCTTGAGGATAACCATCCGGCGTGTCATCTGGTTCGCGAACCGGATCGGCCGGGCCAATGCGCGCAGCCCAATCGGAACAGTCTACAGGGAAACTGCCGTCGTCCCTACGTACTTCCGTCAACTGCACAAGCTCCTGCGCTGCCAGTTGTGGAAAGAGACATTTCACGAGATCGGCAGCCCGCCGCCGCTCGCGCAAATAGCTGCGAGTTGCCTGGCCGATCGCGATGTCATCATTAACTTCTGGAAGCAGCGTAAACCGGCCGTCCTTCACATGCAAACTGGAAGTAACAAGTGGCGCAACGCTGTTCAGCAGGCGTCTCTGAAGATCGTTGGGAAGGCTAGAAAACGATATCCGCTTCTGCCACTCTTCAGTCAAACCAAGAAACGACTGCCAGTCTCCAAGCAGCGTTCGGGCAACATGCTGCGAATTCTTGAACGCGACCTGATAGTAATGCCCGTAATCTGCAAGATCGGCCCCGCCGCGCAATATTGGCGTATACCAGGCGATGCAAACGGGAATATCGGCAGATTCTCGTGGTTTTAATTGGAGCTTTACTGCGACAACTCCATCAGGATGAATGGACCCTTCGACACCAGCAGAACACTCGCCCGAGACAGTTCCCTTTTGAGTGAATTCGTCCCACCACGTCGGCGTTGACGCCAATGCATTCCAGGCGGCAGCGGTTACCTGAGCTGCACTCCTATCAGGACGCGTCAGCAGGCACATCTCCCCCGAGGCCCCATCGTGCTCTTTGTCGGCTGAGGCGCCGTTTGCGTCTCGTGCGGAACTGAACTGCAATCCGAAGAAACCTTCACTATCCGGGATCGGCGCCACTCGATCGCCTGTTCGGTTTGAGAATGCAGTTCCAGAGGGGGTATTACCAACGCCAAGCGTATTCTCGAAAGCCAACGCTGCACTGCATGAAACGATATTCGTGGAGTGGTTGACTAGATGAAACACAAACGTCGCTGCCGGGAAAGATGAGCTTCTGATGTCCCCGGGAATAAAGGATGAGAAGGCTCTAACGGTGACTTCAACCCCCATTAGATTATCTGCAGGACTGTGGAAGGTGACTTCTGGAAACGAGCCGTCAAACACCAGGTTGGAGGTTGTAGGCAAACCATAGGCGCTGACTGCGGAAATCACCTTACCGACGGAAGCGGATCCGACGCGAACGCTGACCGCGCCAAAACTTCCACGTAAAACGCCGGTTGGACGCCGCCAGTTGTTGTTGATCGTTGCACGCGAAATCGATCCATCTTTAAGGATCTGTATACTGCCAGCTCCGATACCTCCAATTGGTACGCCATCACCGTTTGTCTGTGCTGATGCGGGATAACAGTTAACCACTGCAAAAAGGCTTAACACCGGGAAAAGTAACAAAACGCGTTTCAGTATCATCGACTAATCCGCCGCGTCAAGTAAAGGACGCCCCAGTCATCGCAGGGCTCATAACCCAAGCGGGAATAGACGCGCCCGGCAATTGGATTTTCGTAAAATAACACGGGCAGTTTGTGGTCCTTTTGTAGGTCTAAAGATAACGCGCCCACAACTGCCGCGGCATAGCCCCGGTTTCGTGCAGCGTGAAGCGTGTAGACGCCAGCAACAAGCCCCGCGTCACCGCCCTCTGGAGCTAGCAGCGCACAGGAACAGATGCGTGCGGCGCGGCGCCCAAGTTCTGGCTCCTCAACAACAAAAACGCGCGAATCTGCAAGCTTTTCGGCAACATTGGCCCTGCTGCGGTACATCGGCCCTGCCTCTCGATACATTGCGGAGAGCAGATCGATATCCCCCATCGTCGCTCGCCTTGCCGCCTCAATTGGCACATCATCTATAAACGGAGGCTGCCTGAGCCACATACAGGTGCTGCGCTCCAGGTCCCCAGGCTGGTAAAATCTCACCAAGTCCCGAATTCCTTCAACCAACTCAATCGATCCACGCACGCCTGCCACGCCAATTTCTGTATCGAGTACCCTGCAGAATGCCGCAGCGCAGCTTCCATTCGCATCTACAGCGATGATTGTGTTGTTCAGCCGGAACATCAATCCATATAGTGGCGAGTCCCCACTGTTTCGGGTCGCGCCCCAAGCACGAATTACTGGCCCATCCAGGCCATATCGTTCAATATTAAGCCGAGGAGTTAAAAACCTTACCGGGAATCGCGCAAACAGATCATCTAACAAACCACGATCCGTTTCGCGCAGCGGCCTAGCACTTAACTCTTCGTCATAATGAACAAATTTTTCTGAAACGTTACTCATGATGCTCTTCATTACATGATACTCGTGTTATCTCCTGCAGTGACGCCATCATAAGTGCGGTAAACGTGCGGCTTTGTCATCGCTCCTCAAGCAAAACAGCGATCTGAGGTTTGACAAAAGATTGCCTATGTGCTTTACTTTGCCGTTCATGCTCCACGCCGCAGTGAAGCTAAAATACTGAGCAAATACGGTGCGGCGTATCGCGGCATATAGCTTTTGGGAGTCCCATTGACAGCCAGATTGCTTGAAGTTGAAGGTTTAGAGACAGAGTTCCGGACACCCGGCGGGATTGTCAAAGCCGTACGCGGCGTCTCCTTTCAGGTTTCCAGGGGTGAAACTGTCGGCATCGTGGGCGAATCCGGTTCTGGCAAGAGCGTTACGGCGCTTTCACTGATGGGTCTAGTCCCTAATCCGCCCGGCCGCATTACCGCTGGTTCCATCCGCCTGGATGGCGAAGAGCTCACTAGTAAATCGAACCACGAGATGCGCCTGCTGCGCGGATCAAAGATCGCGATGGTCTTTCAGGACCCATTCTCGTCGCTAAATCCAACGATGACGCTTGGGGAACAGGTTGCGGAACCGATCCGCCTTCATACAGGCGCGAGCCGCAAAGAGGCAAAGGAGCAGGTGATACGCCTGCTGCAAGCGGTCCGAATTCCAGAGCCAGAGACGCGATTCCGCCAGTATCCGCATCAAGTTTCTGGAGGTCAGCGCCAGCGCATTATGATTGCCATTGCGTTTGCATGCAATCCTGAACTTCTTATTGCAGATGAGCCAACAACAGCCCTGGACGTAACCGTTCAGGCGCAGGTGTTGTCGCTGATGAAAGACATGCAGTCCCGCTCAAATGCAGGTGTCGTTCTCATCACACACGATCTCGGTGTGGTCGCAGAGGTATGCGACCGGGTCCTGGTGATGTATGCCGGCGAGATAGTCGAAAGCGGTACTGTCGATCAGATTTTCCACAATCCCCTGCATCCCTACACGATCGGACTGCTTAAATCGCTGCCAAGGATCGATTCGGAGCGGCACAGTCGTTTGCCCAGCATTCCAGGACAACCGCCAGACCTCGCGCGTCTCGGCCCGGGCTGCCCGTTCCACTTTCGGTGTGCGAGTAACATTCCAAATGTCTGTTCGGAATCCCGACCACCGGTCGCTGTGCCAGAACTCGACCATACATCTCGCTGTTTCCTCTATGAAGCCTAGCTGCTAATCATGTACGGTTCGCATCGGCTATCACTAGACAAAGAACGCTCTCGCCGAACCTGCACAATCGGCACACTTCTTGCATGATTTATTTGCGGTATCCGTTAGGATGCTCGAAACGTCCGGGCTGGCAGCAGGTACGGTTCGATTCCCACACATGGAGAATCACGTATCAAGGAGCGTTTTCCGAATATTTTTTGCGCAGATTTATTCACTTTCTATTACGACCGATTTGCTTAGAGTGGCTTCTCGATCAAACCCTCAAACAGAATGCTGCCTGTGGTTAGGTCGTTGATAATACAGATAAACGGTCTATCCATCACCATGTTAAATGGGTTGGCGGATGGGGGCCGAATTGCAGTCGGCATCATCGTGATGCCCGTAGCCGCTGCGGCCTCAGTGCCTGCCTCGTTAACCTCAACAAACGTCTTATGGATCGCCTTTCCTATCTTAAGCGGCTCTGCGGATAAGAGGGAGAAGTTGGCACGGTCGGTAAAAGCGATCTCCATACCCATACGCGAGAGAACTTCCTGGAGGTCCAGCCGGAATTCCGTTCGGAATCTGGGCAGCGCTACAGAACCTTGGTTGAGCTCAAACGTTGTCTGCCAGGCATTCCAATTCGAAATCGTAAACCTGCTAAGCAGATCCTTCATTCCAGCAGCGGTATCTGGCAACAGGATGGTCATGCACCATCTCCCACCCTCATACGGCAGGCGCACCGCCTGAAATCCTTCGCCTTTGAGGTATCCAAAAGAATCGGTCTGATGCATCATTTTCACGGTTTCTGTCGCGCCACCATCCTGATGAAATGGCGCATCCGCCGTTGCACGAGCCTGAAACGGCTTTCGCCACGTGGCTCGAAAATAGACCGCATTAACCAGAACCGATCGTGCCTGGGCAACATCTGCCGGAGAAACAATGGACTTTATCTTTCCATTGGTGCTTGCAGCAACCCAGTTGTTGATTGGCACATCGGTTGTAAGCGGTTGAATCGAGGCGCCAGAATAGAGCTGGGCAGCTTCCAGAAATGGAACACGGGGAGTAAATCCGTGCTTTAACCAGAGGGAGTTGACAACGGAAATGGATGGCCCCTCCGGCCTGCCATGCAATGCATCGCGTAAAGCAACGGAATCCGAATTAAGTGTATTCAAGCTCAATCCATGCAGAGATAGCGCCTGAGTCATTGCCGTCTTGGTAGTACCGTCTGCGCCCCGATAAACCATCTGCAGCGCGGAAGCGATGCTTGTTGGCGATACAAACGGATTCGCCTCGTGCTTTCCTGCTGATATCTGTTTGAACAGTTTCAGCCCAAATGTGTTGTTAATTCGGGCAAGCTCGTTTGCGTCGCCACTATAGGCAAACGCAGCCATCGAAACGCAAAGCATCAAACACGCAATAACTGCTACCCTTATCATAATTCCACCTTATTCTTCGCTTTTGCTAACCGGTGACGCGGATGCCACTTTGGTGTTTTTGCGACCTTTTGTGGCAAAGAGTCTGGATCGATACTAATGAGACGTAAGCAAACGCGAAAGGGTTGGCGCGATTAACTCAGCCATTTTACGCTGCCCCGCTGTATTCGGATGCAGAGGGCCACCCATGATCCTGCCACCTGCCGGATTCGGGCCAAAGTCGACGATGTGTGGATCGTAGTAAAGCTCCTCATCAAGCGTACCGTCTGCCTTGAGCAGCACGCTGCTCACATCCAGATATGTGACGAACTTACTGTCTTCGTAGTTACTTTTCAGCCGCTTGTTAACTTCAAGATCATAGGCTGCCTTCTTTGCAGGATCTTTACCAGCTGGCACTGGCCAGTTACGAATGTCCGATGGTAGGATGCCTACCAGGACAATCCTGGTTAATGGCAGGCGTGAATGAATGAGATCAATAACAGCCTTCAATCCCGCAGCCGTCTGCTCTGCATTTGCACCAAAGCTTGTGTTGTTCGTGCCGAGCAGAATCACTGCAGCGCGCGGAGCGATACCATCCAGAAAGCCGTTCTGCAGATGCCACAAGAGGTGCGACGTAGTCTGCCCGCTAAACCCCATATTCACTGCGTTAATTGGCTTGTAATACTGGTCCCAGATCGGAGCAAAATCCTCTTGAGGAGGAGATCGCTTCTCGTAGTTCTGGGTGATCGAATCGCCAATCATCAGAAGATCGGGAGCCTGCTGATGGATAGCTGCGACAATCGAGCGATGCCGTTCATCATCGCATGATTCGGGCTTCTCCCATGTATTGCCTGGGATCGAATGGATCGTCTGTTTATCGGCCGGCTCCAGCAGGTTCTCCGGCAGGACGATGTCGTGCCTTCTGGACTCTGGAATAACTACCAGCTTGAAGATCTTGCCTCCACGATATTCGCACTCAACCGTGGTGCGCATCGGCGCATGAAGCTTAAAGCTCACATCCCACGCTTTCGGCCAGGCCGGCAGCAGAAAGATCTTCGAGCCGTCGGCTTGCAATACCATTGTCTGCAGAGTGAGCATAATGTTCGAGCCATGGTCTTGATCTGGCAGCCAGTCGTAGTTTGGCCCCCACATCACCGGAAAGCGAAAGACGCCATTCGTATTGGCGACCTTACCGGTTAGAATCTTGCCGGCCTCTTCGCCGAGCCCAACGATTGCAGCGCACTGACCATCGTATTGCCATCCGATAGAGGCACGCTCCGGGCGGCGCAGAAACGTCGCCATCCCGGTCTGCAGGTCTGGCCTGCCCACACCAAAGATGCGAAACGGCCAGATAGCATAGAGCTCGGGATTTTCGACATTAGTGCGCTGGGGCTTGAAGCTTCCTGCCGGCTGTACCACCCCATCCTTCACGGCGACAGGCGGAGCCGCCTTGAGCATCTTTTGCCAGAACGCGACATTCTCCGGCGCCTGATGAGACAGCCTCAGCAGCCTATTCAGCACATCGTGGAGGCCCGCGGTGCTGGGGGTATCGTTAACCACATCGTACCAGTAGGTCTCTACGGCCTGCGTCGGACTGATGATTAGCTCACCAGATCCCGACCGTTTGAAGCGCGTATCGTAATATTGCAGGACCGCGTTTGCCATGGGAATTAGCTCTCGCTTGAGAAATGCTTCATCCTGCGTGTATTCATAATAGTCGAGCATGAGGGCGGTCAGCTCGAGCCCCTGCTGCCAGGCGTATTGCCACCACGGGCTCTGCACATCTTTCGGCTGCAAGCCTTCCCGGTTCCAGCCATAATCGCTGTTCGCGTAGGTCCCGAAAATCGTCATCGTCTCCGGAAAGTAGGCGCCCTTAACATTGTGGTAGATAGCGGACCGGGCTTCGCAGAGCTTCAATGCATCTCGATACATGCGGAATATCGGCTGAAGCTCTTCAAAATCGCCGCGCGCGATCATGGGGAAATAGGGCAGGCGCGTGTTTTGCCACCAGTAGCAGTCTCCCCATCTGCGCCAATCTGCATTCAACTTCGGACCGCCCGCATACTCGGGGTCAACCGTAAAGATGGAGCCATTAAACTTGATCGGATAGGCGCCACGGCCGCAAATAGCCGTCATCCAGCGCTGCAGCGCATACGCCTGTCCGATCGAGAGCCCTGAGGTTGCCTGAACTATTTTGCCATTAAGGTAGATGCGCCTGCCGCCACGGTTATCGGCAACAGCGGCGACATGTTGCCACTCGCCGGCTTGAAGAGCGCTGTTTGCGGTCATCGTTTGATTGCCGACGATAAACCGCAGAGCAAGTCCAGGATGCGTATCGAACAGAAACCCATCCGCGCCGCCGGGAGTGATCTTATCAAAAATCCTGCCGCTCTCGCCAGCCGCAGGCTTTATCCAGGCCGCAACCGTGAAGCCGCGATCTAAAGGTATGTCCTCTACATGGTTCGGTTCGGAGTGTGGCGACTGAGCCAGCTCTTTGATCTCCTCTTCGCTTAAATCACGACCGAATGCTTTCGCTCCCGAGATCTCACCGCGAAACTGCGATCCACCTCCAGAATCCTTACCGATGCGCAGGCTCAAATTGCTTTCTGGCATTTGCGCCAATGTCCCACTTACATGGATGAAGCTTCTTTGCCAGAACCGCTTCCACCATGCAGCCGTTCGGGCTGCTGCCGCGTCGGCGTAAACGGGCTTCGCGAGCCTGGTTTCCCAGGCCTCTGGCGTCGTCGTCTGAGCTGAAAGAGTCGAGATTGCAAGCTCAAAGTGCTGAATGGGCCCGTCACTTGCAAGGCTACCTTTGCCCGCAGCCTTGAGCGGCAATCCTGTCATGCATGACCCTGTGGTTCGATTAACGAGAGGATCGTGCACCGCAGATGCTGCGCTCTCAAGCCCCTGATGCTTCAACGTCAGCGGAACACAGGACCAGCCGTTTCGATGGTAGCAAACGACACTATCGGAATTTCCGTGACCAGCGCGCAAGACGTCAGCAGCCTCCCAAACGTCGAATGAGACTGGCGCGCCCTGCATGGTCCAGCTCGACCCCAGCTCTTCACCCTTGAGCGACTTACGTGCAGTCCGCCAGGTCTCAAACGTCGCCGTCACGCTGCGTGGTTGTGAGAATGTGCCAGTTACAAAAACAACAGGCGCATCTGCATCAACGAACACTTTGAGGTGCGCATCGGCGGCATCGATCTGAATCGCGCCATCCTGAAGCTTCAGCTCCTGGCGAAAACTGCTACCAGCCTTAAATGGATTGGGAGTGACGTGAACGCGAACCCGGCCGAGCTTCAGCAGCCTGCAGCTTTCGCTCCATGCATCAGTGCGTGAAATGTAAAACAGCAGATCGCCGCCGCGCTCAACCCAGGCGTTGATGCCTACCTCACCGTTGCCGGCCGGCATGGATCCCGATGCGTTCTCACTGGGAGAATGCCAGACGACATTATATTGCTCCGGATTGCTGCCGGCAGCCTGTGAGGGTAACTCATTGGCACACATCAGCGCTATCACTCCTGCTGCACCCAGGATTAATCGAGCCATTCGTTCACTCCCCATCCAGACTGCTATGGCGTCGTGTCGAAAGCCGCTTTACCTGCTGCGCGACTCAAGGGTCTATCAAACGTCAATTCGACCACAGCATCCAGAGCAGATTTGTATCCAATAAGGCTTATCGATATTCGGTTGTCCTTCAATTCGCATTTCACTGTTCCGCCACTAAGGCTGGCGGCATGAAGCAGTTTCGCATTGAGCGCCGGCAGCAGCAGTGCGCCTTTTTCGGGCTGAAACAGGTGCAGATAGAGCCTGTTGCCGGCGAAGGTCGACCCACCCCACTCGCCATTGGCGAACGGTCCGCCTTGCGTTTTGTAGATGCTTCGGCCGAACTTCTTAAGCCATGCGCCAACTTCGATCAGTCTGTCCGCCTGATCTTGCGGGATGATGCCCGTAGGATCTGGCCCGACATCCAGCAGCAGGTTGCCGTCGCCCGTCGCGCAGCCCTGTAGAGTCCGGATGCAGTTATCGAGCGGCTTAACATGGCCATCCGTTCGGTAAGACCATCCGCCGTTCGGCGCATCCACCACACACATGCAGGACTCCCAGGGTCGGTCGATCTGATACGAACCAATCCTCTGCTCCGGTGTATCAAAATCGCCTGAGAGTTCTGGAACGGAGTTGGCGAAGCTGTTGCATCGGTTGTTGATGACAGCTTGCGGCTGAAGCTCTCTCACTAGCGCCAGGACCTTATCGGCATGCCAGTAGGAGATGGAGTCGCCATGACCGAAGCTATCGAACCACACGCAGTCGATTTTGCCGTAGTTGGTGAGAAGCTCTTTCAGCTGTCCAGTCATATAGTCGAGATATTTGGAGTCGTCTCCAATGCCGTAATCTGGATGATGCCAGTCGCGCGGGGAGTAGTACAGCCCAAACGGCATCCCGGCCTCGTGACATGCATCCGAAAGCTCCTTAACCACATCTCGATGGAAGGCAGTGCTCATGATGGAGTAATTGGTGAGCTTTGTATCCCACATGCAGAACCCGCCATGGTGCTTGGCCGTGAACACGATGTACTTCATGCCAGCGTCTTTCGCGAGCTTAACCCATTGCTTCGCATCAAACTTTGTCGGATTGAATCTCTCATAGAGGTGATCGTAGACCGGATCTTCCACATATCCCGCCGGATCGTTAAAGATATCCAGCGGCTTCGATCCCTTGCGCGACCAGCTGATCTCCGTGCCTGCCAGGCTCGACATATCCCAGTGAATGAACATTCCAAACCGCGCCTGCCGCCACCATTTCAGGCGCGCGTCTCGCGCCGCCGCGCTCTCCGGCTGCGCAGCATCGGAATGGCACGGCATTGATGTTACGGCAATTGCAAAAACAGCGAACAGCACAATGTACAGGTTAGGAAATCTAAGTTCTGGCATATCAGGTCTCCATGACCCGCGATCGGGTTTATCAACTGGCAGCATAACCTATTATGGGTTGAAGCGGGCATCGAAGCGCAATTTGCAAAGTGCAACAGTCACGCCGCAGGCAGGAAGAGCATGCAGCTGTCAAGTTTATTGCGTTAGGTATTTGGGCGGACATATCGTCTATCGTGTCCCACCTCCTTGTCGGCTCACCGTTGAAACCACTGCCAGCTAATCCTCCCAAACTGGCCGGGCAGATACTGATAGGGTACGCAAAGCCGAAACTAGAGCACAGGGAAAAGGCAATCTCACCGCTTCATCCCTCGTTCCTCGGGCGCTCCGAGAACTCTGGGATCAGTGAACAGTGAACTGCCTGCACAATCGCAATGCCCTCATAAACTAAGAATCTGGCCAAATAAACCTCCCGGACCCCGCAACCGTAGGTCGTGTCAGGGCCCCGTCGCAAGGCACGGAGCACTCCTCTGAACTCGAATCTGCTCTGCTCCGTGCCGCGTCGATGGGCTGACCTCGGCCGGGCTTGATCCGATTTGCGGAGGGTTTGGGAACCCGCAACCAGGGTTCCCAACGGGGTCTAAGGGGCTGGCCCCTTTAAAGAGATTTCACGGTGGAAACGCTTCCTTCGAAGCGAAACCGTCAAGCGAATACACACCACAACAAAACGTAAAACACGTGCTTCCTACGAAGCATAAACAGTACGACGAAAAAACAGAAAAATCTATCCCGCGCGGAGTGCCTATTTCAAAACCAAAGCCCCCACAGGGACTACTATCACGGCAGCCCTTACGGGCATCGCCCCCTGGTGTACCATTCGCTCACCGTCGAAATGATAAACTTCCTGTTTATCGACCTCTCGGTAGTATTCACCCTTCACAAACTTTCCGTTGCGCAGGCGCGAGTAGGCGCGTGTAATCCGCACGTATAGGTCCGGTACGGTGTAGCCGCGCGCGTCGGTCCAGGAGTAGCTGTCCTCAATGGCGCTCTCCTCTTCGAAGTTGTTCCAATCTGCAATGGTAACAAATTGGGGATGCGCCTGCATCACCCTCAGCCACATGCGCACATAAAGATCGCCACCTTCGCGTGCCTGCTCCACGGGATCGGAGCCCTGCTTCTCGACGTTCACAGGAAAACAGTGCCCTGGCCAGATGCTCATGCACTCCTCCAGAATTGGTGACGGTTCGTACGATCCCCATCCCCAGGTTTTGTTCTGCAGCATCGCAGCGTGGTTATCGCCGTTATAGGCCCAACGAACGGTGAACCGGGCATCGTTAAAGTCGGCAGGACCGTAGTTCTTATCGGTGTCGATAAGCAGCAGTGGTTTGCCATTCAGCTTGAAGTAGCTTGGCCGCACCGCCCACTCTTTCCAGTAGAAATCGGCCGCCTGCTGCTGCAGTTTGCCGCCGCCATCGCGCATCTCGCCGCCCCCGCCGATGCAGATCGGTATCCTCGCGGCTTCAGGTTTGCGGTCCATATAGTCGAACCAGGCGCGGATGTTATCCTTGATTCGGCCGCCATCATTGCCATATCCGTTGGTGTCATCCATGATGATGAAGTCAACGCCAATATCTCGAAACTTCTGGTACTGCGCTTCAATAATCTTAGGATCGCCCTCCGTGTATCGGCCTACGGTTGGTAATCGATGACAGTGAACCCAGTGCTTGTACTGATCATCGCTGGTCCACCAGACCGTAAGCCACATTCCGATCGATGGCCGATGAGGCGGACTGGGCTGGCAGAGTGCCGAGGAGCCAGTCACGATTAAGGCAAGACAGGTGAGCAATGTATGGCATTTTTTTGAAATCATAACGGCATTTTACCAGTTGAAAGTAGAAGCGACACCGGTAACTAACGATTCTGAATTGAGGTAATCTACCTGAACTATGATGTCGATCAATATCTATGCCAATCACTTTCAGGACGCACGCAGTCTGTTTTCTGCAGCTTGTGTTATGGCGTCTGTTTTCAACGGAAGTACCGCTTATGCTTCAGGCGCCGATTTTGCAGTGCGCGCGGTATCGGCTGCAGCCGATGCAGCGCGACATGATGCGCGCCTTGCGCCGAGCGACATCCGCCCACTCCTGACCCTCGGAGACCTTTCTTCGGCGCTCGGCGAGGATACAAAGGCGGTCAGCGCGTACGAGGCAGTAATCAAGCTGGATTCCACTTCTGGCGCTCCGTACGCTGGCATCGCCAAAATTCTGTTCCGACGGCGCGAAAATGAAAAGGCGCTTGCCGCAGCCGCCGAGGCGGTGAAGCTCGCACCGCGCTCTGCCGAAAACCACCAGCAGATCGGCCTGATCCTGTGGGCGATGGATCGCAAAGAAGAAGGAATAAAGGAGCTAAGGAATGCGGCGCAACTGGATCCAATTATTTACGAACCCCACAGCTACCTCGCCGAATATCTCGGTAAGATGAATGAGACGAAGGCTGCGACCGAAGAGGCGCGTATCGGCATTAAGCTGGCGCCAAAGTCGGCCCTTGCTCACACCTATCTGGCACGAGCGCTAACTCGGACGAACAACTATCGCGAGGCAATCTCGGAGGTCCGGTATGCCGCTAAGCTTGAGCCAGCATGGGAGTATCCGCACTACGTGCTATCCAAGTTCTTTACGCAGATGGATCGGCCGGCGGATGCGGTGTTTGAGGCCAGGGCCGCTGTTCGCCTCGCCCCACAAGAAGCCTATGTGCATGTTCAGATGGGGGTTTCGCTGGCTCGTGTCGGACGCATCGGAGAGGCGCGCGCTCAGTGGAAGCAAACCCTTGCCATCGATCCGAAGGATGACTCCGCGGACGATGCACGTATGCTGCTGGAAAAGTATACAGCGCTGGATCACGCTGGGAACACGCGGGATAGGCCGCACGCAAAGGCGCAAAGCCGCGAAGGATTGTAAATTCAGCCGCAATAAGATACAAACGTCACGAGATTTGGGCTTTGATGCCTGCGGGATGGCGACTGCGTGGTAGACGGGATGCGCACAGCAATGGGACAGGACCACTACCAGTTTTCGGAGCAGCGCTCCCCTCCCTTGCCCTCCCCTGCTTCGCTCGCAAGCTCGCAGGGGAGGGTGGGAAACCGCGCCTGCCGGTTGTAGACGAGACTAATCGGCGGGCAATGAACCAAGATTTGCAGCTTGTTCACTGGCCGCCCGTCAACGTATTCTTCTCTACTACCACCTGCTCGCAGCCTTCAGTATGAACCGGCAGCGTCGTGCTGGAGAATCTATTGCCAGTTATTTTGAGACCGCGCACGCTCTTGGCAGAGATACCCGAACCGTTCTGAAATGTGTTATCGAGAACGCGAATGTTCTCATGAACTGGCGCAGAGCCGGCGCTCACTGCGACCTCCGGATGGATAAACACTGCCGGCTCTCCGCAGTGCACAAACGTATTGTTTCGGATCGTCACATCGCGCACGCCGCCGCTCTCAAACCAGGAATTGGCGTCATCGGCAATATCGATTCCGCTCATCGCACAGTTGAGAAACTTATTCCCTTCGATGACCGCCTTTGCGCGTGTCGTGATCAAAAACCCACGCGTCGAGCACATTGTAACGTGACAATTGCGAATTTCGACTTCGGGATACCAGCTGATATTCTCCAGCACATCGCCCTCAGCGAAGTCGGAAACCGGCATCTTTAGCGTCACCTTCCAGTAGCTGGGGCTAAGCCCCTCGATTTGGGTAACCGTGTTCGGCGCGTAGCCGCGCAGGTTCTTATGGCTAACCTGCTCCACTTTGTCTCCCGGTTGAAACGCAGCAAAGCCGTAGGTTTGCGGATGCATGAACTTCACGATGATTGCAGTTGGAGACAACTTAGAGACAATGCGGAGGAAGGTGCCGTGCACGTTTACGGGATCATCCTGCGTTCCTGAGAACTTACAATCGATGATCTCAACGCGTCCGCAACAGCCGGAAAAGTGGAAACAATCGGCCCAGGCGGCGCAGCTCCGGTTCGATCTTGCGGGCGGCACAACGTCGACACGCCGGAACGAGACATTCTCACAGAACTGACTGACAATCCCCATTCCCTGGAGGCTGTGAAATTTGCAGTCGGCAAACCTCACATTCTTGCACCGCATATTTGCACCGCTAACCGTATCCCTAGTGACATTGCGAAACTGATACTGCTTGCCAGCCAGCAACGAACACTTGACGTCAGCATAGCTTAGGCGGATGCGGCCATCTGGCAGCCGCTCAGCAGCCGAATTGGAGAACGGATCCATCCTCCCTACGCGCCGGCTTTCGCCCGTCTTTGGGTCTGCGACCTGCACCATGGTCCAGCCCGGGCCTAGGTCCCCGGTCCACGCAAACTGGCCATTCTCAATCTTGTAAGTCGATCCATCCGCAATTCGAACGACGGCGTGGTTTCCATCAGCCTCGTCCACGAAGAACTCCGAGACCGTCGGCCTCTCCATATCGAAACTCAGATGCCGCCATGCAATATCATCGGAATGCTCGCAGAAGAGCTGCGTCATCCTACCGACAAAGGTAAGTTTCGTATCCGGTTCACCAACCAGCTCTAGATGCGAGATATTGCGGAGGACAATGCCAATCGGCCTCGGAGTCTCTGGATCATCCGCCGAGTTTGAGACATAGGCGGCAAGTCTGAGCGCAGAATCCGAATGGAAGCGGTGTGATCCCGCGTGAAAGCGGATCTCGATCGGCTCATCGGCCGTTCCGGATCCTTGAGGCGCCAGCGATTCGATATGATCGCCGGGATATACCATTACGCGATCCCCAGCGGATAGATGTTTGGCATTGAGCGGAGCGAAACTTCTCCATGCATCTGTTTTCGACGTGCCGATAGCGCTGTCGCTGCCGTCCACTGGATTTACAAAGTAAATGGTGTGTCCGGTGCGTTGCACAGGAACGCAGGTCTCGGATCGTACAGGCAAGCCGTAACCTGCCAGTACCATTGCAGCAAATGCAAACAACATTGACGACATTAAAGTCCCCCACGAATCGGACATTTATGCACATTATCCACGAGCTTCTTCTCGTTTTGAGAAGAAGTTGCGGTCCACACCGCGAATGTGTCAGCAGGATTGAGATTTTTTTTTTCAAATGTTATTGTACATTTGCCGCGCCGGTTCGACACGCATCCAGGCAAAACCTTGTGCATTCTGGCCTTATTGCGGCTCCGCTGCATTATGGCTTGGCGCCCTTTGCGCGATACTTTTCCCCGCGCTGGCTGCTCGCATCACTTTCATCTTCAATATTTGTCAAAATTGGTCTTCAACGGAATGCAATGATGCTCGTCCTACTTTGGCTTTCGGCTCTCCTCGCGGTACTATAACCGTATCATGGACGCAGAACATTTGGTTGTTACTGAAGAAGCTGTCAACGCTGAAATCATCCAATTGGTGGAGGCGAACCGATTACGTTGCCTCTGGTTTCTGCGGCCAGACTATCTGCCTGGTTCTACCTTAGAGCGAATTACTACACTAGGTTATCTGGCGAAATATGGGGACAGAGCAACCTTTATCAGCGCGCGAAGGCTTACGGATTGGCTGCTACAGAATTTCAAAGAACTGTCTGCCGA
>CAIXIX010000566.1 GCA_903919615.1 uncultured Chthonomonas sp.
CGCTGGATAAGTGCACGATCGAGAGAAGCAAAGGCTCCATGTGCAGCAACGGCGACTATACGGTGTTCATCCGCGGCGGCAATAATCGCTGCAGCGCCGCCCATTGAAAAGCCGAAGACACCTATAGCTAGGGTTTCGCAGTCGGGCCGGGCTGAAACGTAATCTACTGCGCCACACAAGTCCATTGCCTCATAATAGCCAGCGCTGCATCGCTCCCCTTCGCTCTCGCCAACGGCTCTGAAATCGAAGAGAAGCACGGCAAAGCCCTGCTTCCAAAGAGCCTCTGCCCACGGAAGCACTTCTCGCCGATCGGCAAGCATACCGTGACATAGTACGACAACACCCTTCGCTTGACCGTCGCCAACAACGGCATCAGCTTCGGGATTAACAAACCAACCTGAGAGACCGACATCACCATCGCGAGACACGAATTTCACATCTTCGAAATTTGCGCCGAAATCTGCTGGAGTGCGTTTCCAGCGTTTGCTTCGAACAGGATGAGTGGAGTAGTAGGCGAGCAGGCAGACTCCCACGGATACCCACACCGCAATGCCAGCGGTGCTCGCTCCAAGGGCTATAAGCGCTGCCCATAACGATCGCAATCCTATCCTCCTCAATCTGAATCGATCGCGTCCATGCGCCAATCACAGCTCACACAACACGGATCAATGAAATTCAACAGCTAATTAAAGCAGCGGCCGCACTATGGACCCAAGTCATTATCTCTGAGATAACGCTCGGGGATGAGACTGACTCAAAAACGCTACAAATGAAGCTGGGTCTGGTGCAGATCCAGGAAAAATACTTACGGGCTTGCCATCTGGTGTAGCGATCACATAAACCGGTAATGTTACTGTCTTGGTTAGCTCCTCTTCCAGCTTCTGGTTGCGCTCGTCGTTTGCCCGATGTGCGCCGGTTCTATCGGTATAGAGCTCTACTAAAACATACTGTTTGAGGCTGTCCTTCACATCTTGTCGCGTAAATACCGTCTTCTCCATAAATCGACAATTGGTACAGGTCACGCCAGTAAAATTGATAAATATCTGCCGATTTGTTCGCTTCGCCTCGGCTTTCGCCTTCTCAAAACTCTCGATCCAGTGCGATGGTTCTGGCGGCAAAAAAGCCTCGACGGATCCAAGGCTATGTCCTCTCGATCCAACAGCAAACCAGAGCGCTACGGCGAGCGATGCCACACCAACGAACTTTCGTAGTGGCCCGATGGCTCCCCTATGATGCCCTTTTACTGGCAAAACGCCGAGGAGGTAAAGCCCTGCTGCACCGGCGATGACAGCCCAGACGACCAGGAACAAACCACGTGAAATTAATCCCGTTGCCCACACTAGGTCCGCGTTAGACAGAAACTTGAGCGCCGCGGCAAGTTCGATAAAGCCCATATATCCTTTTACGCTTACCATCCATGCTCCCGAGCGCGGAAGCCTCGAAAGATACTGAGGAAATAGCGCGAGCAAGAAAAATGGCAACGCAAAGGCAGTGCTAAAGGATAGCATTCCAAGCAGCGGATAGAGACGATCGCCAGTCGCGGCGGTCGCAAGAAGCGATCCCACAATAGCTCCAGTGCAAGTAAAACTGGATATTGTCGACGCGACACCCATAAAGATTGGTCCCGCAATTCCACTCTTCCGTGATCCGGTCTGTGCTCGCTGCTGCAATGCTTGCGGCACCGCAATCTCGAAAAACCCAAGCAGGTTCGCCGCCAGCGCGACAAACAACACTGCAAACCCGATATTGAGGTAGGGATCTGTTGCAAGCTTTTGCAGTCCGCTGGCGCCAAACACAGCGGTCATGAACAGACCTACGCCCGTGAACGTTCCGATTATTCCAATGCAGTATGCCGATGCATCGCGAATGCCAGCACGCCTAGAGGTCGCCTGCCTTTTCGTAAAGAAGTTGACAGTGAGCGGGATCATGGGGAAAACGCACGGTGTAAGGAGCGAAAGCAATCCTCCACCGAAGCAATACACCATAAAAACGAACAACCCCTTGCTTCGCGCTTCCGCCACCGAGCCCTGTTGGGCGGGGTCAATCGGATCCGTAGGTCTGGTCGAATCCTGCGTTGGAAGCGTTCCAATGGCATCGCGACGGTCCTCGCGCGCGGGTCCTGCTACAGGAGTCAACTCCACGGGCACCAGTTCCGTAGTTGGAGCGTCGTTACGCGTCGCACTGCCCGCCTGGTAGGTAACCTTAAGCGTCGCCTTGACTGGCCCGATTATGCCCTCAGCTAGTGCGAAGCCTAGCCCAAACGAAACGCTATGCTCATATCTCTCGCACAGTTTGCCCGTTATGGCATCTTTCGCTGTTGCCACGGGCGGCTGAGCGGGATCTCCTGCTAACGTCAAGGGGCTGCCGTCTACCAGCTCGATCTGTGTTGGCTTCGGCCCGTCCTTGATTTCACTTAGAGAATAGATATGCCATCCCGGCTGAATTGTCGCGCGAAGCACAATCTGTCCGCCCTCACCAGCCCGAAGATCGACTGGAGCAACCGTAGCCTTCCAGGTTACTGGACCAGCCAGGGCTCGATGTGAGAGCGCAAGCATGACAACAAATAGCAGGAGAACACGTCTCAGCATATAGGAGAGCTTTCAGAGAGCATCAGTAGCGGATCGGCACGTGGAAGGCGAAAACGCCATCCACGCCCGTTCAGTAATTTTACTTAATAAAGAGAGTTGATGGAATATCCAGCTTCGTTGGCGGATAGCAAGATGTCGTGTTACATCCTTGATAATTAACAACGAAATGTATCGACGATTTCCCAGGACTCATCGAATCGCCACCAATCAGAGGAACTTTGATATCGATCTTGGTCTCGTACACCGGCAAAGTTTCTCCAGTAAACTCTTTTTTGACAGAGGGCGGATAGCTGATTTTCCCGAGGCTAACACCAGGTGGCAAGGTAGCGGTGACCGATGTGGGTACATAAGGGTCCTTAGCATTGGCGCCTTGCAGATGATAGCCCTTGTCGATAGTTATCTTGAGGGTGACTACTGTAGTTTTGCCCTTCTCTACAGTAACAGGATTCACGGGAGCAGCATGAACGAAGGCTGGCTGCCGTGGCTGTGCCACAGATCGTATTGAAGGTGACAGCGCTGCAATCGCCAGCGCCGAGACAACTAGAGCTGCACCAAAAACTCTCTTCATTCGAACCGTTCCCTCCAGGCAGGTCATTTAGCCAGTAAACTAATGTATTGATAGCGCTTTCATTATACTCGGCGATAACTACCGGTTGATCCGTCACACTCTGCATACGGTATGAAATACGCCGAGGTTCCCTGCGTAGGCTTCATCGCGTGCTACTGATTCAGGGCAGGCGTTAGGTCTGATTTCGGTAGCAAGCTCGCTCAGTCGGCGCCGGCAGGGATTTTCTGCTCCAATGTGTAAGTTGGCGAGTGGGAGGACACTTTTGAGTAACCCGAAAAATGAACATGCTAAAGAGCTTGAAATAATTGCGGCA
>CAIXIX010000567.1 GCA_903919615.1 uncultured Chthonomonas sp.
GCACGCACGCCGATAACAAATCACAGGTAAAACCCACCAAGAAGGGCTATGCCGGGCTGCCACCGTCATTACAAAAGATATGAATCATTATTAGGGGCGGGGAGGGGGATAAGATTATTCCGCTTCGCTTTGTGCCTGAAAATGGCTCCCTGAGATATGAGTCATGTTTAGGGAGCCCGCAAGCTCGCGGGGAGGGGACAGGGCAGCACGCCTCCGGACGGAAGCAGGGTGCGGGCTGACTGGTTTCGGTCGCAGCAAGCAGCGACCCTACCAGCCAATCGGCTTACACCAGCCAGTGCATTTGTCCCAACACCCAACACCCAAAACCGAACACCTGCTATGTCAGGATATCCTTGATCACCTTCGACGGCTCGACTCCTGAGAGGCGCGCATCAAGGCCCTGGAACTTGAACGTGAATGTCTCGTGATTTACGCCAAGCCGGTTGAGCATGGTTGCGTGCAGGTCGTGAACGGTTGTTAGGTTTTCAGTGGCTGCGTAGCCAAGGTCATCTGACGCGCCGTATACTTGCCCTCCGCGCACTCCCGCGCCAGCGAGCCAGATCGACATCGCCTTATTGTGATGATCTCGTCCCGTACCACCTTGAGACATTGGCGTACGTCCGAATTCTCCTGCCCACACGATCAGCGTATCATCCAGCATGCCGCGCTGCTTCAGGTCTGTGATCAAGGCCATGCAGGCACGATCAATCTCGAGCGCTTTCAGCCTGATTCCCTCTTTGATGTCGCCGTGATGATCCCAGTCTTTGTGATAGAGCTGAATAAAGCGAACACCCTTTTCTGCCAATTTACGAGCCGTTAGGCAGTTACTTGCAAATGATCCATCGCCTGGTCTGCATCCATAGAGCTCAAGCGTCTCAGGCTTCTCGCTGGAGATATCCATCAGTTCCGGTACGCTGGCCTGCATTCGGAACGCCAGCTCGTACTGAGCGATGCGCGTTGCGATCTCTGGATCGTCGACCACTGCGTCATATTGCCTGTTTAGTGCATTGATCGCCTGAATATCGGTATCCTGGCTGTTACGGGATACACCGGGCGGATTCGCGAGGTAGAGAACAGCATCCCCTTTACTTCGCAGTTGAACCCCCTGATACTTGCTAGGCAAAAATCCATTGCTCCACTGTCGCGCTGCTATTGGCTGGTTTTGGCCGCCCTGACCTAGCGATGTCAACACGACGAATCCGGGCAGATCTTTTGCGGCGCTTCCAAGCCCGTAGGTAACCCATGCTCCCATGCTGGGCCTGCCTGCGATCTGGAAGCCCGTATTCATAAACATATGAGCAGGATCGTGATTAATGGCATCCGTCGTCATCGAACGAATAATACAGATATCGTCAATCACAGATCCGATTTGCGGAAACAGGGAGCAGATCTCCGTCTTGTTCTTGCCAAATGCGGTGAAAGTGTGCTGCGGACCGTAGCAGATCAGTTTCTGGCCCTGAAGCTGCGCGATCTGCTGGCCCTTGGTAAAGCTTTCCGGCATCGGCTTGCCGTGCATTTGGCCAAGCACAGGCTTGGGATCAAAGGTTTCGAGGTGCGAAGGCCCACCCGCCATGGTGAGCCAGATGATGCGTTTTGCCTTTTGCGGAAGGGTAACGAGAGAGGGAATCTGCTGAGCAGACGCAGGTCTGTCTATCGACGCGAGCGCAACGGCTCCCATGCCAGTTGCGGTACGGCATAGCATCGCCCTTCGTGTCATTGCCAGGCTTGCATTATCGATTGTTTCTTGATCGGTCTTCATTTATGTATCGGCCTTATGGGCGAGTAATTGTCTCATGCAGGTTTAAGAGCACTCGCGCTACGTGGGTCCACGCGGCAAGTTCAGTTCGATCACAGCCATCTGGAACGGGCGTGAGCCCAACTTTCAGCAGTGCGTCGCAAGATGCGGGATCGGACGCAATCTTGGTCCTCTGCTGTTCATAAACACGTAGGAGCGTCGCAGATTCCGCGGGCGTTGGCGATCGTTGAATCGCCTGCTGGCATGCCCAGGCTATTCGCAGCGCAGGCGCGCCTGAGGAATCCTTGAGGATCCTTTGCGCGAACACGCGGGATGCTTCAACATAGGTGGGGTCATTAAGCAGAACTAGAGCCTGCTGAGGAATATTCGATTTGCCCCGGTCCGCCGCGCACTCCTCCCGCGTTGGCGCATCGAAAGCCAGCATAGATGGATGAACGAACGAACGCTGCCACCAGGTGTAAATACCTCTGCGGTACTGGCTTTCGCCCGTATCGGCAACGTATTCACGAACAGGGAAGTTCAAATTATCCCAGTAGCGCTCTGGCTGGTAAGGCTTTACGCTCGGTCCGCCAATCTTCAAACTGATAAGGCCGGCAATGGTAAGCGCATTATCGCGCACCTCCTCTGCCTCAAGTCGGAACCGGCCCTGGCGTGCATACTCCCTGTTATAGGGGTCCCGTGCCATAAGCTCCTTGCTGGCCGTTGAGACCTGCTTGTAGGTTGCGCTGTTGATAATAATCCGGACCATGTGCTTCACGTCCCAGCCGCTGTCCATAAACTCACATGCGAGCCAGTCTAATAGGTCTGGGTTGCTGGGTGGCTCTCCCTGCGCGCCGAGATCCTCAATGACTTTACTGAGGCCATTACCGAAGAACTGCTTCCACATTCGGTTCATTACAGCGCGAGCGGTGAGGGGATTTTGCTTGTTCACGATCCAGTTGGCAAGGTCCAGGCGTGTTCCCCCTGTCTGCGCTGGAAGAAACGCAGGTGTTGCGGGCTTTACGATCTCTCCGGTCTCATCCAGGAAGTTGCCGCGTGGAAGAATGCGAACAAGTCGGGGAGAGCTGTTCTGGCGCGACACAATGCATCGCGGAATGGAAGCTTCGTAATCGTCCCGTTCTTTCGTCGCATCTGCAATCTGCTTGCGCAAAGTTGCCAGAGCAGGCGTAAAGCTCTTGAAGTAGTCATCCAGCTTTTTCGTCTGTTCGGGAGATCGCGTCGCGACTGCTGCGGTCGAAATGATCTCTTCTGGTGCACTAGTGATCTGGGAAGAGAGCACTGCTATGTCGGCGGTAGTAGATATCCGGAATCTGCCCAGGTTGTGGTTGGAACCGTGGTTCTGACGAATGCCGATCTGTAGGCTCTCACCTGCAGCGACATTGATCGGCGTCGCGAGAGTGAGCACCAGCGACTGCGGCTTGCCAATCTCCGGCAGCACAGCCCATCCGAATGCTTCGTTCTTGTTACCAGGATCGATGACGGACGCTGCGCTCCATTTTTTATACGGGTTGCCTTCGGCAATGATCGACTGCTCAACACTCGCGGAGGCGGCAGAGAAAGCAGCCGAGCGATTACCTTCGGGGCCTGTAACAGTCAAGGTTACACCTGTGAGGACAAAGTTGCCATTGCCTGCACGCCCAGGGCCTTGCGATGGCAGCGAGCCATCCGGCAGCGCTTCAATTCGAATTCCGGAAATGCGTCCGGTAGCGGCAGCCGTTATTGTGTATACATTCCTTTCCGGATTGTCGCCTTTAGCCAGGATGGAGTTATCCGGAAGGATGCTGAGCTGCGTTCCACCCATCGCCTGTGCTGCGGCAGGCTTCAGCCGATTCCAGAGCTTTTCTGCAGCGGCCTGATTCTGCAAAGATTTGATCCAGGCGTCTTCAGCATCCCGCAGGTCGGGGTGCGGACCATCGAAGCTCTTTCGAAGTCCCTCAAGTGTGTCGGTTCTGCGGGCAAGCTCTTTCGCTTGTTCTGGAGTGGGAACCAGCATGCCTGGTTCTCGTCCGCCAATTATCGCTTCGTCAATATCGGCAAAAAAAGCGCCTAGTGAGTAGAAATCTTTGGTTTTAATTGGGTCAAATTTGTGATCGTGGCACTGCGAACAACCCGTTGTCTGACCGAGCCAAACGGTGCCTACTGCGCGTACGCGGTCCGTTAGATAGCGTGCCTCATAGTCTTTGGCTTGCGCGCCTCCTTCTTCGGTGGTAAGGATAAGGCGATTATAGGCCGAGGCAACGCGTGTTTCCTGATTTGCATCTTGGAGAAGGTCTCCCGCTAACTGCTCACGGGTAAACCGATCGAAGGGCTTATTGCTGTTGAAGGAGTTGATAACATAATCGCGATATGGCCAGATGTTTCGCGGATTATCGCTATGGTAACCAATGGTATCGGCGAAGCGAACCGCATCCAGCCATCCCTGCGCCATGCGTTCGCCGTAGTGCGGATTAGCAAGCAGTTGTTCTGTTAACCTGTTGTATGCGCCGGGCGCCTTGTCCGTAACGAAAGCGTTTACTTCGTTCGCAGTTGGAGGAAGTCCCAGAAGGTCAAAATAAAGCCGCCGAACTAAGGTGCGACGATCCGCAGTTGGCGATGGCTTCAGTCCTATTGACGCAAGTCTCTTCCCCACGAGGAAGTCTATCGCATTCTTGTCCGCTGGGATAGCAAACTTAATGGGGGGCTCGTATGCCCAGTGTTTCTGGTAGGCAGCGCCCTGTTTAATCCACTGGGTGAGCAAACTCTTCTGCGCCAGGGTTAGCTTCTTGTGGAAACTTGCGGGAGGCATCGAAGAAGCGTCGGAATCGGGTCTAACGATTCGCTGAATTAACTCGCTGCCTGCGACATTGCCAGGTACGACGGTTCTGTTGGGCTGATCAAGTCGCAGGTCTGCCTGCCGCTTGTTCTTATCCGGACCGTGGCAGGCGAAACAGTTATCCGACAACAGAGGACGGATGTCTCGATTGAAGACGATCTTATCCGACTTATGTGCTGGTGGCGGCGCAGCGATCACCGCAGAAGCTGTAAGCGACCCAAGGATCGCTAACGGTGCAACGAGATGTTTGAGTTGAGGGTTCATGATGGCGTTCATTTATAGCAAGGTACGCAAATACCCTTCTAAGAGTGCCGCCTCTTCTCAATTGTCCTATTTTATTCCTGCTTTTGACAGTGCCGTGCGCAGCTCCTTCTCGTCAAAACCGACGCCTCGCCACAACACTTTGCCGCTCGGATCCATCAGGAAGTTTGTTGGGTATGCCTGCACACCGTATTTATCCGCGATGTCATAGGCAGCGCCCACCTTTTTTCCCGTGAGGCCGATCTTAAAGGTAAAGTGGTTCTTGGTTATGTAATCGCGGATCGTCTTCTTGTCATCCATACCGTTTATTGCTACCAGTTCGAGGCCTTTGTCGTTAAACTCCTGGTAGATCTTCTGCAAATGAGGAAACTCCTCACGGCACGCGCCTCAACCATAGAACCAGAAGTTGACAAGAATTGCCTTTTTCCCTGCTCCAGCGCTATCCAGCGTAATGCGATCCTGATCGAGGCCCGTAAGGTCAAACTTTTCAGCTAACTGCCCGACCCCGATGAGCTTTGCCGTGTAATCCGGCTGCTTATATTCTTTAGCGGTTGTGGGAATCTGGAAAGCAAGGTCAGATGGAGCTAAGTCAGGATTTTCCCGAATGTTCGAAATCTCCGCGCCGAGGGTTGTCGTGCCAGAGGCTACTCCCTCCTTGAGCACCAATCGCCTGACAATGCCAGAGCGATCGACAAATAACTTCGCGCTGCTCGTAGAATCATCTAAACTTAGCAGATCGAAAGTCTCACCACCGACGGTTTCTCGCCCGGCATGGGCCATTTTCATGCCCGCGAACTGGGAGACCATGGTCGGGGCATCGAAGAATATACCGATTTGTAGGGCCCACATCAGCGAGATGTTGCGACCTTTCGGGTCAGGCGCCTGGGTCATATACTGGTTTGAATCAAGAAACGTAAGTACTTGCTTTGAGTCGGCAAATACTGTGCTGTTCAGCTGCTTGCCCTTGACGACGATGAGCGCAAAATTGGGCTTTTTCAGGCAGAACGTCCCGGATGAGCTAATTCTGGTGGAGCCTTGAACCTGATACACCGTAACGGTCCCCTTGAGACTCTTAAGGCTCGCTGATTTCGCTTCGATGCGGTGCAAGATGGCATCGAGCTGGCTGTCTGCACGGCAATTCGGCACGAATGCCAAGCACAAACTTACCACGAGCAGATTTTGCATTAATCTGACCAGTTTCAAAGCCTGCCTCCTTCATAAATTATATTTGTGACAAACAATTATCTACAGTGTGTACTGTTTTAATCTTATTGCTATTGAATCCTGCTAGACAAATTACACAGGTGCGCATTTGGTGCTTGCAGGATAACGCGTACAATTCATCGCAAGTCTAATTCGTAATCGTTCCTGGGAGGTGGGTGATGCTTGTTCGCGTTATGTCATCGGTTGTACTTGTCGCTGCCGTGCTGGCAGTTGCGAGCCGTCCACTCTCGGCGCAGACGGTTACTCAGCAGGGCGATGCCTGGACGATTGAAAATAACCAGCTCAAGGTCACAGTGACTGCGAGCCCAGGCGGGATTAACGTAGCGGATAAAGTGAGTGGACGCATCTGGAAGCAGGCGGAAGCCGCAGATCACCCGTTTACAGAACTCAGGACTACGCGGGCCGGCTCTGTCTCTTTCGTTACGCAGTTTGGAGACTTCAAAGGCAAGTCAAGGTTGGTAAACATAAGCCTGGCTCTGCCTCCGGACGGCGCGGATCTACAGGTGACTGCCCTGCCAGCCACAACGAGCCCAGAGAAAACAGACCTTCAAGATCCCTTTCTGTTCCTGAAACCGTTTATACTCGAAACGCCAGACGCAGTGTTAGCCGTTGCGGATTACTGTGATGGCCATATCTACCCACTGCACCTTGATCCGTTCCCGAGTTCCTGGTTCGAAGGCGGCCGTCTCGACATGCCCTTCGTTGGCGTGTGCGACCTGAAAGTAGGCTATGGATATTGCGAGATTCTCGAAACTAGTGACGATGCATTTATTCAGTGTCGGCGCTTTGACGTACAGGGATCTAAGGTATACGCGCCACATCTAGGATGGCGCCCGAGCAAAGGCACTTTCCGATATGCGCGCAAACTGTTGATCCGATTTGTTCCAAAAGGCGGTTATGTAGCCATCGCCAAAGCCTATCGCGACTATGCAACGCGGGCAGGATTGGTAGTTCCGTTCAGTGTGAAGCTGAAGCGCAACCCGAACATCCAGCGGCTGTTCGGTGCGCCGGACGTGTGGGGAGATACCCGGTTGGCATTTGCGAAGGAGGCTAAAGCGGCCGGCGTTGAAAAGATGCTGATCCATGGACGTACGACACCGGATGAGATGAAGCAGATAAATGCGCTCGGTTACCTTACCAGCGAATACGATAACTATACGGATATATTGCCCCTCGAGGCAGGGCGACAACCCGATTCGTCGCACGATCTTATCCCCGAGGCCGCTGTCATGCTGCCGAACGGCGAACGGATGAAGGCCTGGCTCACTTACGACAAAAAAATACAGTACATGAAGCGCTGCCCGGCGCTATGGGCGCCAGCCGCCAAGATCGTGATCGATACGCTCCTCAAGACCCACCCGTACCTGGGCCGTTTCATTGATGTAACCACCGCGGAGGGCCTCTACGAGTGTTTCGATCCTCTCCATCCTTTAACGAACTCTGACAAACGCGAAGCAGGACAGGTGCTTCTCGAAGTTGATCGTTCACATGGCCTTGTGGTTGGTGGAGAACACGGCATCTGGTGGGGCGCAGCCCGGCAGGACTACATCGAAGGCATGATGAGCGGCAATCGATTCCCATGGCCTGCCGGTCACCTGATGCATCCTAAGAACCGCCAGGAGAAGTTCGACGGATCGAGCGATTGGAACTCCTGGGATGTGTACGACCGCTGGAGCTTGGGACATGAGTGGCGCGTGCCGTTGTGGGAGCTTGTGTTTCACGACTGCGTCGTCTCCACCTGGTACTGGGGCGATTCGAACGACTATCTGATGGACGCGGCGCCCGAGACGATAGAGAAGAAAGACGCCTTCAATATCCTCTACGGAACGATGCCCATGCTTTGGGCCGATGGCGGCGGAGCCTGGAACAAGGACCGCAGCGTCTTCCTGCGTACAATTCGCAATGTATGCCGCTTCCAGGAGAAGGTTGCGGCGTCCGAGATGATCAGTCACGAGTTTCTCACGCCAGATCACGCGGTACAGCGCACGCGATTTGCCAATGGAGCTGAGTGCACCGTCAACTTCGGCAAGGAGAACTTCGAGTTCACGCATGCCGGCCATAAGTACCTTCTGCCGCAGAACGGCTGGCTGGCAGTCGGCTCCGGTTTCGAGCAGAGCCGTCAGGTTGAAGTTTCAAGGTTCGGCTCCGGGAAAGCCGTAACCACCATTCGCATGCCTGGCTACGCCGCCGGCGAGGTGAATGGAAGTGTAGGCACGTTGACTGCAACCGGGCAAGATCAGGTTCGATTGAATACAACGAAGCCGCAAGGCGTTGTCGTTGCCGATCCGCGACTAGGTGATAAACAGTGGGACTTCGCAACAACACGAACCTATTTGCTCGATTCGCAAGGAGTGCGAATTAAGCATATGTCCGTCAAAAAACACGGCAACAATCTAGGGTTCGATCTTGGCGGCGGTACATCTCTCGATATTTTGTGCAGAGCTGCTGCAAAACACCCGGACCTGGAAATTGATAGTGCTGACATTTCTGTACTGCCTTCAGCAATCGTAAAGCAAGGCGCACCCTCTAGCCTGATCGTAAAGGTACACAACGTTGGAGGGGCCAATGCAAGCTCCTTCAGACTGAGGCTGTACGCGGATCGCGAGAAGGAGGGCGCCCTATTGGGTACGAAAACAGGAACTGCCATTGCTGGAGGAACGTGCAAAATATCGTTCAAGCTTGATACCAGCTTGTTTGACGGCGCCCATCGCCTCATCCTGGTCGCAGATACCGGAGCGAAAGAGCTTTGTGATCGTAACAATCGCGCCGAGGCAGCTCTGACCGTCGCGCCAGACTTCTCGCGATGGCTGCATATTCGGCGGTTTCGTCTGGATAGCGGTTCGATCAATCGAGTAGGACAAACCGTCGCTATTCCTCTTCCAACCGGGGCCGACCCCAGATCGGCGAGAATTGTCCAGTGTGACACCGCCGGTAAGCCAGTCCAGCTATTGCCTGCGCAACTAGGCGCAGCAGAGGGGAAGCCCGGCATCGTTTTCTCCGTCCCGGGAATAGTTAAGATGGCTTATGGCTCGATGGCTCTGCTCTACAATTCAACATCGTCGCAAAAGTATTGGCCGACTGGCGCTAGCGGCTGGGACACTTCCACTGCACGCTATCGAGGCGTCACCTACATGGCGCACTTCGAGAACGGTACGCTTAGAGACATAGAGCAAGTGGGCAAGCCGGTTATATCCCACCTCATGTTCTCATCTGCAGCAACAGGTTGGACCGAAGAGCCCGGAGACGTCGTCGAATTCAAAGTGATGGAGGACGGTCCAGTTCGAACCTGCGTTTTCGTTCGCAAGAAGCTGCTGTCAGGCGTTGAAACGCATAAAACCTTCACATTTTATCCAGATCGGTTCGAGATTGGTGGCGATGCAATCGGTGGTTTCGGCGTCTTCAGCCGTGCCTACTACGTTCGGGGCGGACAGTACCTGGATAGTGGTGGGTACAAAGCGCTGGTGGATGGCTCAGGAGACGGAGAAGGTGTCTCTAACCTTGCTCAAAACCCGGCCTGGTATTCGGTGACCGGGGATGGATGGTTCCACACCTGTGTTTCGCTATCGAAGTCATCCGATATCACCTACTGGGATAATTCAGCAGCATGGGGTGGTATCGGCTTTAATACTTCGCCAATGTCCGGAATTCGCTACCTGTACCAATTTCATGTGGGTAAGCCCGATTTACAATTTGCTGAACAAGATGCTGCGAATGCCACCAAACCCGTCAACGTGGAGTGGATCAAATGATCAATCTAGTGAGAATAGCTGCCACATTCCAGACGCTTGTGGCTCATAATGAGTATTGGTTTTACAGGTGCGCGTAGCCAGAATGTTTCGCGTATGGTAGGGTCGCTGCTTGCTGCGACCGCGCATTTCTGGTTTTGTTAATAATCCGGGCTAAGGATGGGATTATGAGTGCTCATAAAGATCCGAAACTGGAAGATCTGTTCCTGACGCGACGGCAGATGTTGAACCGCTGCGGCGTTGGATTTGGCATGATGGGCCTTGCCTCGCTGCTTCAGGACGCAGATGCGCAAACACCATCGCTTACCGATGGCGGAAACCCTCTCGCCGTAAAGCGACCACATTTCAAACCGCGGATCAAACGGGTGATTCACATCTTCGCGAACGGTGGACCTTCGCAGGTTGATACCTTCGACCCGAAGCCGGAACTGACAAAATACCATGGCAAGACCGTGCCTGCACTGGCATTCCCTGGGCGTACCGTTGGCTCAGCATTTAAGTCCCCCTTCACCTTTAAGAAGTACGGTAAGAGCGGCATTGAGGTAAGTGATATTTTCCCCAAGCTGGCTCAGCATGTGGATGACCTTTGTGTTATTCGTTCCATGCATGCTGATACTCCCGTTCACGAATTCAGCCTGATGCTGCTCAACTGCGGCGACAACACACGAGAACGCCCAAGTATGGGCTCGTGGGTGCTGTACGGTCTTGGTACCGAAAATCAGAACCTGCCTGGGTTCGTCGTTATGTGCCCGGGTGGCTTGCCCGTCAAAGAGGCTGCGAACTGGAGGTCGGCCTTTTTGCCGGGCGTCTATCAGGGTACCTATGTCGATACGGCTAATACACGCATCGAGCGATTGATCGAAAACATCAAGAACAGCCAGCTTACCGAGCCCATTCAGCGTGCTCAGCTGGACCTTGTTCAGGCGATGAACCATCGCCATCTTATCGAACGACAAAAAGACGCTCAGCTCGAAGCACGGATCGGTTCAATGGAGCTTGCGTTCCGTATGCAGATGGAGGCCACAGACGCATTCGATATTACTCGTGAAAGCCCCAAGACTCTGGAGATGTATGGCCCTGGCACGCAGGCAAGACAGATCCTGATCGGGCGCCGACTTCTCGAACGTGGGGTTCGCTATGTTCAGGTATGGCATGGCGCGGGCCAGCCGTGGGATTCCCACCAGAATATTGCGGGCGCCCATCGTCAGTTGGGTCTTGAATCGGACCAGGCGCTAGCTGCGCTTCTGGTAGATCTGAAGCAGCGAGGCATGTGGGACGACACGCTGGTTGTGTGGGGTGGGGAGTTCGGCAGAACTCCCGCGGTCGAGACAAATGGCAAAGCCGATGGCCGCGACCACAACAACAACGGCTACACAATGTGGCTTGCTGGCGGATCGGTGAAGGCCGGTTACATCCACGGAGCAACCGATGATTTTGGCTTTAAAGCCGTTACCGATATCGTAAACGTACACGACCTGCAGGCAACCATATTGCATCTCTTAGGTTTAAACCACGAGAAGCTGACGTATCGCGTCGCCGGTCGAGACTTTCGCCTAACCGATCTCGATGGAACGGTTGTAACGAAGCTGTTTGCGTGATGATTCGTGACAGATAAATGCGTCCTTGAACATATAGGATTGCCATATAATCGGTAGGGTCGCTGCTTGCTGCGACCGAAAGCCATCAGCCTGCACCTGCATCCCAGTGCACAGATTGGCCACCCAAACGGTAGGGTCGCTGCTTGCTGCGACCGAAAGCGCTCAGCGTGCATCCGCAAATCAGTACGACGGAGTGCCTCCCAAACGGTAGGGTCGCTGCTTGCTGCGACCGACGGCCC
>CAIXIX010000568.1 GCA_903919615.1 uncultured Chthonomonas sp.
CACTAATTCGTACGCCTGATCCGCCTTTTAGCCCTCAAGCAGGAATAGCTGCATTGCAAAACGAACTAAGGCCGCGTATACCTCTCCCCGTATCTTCCGAAGTTTTCCGACTATCTCCGCGTGGTATAGGAGTCACTCATGCCAACATCAACGGCAGACACAGGCGAGCTGCTGCAGAGAATCGAACGATCTGAATTACGAGCAGCAAACTCTGAGGGCCGGCTCGTGCGCGCAGAACAGCGCCAGAAAGCCATTGCGTTCTTGCTGGTTGCGACGATAGTTGGAAGTGCATTCTTTAGCACAAGAACGCCAGCCGTTTCGCAAACGTCCAGTCAGCTTCAAGCGGAAATTGCAGCCCTTCAGGCGACACTTCAGTTTGTAACCACTAACGGCACCACGATGACCATCTCAGGCGCAAACCTGGTAGTGAACAATGGGGCAGGTGCTACCGCGACTGCCAATGGTCTCGGTAACATTTTTGTTGGTTACGACGAACTCCGCAATGACACTCCAAACACAGATCTGCGTACAGGCAGCCACAACCTGGTTTTGGGTTCTCAGAACTCGTTCTCGAGTTGGGGCGGCATCATTGCCGGCAGCGACAATACTATCGCAGGTACGTTCGCATGTGTCGAAGGCGGATTTGGTAACCTGGCAAGCGGCGCGTATGCGAACATAGGCGGCGGGTATCAAAACACCGCATCTGCCAACTCGACCTACGTAGGTGGTGGCGGTCAAAACACCGCGAGCGGTCCAGGGGCATCCATCACCGGCGGCAATTCTAATATCGCGAGCGGCGGCTCCGCCGCGATAAGTGGGGGTTACGCCAATGTCGCATCCGGCAGCTCAACCTACGTTGGCGGTGGTGAAAACAACACGGCAGCTGGATCGGCGAGTGCCGTCACTGGCGGGTATGGTAACCAGGCGGCAGCGGCGTCTTCTTCGATAACCGGTGGATCAACAAATACAGCAAACGGTGTAAGCTCTATCGTTCTCGGCGGTAACGGCAATACAACGTCCGCGTCCTATGCTGTCGCTCCGCTCGATGCCACCACAACCTCAATTACAGCTATCAACACCCAGATAACCGGCATCAACACCTCGATTGCAACGATAAACGCTTCACTTGGTGCGCTAAACACCGGGCTCAGCACAGCAACAGGAGCTATCGCCACAATTAACACAACCCTTGCCGGGCAGACATCGAGTATTGCCAGCCTGCAGACTTCAACGGCAGCCATCAGTACTAGCGTCACCGCGATCCAGGCGACCACAAAGTACATCGCTTCAGGCAAGGACATCAATGGATACCCTGCACTCTTTATTACCGGCTGCAACCTGTGGCTTCAAGATGGATCCGGAACCACGAACGATGGAGGTGGAACGCTTACGGGGCTTGGCAACCTGATCATCGGCTACAACGAAATCGGCAATACTCGGTTCGGCGGAGATGTGCGTACAGGCAGTCACAACCTCATTCTTGGCCAGCAGAATAACTACAGCTCCTATGGTGGCGCTGTTTTTGGTGCAAATAATGCATTGCTTTCATCCTTGAGTAGCATTACTGCCGGATACGAGAACACAACTTCTCAGAGCGGTGCATCCATTAGCGGTGGTTTCAACAATACAGCAAGCGGCCAGTTATCGTCCGTTTCGGGTGGACAGAACAACACGGCAAGCGGAGAATGGGCCTCTGTTAGTGGTGGCACCGACAATATCGCTTCCGGAACTACCTCTTCCGTCGCCGGTGGAAATGCTAACACGGCAAGCGGTATGTGGTGCACCATACTAGGAGGTATCAGCAACCTGTCTTCGGGTGTATACGACACGATAAGTGGAGGACTCCAAAATACAACAAGCGCTCAATTTACATCAATCCTTGGCGGATCACATCAGTCGGTGACCAATTCTGGCGGACACTATCCGTAATGTTCGATATTCACTGTTAGCTATGCTCAAATTACGTTTCAATCTAAATTGTCATTGCCATCGTCCGATGGCACAGGAGTACCCAATACGTATGTCACCTGAAACATCAGAATTTAACCTATTGCTGCACCGAATTGAGCAATCGGAAATGCGAGCCGAGCAATCGGAAAGTCGGGCCGACCTGTCTGATCGTCGTCTTGCCCGGGCCGAGCAGCGCCAGAAGGCAATAGCCGGGCTCTTGCTGCTCACACTGGCTGCAGGCGCGTTCTTTGTAACGAAACCTGCGGCCATCTCACAGACAGCCGGTCAACTCCAGGCGCAGATTACAGCTATACAGAACACCTTGCAATTTGTCAATACGACAGGCACAACGATGACCATCTCGGGAGCCAACTTAGTCGTCAACAATGGCGCCGGGAAAACTGCAAGCGCAAACGGGCTGGGCAATGTCTTTATAGGTTACGATGAGCTTCGGAATGACATGCCAAATACTGATGTTCGCACAGGCAGCCACAACCTGATTCTTGGAGCACAAAACTCGTTCTCCAGTTTCGGAGGTATTGTGGCCGGCAGCGACAACACGATCTCGAACACATACGCCTGTGTCGAGGGAGGGTTCGGAAATGTTGCTAGCGGAGCCTACGCCAATATCGGCGGCGGATATCAGAACACGGCATCTGCGAACTCTACCTACGTCGGTGGTGGTGGGCAGAACACTGCAAGTGGCCCGGGTGCATCAATTACTGGAGGCAACTCGAATACTGCCAGCGGCGGTTCTGCTGCAATAAGCGGCGGCTATGCAAATGTCGCATCGGCAAGCTCCAGCTACGTTGGTGGCGGAGAGAACAATACCGCAGCCGGATCGGCAAGCTCGATCACTGGCGGGTACGGTAATCAGACGAACGGCGCATCGTCAGCTATCACCGGCGGCGCCAGTAACATCACGAATGGCGCAAACTCGATCGTACTCGGCGGAAACGGTAACACGGCCACGACATCCTATGCGGTCGTTCCGTTAGATTCAGCGAATAGCTCGATCACGACAATTAACTCGTCGATAACCGGTATAAACACATCGCTTGGCACAATTAACACTGAGATAAACAGCCTGAGCATGCAGATAGCCACGGACGAGTCTGCAATCTCAACGCTCCAGAGCACGACCTCAACGCAGACTACAAACATCACTGCGCTCCAAACGGCGACACGATACATAACATCCGGTAAGGACACAAATGGGTTTGCGGCCACATTCATTACAGGCTGCAATGTCTGGGTACAGGATGGCTCTGGAAGCACGAACGACGGCGGCGCCATGGTTTTGACCGGACTCGGCAACCTCATCGTCGGGTATGACGAAACCGGAAACATGAGCGGCGATTACCGCACAGGAAGCCATAACCTGATCGTCGGAATGCAGAACAGCTTTGCATCCTATGGCGGAGTTTCATTCGGCAGCTTCAATGATTCGCTGGCGCCATTTGCCACTGTGACTGGCGGATACCAAAACATTGCCGATGTCGGATGGGCATCCGTTAGCGGGGGATCTAGTAACCGAGCTCATGCAAACTATGCGTCTGTCAGCGGCGGATATGCTAACCTCGCAAGCAACGGGAATTCATCTGTCAGCGGTGGATTTTCAAATTGGGCAAGTGGTCAATATGCATTTGTTGGCGGTGGAAGCGATAACGTCGCGAGTGGTCAGTACTCTTCAATTAGCGGCGGATGGAACAACGCAGCAAGCACAACAAACGCCTCGATTAGCGGTGGCCAGGCTAATAGGGCGACGGGCCCCTACAGCACGATTGTTGGAGGTAACACAAACACGGCAAGTGGAGCAGAGAGTGCATTACTCGGTGGTCTCAATATAACCTTGAGTACTACCAATGGGCACTATCCGTAAATCCAAAGCATCATTGGTTGTCTGCGGGACTTTGTCCCGCAGGCAACAAACCTAACTCCCCCATCACAACCTGCAACAACCCCGCCTCGACCTGACCCAGCGCAGGATATCGATCGTTCACAACGGAACCGTTCATCAGACCTTATTCTCCGAGATGGATATGCATACTGCAATCTGCCTCAGCGCACCTGGAGATCCCGATGATGGCGATCCACCTTGCATTTTCCGTATCATCCTTGTTTAAACGATCAAAAAAAAACGCAGTTCACCTCGCAATAGCCATTTCATCTGTCTTATTTGTGACCCAGGGAGGCCGAACGATGCCTCAGATTGACATCCCCGCATCTGAATCTCACGACTCAATCATGTCCTCTCCGGCTGAAGTGCAGCGAATACACGAGTGGGTCCGCAGTGCATTCCTGGGCCTGCCGCCTTCCAATCGGATCGCACTGACCGTTCGCCGACAAGACCACAGCGTTCTGCAGTTCGGTCGCTCATGTATCGACACTCCCTTGCGCATTGGTTCGAAGATGTATAAGCATGGGCTTGGGACGCATGCGGTGAGTGAGATCGCTGTCGTGTTGCCCACCGGAGCCAAACGGTTCAAGACGGAGGTCGGCGTAGATAACAACTACGACACGGCAGGTTCGCGAGGATCGGTTACTTTTGCAGTTAGTTTCGATGGCGTTGAAGCCTACGAATCAGACGTTCGCAAAGGCAATAACGGTCCATTACCATTAGACATAACTATCCCTGCCGGTGCGAAGGAGATGGCGCTAAAGGTCGGTGATGCCGGCGATGGGCCGACCTGTGACCAGGCGGATTGGGCCAACGCGAGGCTCATACTGGCTGACAGTAAGACTGCGTATCTCGACGATAACCAGCTCGACATTTTGCTTTCCGCAACGACAGTACCTCCCTTCTCCTTTACTTACGGCGGCATTCCAAGCTCCCAACTGCTGCCAACAATGAGCCGCACTGTCTCAGAAGTATCATCCCGACTGGAAGCCAAGCCAAATGCGTATCAAACTCGCATCGACCAGGACGCATTAAATCGTCGGATCTTTCTCATCTCGTGGAAGAACCCGCTGTCCGGACTGGAGATCGTCGCCACGGTCAGCGAATTCAAGGACTACCCCGCTGCGGAGTGGGTTCTTACATTCACAAATTCAGGCAGCGCGGACACCCCAATTATCGAGAACATCCAGGCCGTGGATGTGGGTCTGCGAAGCGGCTACGTTAAGAGCCCGCTGATCATCAATCAACTTCATGGCGATGAGTGTAGTGAACACTCATTCACGCCAATCCGCACCGAAATCGATGGCGGGAAAAGCTACTCGATGGCGCCAACGGGTGGCCGCCCTTCTTCGATGACTGCCTTCCCCTGGTTCAACCTGGAGTATGCGCATCAGGGCTGCATCACCGCCATCGGGTGGACAGGCCAGTGGGCCGCCACAATCGATAGGTCAGGTAACGGGCCTGCCAGGCTACGAGCAGGAATGGAGAAGACGCATCTACTCTTGCATCCTGGTGAGAGCATCCGATCTCCTCGCGTACTGGTGATGCCCTGGGAAGGTGACAAACAAGCAGCGCATGTCCGGTTCAGACGCCTCATCATGTTTCACTATGCCGCGCAACTAAACCACAAACCGGCATGGCTACCGCTAAATCTACAGACATACGATCGGTATAACGGCCGAGAAGGCTGGGCAACAGAAAAAGGCCAACTCGACTATGTCCGCGCCGCAGCAGACCTGGGATTCGATTCCGCCTGGCTGGATGCCGCCTGGTTCCCTGGCGAATTCCCAAACGGAGTGGGAAACTGGTACGCCAAGCCGGTCGAGTTTCCAAATGGATTGAGGCCGGTGACAGACCTCGCTCACAAACTCAATCTAAAGTACATTCTTTGGTTCGAACCGGAGCGAGTCGCAAAGGGGTCGCAGATCGCAACCGAACATCCCCAGTACGTGATTGGCGGCACAGAGGGCGGCCTCTATAAGCTAAACGATCTTGAAGCCCGAGATTGGCTGACAGATCTGCTCTCGAAACGGATCGACGAGTGGAATCTGGATGTTTACCGTAACGACTTCAATATGGACCCACTCGATTACTGGCGAGCCAGTGACGCGCCGGATCGGCAAGGTATCACCGAGATTCGATATGTCGAAGGGCTATACAAGATGTGGGATACGCTTCTCCAACGACATCCGGGCCTGTTGATCGACAATTGCGCAAGTGGCGGCCGCCGTCTCGATCTTGAGATGATCATGCGATCTGTCCCGTTGTGGCGTTCAGATACAGGCTGTTCGCCTGGCCATCCAGAGTGGAACCAGATGCAGAGCATGCAGCTAGCTCAATATCTCCCGCAGTTCAATATCTCCTGCTGGGAACCAGACTTCAATGAGATGCGAAGTTCTGCAACGATGGGCGTAAATACTGAATTCCCGTATCTGGAGCCAGACTTCGCGAAGACCAAGGCCCGCGCTGTTGTTAAAGAGGCGCAGAGAAACCGATGGTTCTGGTATGGAGACTTCTATCCACTTACAGATGCCACGGTCGATCCGAATCAATTTGCGGTATTCCAAATTCACCGACCGGATAGGGACGCGGGCATCGTTTACGGATTCCGCCGGAAATACTGCCGCACGGTTGGGATAATTGTAGGATTGAGTGGGCTTAGGCCCAATAGCGTATACAATGTCTCGACACTTGGCGAGGACGGAAAGGTTTCGTTAGTGGCCAAACGAACAGGAAAGCAGCTTAGCGATGAACTCCCGATAAAGGTTTCTCGCCCTGGAGCAAGCGTGCTTATTAGATATGAGGCCGTGAAGTAGAGATGTTGGTGGGCAGAGCCGGAAGAAGCACGTGAGGAACAGCGCGAATTGCGTTCAGATCTGGCGTACCAGCAATTGTCGAATTCTTTCCGTACGTGCGGCATCGATGGGGGTGCGCCCCTTGTTATCAGCGGTTAGCGGATTCGCGCCGCGGCTAAGCAGCAACTGAACCATTCCCTCATGTCCACAGTTAACAGCGCGACGAAGAGGCGTTTCACCGTTCTTATCTGTTGCCTCAACATTTGCGCCTGCGTCCAACAGTAGTTCACCAATCTGCACGGTGCCTCTTCGTGCACTCATGTGCAATGGTGTCATGCCGCCAACGCCTGTTGTCTGATTTACGTTCACGCCAAAGGTAAATAGGAGTTCGAGGGCCGCACGACCTTGTTCGTCGATCCCTTGACCGTTAGACACGCGATAGAGTGCATTATGCCCACCACCGTCCCTCGTATCAATATCCGCGCCAAACTCGAGCAAAAGTCTCATGCGAGACGCGTCCCAACCAATTGCTGCAGCGCAAAGCAGGTTTCTACCGTGTTCGTTTATGAGGGCGATACCGGGATCTTCCATTAGCTTCTGTCGCAATTCTGCAAGCGGCATGGAATAGTAAAAAACAAGTGGATCGACGAGTGTATCTGCAACGTTTGTCAGGTTATTTAACAGTCTTGTCGCAACATCCGGATGCACGCCTTCTTCGGCTAACGATTCTCTCATATGCTCTAGCCAATGAGCCGCTTCCGCCTGTCCAATTGCAAGATGAGCGTGCCGGCAGATCAGACTGTTCTTACCGCGCGAACAAGTGTATTCAGGTAATCCGCCTGTTCTCTCGGCCAGAAACAGAGCGATCCGCTCTTCTAGTGCGGACATGTCCTTCGGAAACAGATCACGGAGAAGCGGGTCGGCCTCAATTTTCTGATGGAATCGTTCTGATATCCTGCGAAAAGTCGCAATACCGCCTACCGCATCACAAACACCCGCCAACGAGTTATCGTAGAAATGCGCTTTTAACATCTATCAGGCTCCGAGTCGTTGCATCATGAAAGCAACCCGGCTCTGTGAGCCAAGGTTGTCCTACAGTCTGTTTCCATTTCCGGCACAGGAACACCGCATCACTAGATAGAATACTCCCTCAGCGTACAATCCCCGATGTATAACAGAGGAGTTAGCCAATGGGATCCAGAGTTGTCGTTTCCTTGCTTGCTGCGGTTTTAACGATGAGTCTTACTGCGTGCAGAGCGCAACAGAACCTACAGGCTCAGCTGGCACAGCCTCCTGGCGTACCCTATCCTTCTTACGCTGTCCCACGCCTGGAAGGTGTCACTATAGCAGGTCTGCCCTCCGTTACAGGGCGCATAGCGGTGGATCAGTTTGGTTACCTGCCTAATTCTGAAAAAGTAGCGATCATCACGAGCCCTGTCAAAGGCTACAACGCGTCGGATCACTACACACCGGGCCCTGAGCTGCAGGTACGCACCACCACGAATGGTGGCGCAATCGTGGCGAAGGGCTCCCCTACGCCCTGGCACGATGGCGCCGTACACGAAGACTCGGGCGACAAGGGTTGGTGGTTCGATTTTAGCGCACTGCGCACCCCAGGCAGATACTACATCTACGATCCATCAACGAGACTCCGGTCGCCCTGCTTCAGTATCGGCTCGGAAGTATATAGAGGCGTCCTTCGTGCCGCAGTACGAATGTACTTTTACCAGCGTCTCTCTTTTGATTTCAAGTCCCCTTATGCCGAATCCCCCTGGCAAACCTCTTCCTACATGGATCAGGATCGTCAGGCACGCGCCGTATGGGCAAAAAACGATGCGAGCACCGAAATTGACCTAAGTGGCGGCTGGATGGATGCCGGCGACACGGATAAGTACCCTCCCTTTAATGCCGATACGCTCAGCTCACTGCTGTACGCCTACCGCGCCAACCCAGCGGCCTTCACTGATGATTTTGGGATACCAGAGTCTGGAAACGGGATACCAGATCTGCTGGACGAGCTAAAGTACCAGCTTGACTGGCTCCTTAAGATGCAGGCTAAAGACGGCGGCGTCTATGTAAAAATGGGCTCTATCGACTACAGTGGCGCGTCGGCAAAGCGTTACTATGGACCGGAATGTACTGGCGCGACCATCGCAACGACGCTGAATTTTGCTCACGCCGCGCGCGTATTCGGCAAGATTCCTAAGTTAGCAAGCTATGCAGCAGAGTTGAAAAGCAGAGCTGAACTAGGTTGGACCTATTTTCATACCCACCCGCGCACCTATAAATCGGACACCGGGGAAATCAAATCAGGTATCGCCAATCGCGGACCGGAAGATCAGGATCGCCTAGAGGCAATGGCAGCAATTCATCTGTTCGCTTTAACGGGCAAGCAGGAGTTCAATGAAACAGTTATTAAGTTAGCGCCGAAAACTCGCCAGCTCTCCGAGGGAACATGGAGCGCTTATGATGCTGGAATGTCTGAAGCCCTGACCGATTACCTGTCGCTGCCTGGCGCTGACATTCAGCTTTCCGCACGCATCCGCAAGCAACTCCAGAGGTCTGCAATCAATGGCAGGTTTGCTCCCCCTGTTCAATCCGACCTTTATCGGGCATGGATGAACCCAGAGGCCTACCACTGGGGCAGCAACACGGTAAGGGCATCGTTTGGATTTACAGCTCTTCTGGCAGCTCAATACGGAGAGATTGCCCCGCAAGAACAGGTGCGACTAAGGCAACGCGCGGAGGATATGCTCCACTCCTTTCATGGAGTTAACCCATTCACTGCAGTTCTGATGTCGAACATGAAATCACTGGGCGCCGAGCTCTCTATGCAGCACATCTATCACGAACGCTACGGCTTTGGAACGCCTTTTTCCTCGAACGCGCCTCCTGGTTACGTTGTTGGAGGCGCAAACCAGCAGTTCGGCGGGAACAATGGGGACAAAGGTGGCGATGTAACCTGGATCAAGAAACAGCCGCGCGCCAAAACCTATGCGGACTTTAACGAGGCATGGCCTCAATCAAGTTGGGAGCTATCCGAGCCAGCTATCTATTATCAGGCGGCATATATTCGCCTTCTCGCGGGTGTTATTACAAAGTAGCCACTTATGGTTCGCCCGTGGCGCAGCATCAAACTGCGCCACGGTTGACTATAACTCCGTTACACCGGTATCATTTGTTTACAATGAATCTCTCCCCACCCCATGCGAACAGCTCCTCGTCCACGTCCTCCCTTCCTCACTTCATTACGCCTGTGTTTGAGGGTCCACTTGACCTCCTGCTCCACTTAATCCGTGTCAATCAGGTAGACATTCACAACATTCCAATTGCTGAGATAACACGCCAGTATCTGATCTACATGTCTGCATTGGAAGAGCTTGATCTGGATGCCGCGGGCGAATATGTCGTGATGGCAGCAACGCTAATTGAGATAAAGTCTCGAATAATGCTGCCGAAGCCAGACCCAATTCCGCCGGACGAAGAGTTGGAGGATCCGAGGGCTGAACTCGTGCGAAGGCTCGTTGAGTACAACAATTTCCGCGGTATCGTAGAAACGATGCGGGAATGGGAAGACCTACGGCGCCAAATGTTCTTTCGCGGCACCGCCGCCGCCGTAGAAGACTATATCCTACCCGTGCCGGAAGGCGAGGTGAACGTCTCTCAGCTGCTCCAGGCGCTGCAAACGCTGCTCCTTGGTGCGGGAGTAGAGGACAAGCCTGTCACGTCGGTAGTCCCAACGCGCAGACTAACCCTTCGCCTAAAGATGGCTGAGCTTGTTGGCAGAGCAACGGCCGCGGGCGATGTAGGTATCACTTTTGAAGAGCTCTTCGATCTGCCGTGCCCTCGCTACGATATCGTTATCACGTTTCTAGCGTTGTTGGAGCTGATTAGATTAAACAAGATCAGGGTTGATCAGGTCCAGGCTCTCGCACAAATTAAGATATTTGCCGGCCCTTATCGCGACCCAGCCACAGAAACAGGGAGCCTTTTTTGAGTAGAGAAGTTGTAGAGTGCCTTCTATTTGTTTCTGGTGAGCCCGTTGCCGTCGCCGAGCTTGCACGTGCTGCTGGCATCAATGAAGATGAAGTCATCCCTGCGCTTCAGGAGTTAGACGCTTCACTCTCTTCGCGCGGCAGCGGACTCCAGCTTATCGAAATTGCAGGGGGGTGGCAGCTTGCAACTCGCCCCGAACATGCGGATGCCATCGGCAGGTTACTCGCACGAGGTATGAACAAACTCTCGCGCGCGGCCCTCGAAACACTCGCAATAGTCGCCTACCGTCAGCCAGTAACGTCGCCAGAAGTTGAAGCAATCCGAGGAGTTTCTTCGGATGGCGTACTTAAGACACTTCTGGAGCGTAGATTAATCGGTGAAGCGGGCAGGCGAATTACGCCAGGGCGACCGATGCAGTACAAAACAACGCCGGACTTTCTGCACTATTTTGGGATCGCGGATATTAGACAGCTTCCGGAACTCGACCTGGATAAACCAGCGCCGGCAGCGGTACCAGCATCTGTAATAGCTGACGGAATTGTAGAGGTCCCAGTCACGTCAACGCTTTCCGATTCTAAGGAACCAGTCGAGCTATCTGAACGTTAGTAACCATCACAAGGAGATTGTTGTTGCGGTATTACCGCGTGATAAACGGCGGAAACGTTATAGCGACCGGTTCCAAACAACCACTCTCTTACTACAATCTTAAAAGGATCAACCATGCGCAATAGATTCCAGTTTGCTGTGTTGGCAGCAGCCCTAGGCATTTCTGCTGCGGTACTTACGGGATGCAATTCCAAGAGCAAAGAGCCTGCTGCTCCCAGTACGACGAATGAAAAACCCGCGCCAGCAACGGCCACCTCAAACTTCAAGATCGCGCTCGTAATGTCCGGCCCCAAGAGTGATAATGGTTGGAACAGCAGCGCTGCAAAAGCCTTAGAAGCAATTAAGTCTGAGCTCGCGCTTTCGGACGACGCGGTTAAATCTGTAGATAACCAGACTGATGCGACCAGCCAGGAGAAAAGCCTGCAAGACTTCGCCGCGAAGAAATTTACGCTTGTTTTCGGACACGGCTCCGAGTACGAAACGCCTGCACTTAAGCTTGAATCTAATTTTCCGAACACGCTTTTTGTGATCTCCTCGGGAAGCAAAGTTGGCAAAAACACCATGCCGATAGTCTTCAAATTGGAAGATGGTGCCTATCTCGAAGGCATTCTTGCTGCGAGCGTCAGCAAAACAGGCAAGATCGCATCCGTAGGAGCCACCAAGGAGCAAACACTGGAGCGTGTTTTTGCTGCCTTCGAGAAGGGTGCAAAGACGGTCAATCCTAAAATCGAAGTGATCCCACCCGCGTATACCGGTAGCTGGGACGATATTACCAAAGCGAAACAACAGACACTTGCGCTGCTAAATCAGGGTGCTGATGTAATCATGCAGGATGTCGACTCTGCCGCTCAGGGCGTGTTTAATGCGGTCCAGGAATTCAACAAGGGCGGCAAGCAGGCATGGGCGCTTGGCACAAATGGCAACCAGAATGATGCAGCGCCAGATGTAATTCTTGCATCAGCGCCGATCTACACGGACAAAGCATTTGTCGCGATCGCGAAAGCGGCAAAGGCGGGCACACTGAAGGCAAATGACACACCGTTTGGGATGAAAGATGGTGTCATCGATTTCATTGTCAACCAAAAACTGAAGGATAAAATCAGCTCCATCGCGCCTATGGTCCTCCAGGATCTGGATAAAACAAAGAAGAGCATCACCGATGGTTCTCTCGATCCGACGAAAGAGAAGCTGTGACGTCGCCTTTCGCCCGCTCCAATTTCCCTGGTTCAAATGAGTCCGGATTGACGGGCGATTGGAGTGGCGATTCTGCCGGTATTTCCTTGGATATTGCGGTCGAGATGCGCAGCATCAGCAAGCGCTTTGGCTCTAATCTCGCTCTGAACAACATTGATCTACAATTGCGCACCGGGGAGATACACGCACTTCTTGGTGAAAACGGAGCTGGAAAATCAACGCTGATGCACATTCTCTCTGGAATGATGCGTTACGATTCTGGAG
>CAIXIX010000569.1 GCA_903919615.1 uncultured Chthonomonas sp.
CGCAACGCGCGGAGACCACCGTCGGGCGCGGTAGGGAACCCTCTTCTCCGCTCGCAAGCTCGCTCCTTCCCGCTTGACTCCCTCGCACGCTCGGGCGCGAGTGGAGACCACGGGAGAGGGGCCATGCGCGCCTGCACTCAACTAACCAACGATCAGATGCTGATCCTGGAGGGTGAGGACCTCGCCGATAACGGCCTGAACCGTTGTTTTGTTTGCTCGAAGCAAGTCCAGCAGTTCAGATAAGCTCGCGGGATCCACACAAATGGCGAGCCCGCCTGAAGTTTGCGGATCAGAAACTATGTCTAGATCCACTTCGCGAATCGAGTCAGCAATGTTCATGTGGGGGCGAGCATAAGTGAGGTTGGATGCCGCTCCCGCTGTAGTATAGCCTGCCACGGCAAGCTCATTAACCCCCTTATAAAGTGGTATTGCGTTAGTATTGATGCGAATTGCCACACCGCTTGCCTGGGCGAGATGGAGCAGGTGTCCGATTATGCCAAAGCCCGTAATGTCTGTTGCTGCATGAATGGGTCGGTCTCGACCAATGCCAAGTGCACACATCGCTTCTGCGGCACCGGCGTTCAGTGAGCACATTCCCTCAACGGCGTCATCAATGCTTTCCTTGCCACACTTATCAAATTTTGCGGCAGTAGTAATTATGCCCGTGCCGATTGGCTTTGTCAGGACGACGATATCGCCCGGTTTCGCGCCCGCATTCGTAGCAATCCTGTCTGGATGCACCAGTCCGGATACCGACATGCCGAATTTCGGTTCCTGATCGTCCACACTGTGGCCGCCGACGAGGGAGACATTTGCTTCAGCGAGCTTATCGGCGCCACCGCACAAGATAGCAGCCAGTTCTGCCGGATCTCGCTCTTTGATGGGGAAACAGAGGATATTCATGGCCGTAAGCGGCCGCCCTCCCATCGCGTAGATATCCGACAGAGAGTTGCATGCGGCGATCTGACCAAACGTGTAAGGGTCGTCCACTATAGGCGTGAAGAAGTCGAGCGTCTGCACAAGCGCAATTTCCGGCGTTATGCGATAGACACCCGCATCGTCTCCCGTACCAAGGCCAACGAGGAGATCGTGATGTTCTTTGATTTTTAGTTCACGCAGTACCTGTGTGAGTTGGGCTGGGCCAATTTTGGCGGCTCAACCAGCACAGCGGACAAGGTGAGTCAATCGTGTTCGCTGATCAATCGGTTCGGACAACTGCATCACCTCCTCTCTGTAGCATTACTTCTGAGAGAAAAACATTTCAACAGCGGCCTTCACAATCAATGCTACCTCGTGCTGATCTACCGTGCGCGGGTCCAGCAGAAACGCGTCGTCTTTGATTCTGCCAACCACGGCTGGTGAGGTATTCCGGAACTCTTTTGATATTCGCTGCGCAGACCAGGATGCTCCGATGGATTGGATCCGAACACATGTCGTTGGCAGATTGTCGCCAGGTATTGATCCACCGCCCGTGTGAGAAACGTCATCGATTGTGGATACAGCTACCTCGTTTGCTGGCAAAATTGCTTTGAGCTTGCGTTGAATATTCCTGGCCATGCGACGGATGTCTGCAGGATCGCGTGCAAGATATCGCAGCGTTGGGATGTCTCTAACAGCTTGTTCTGGATTACGATACTGATGTAGAGTTGCCTCGAGCCCTGCGAGTGTTAGCTTATCGACTCTCATCGCCCGCGCCAGCGGGAATTTGAGTATCCGATCCACGATCTCTGGCTCACCGAGGATGATGCCTGCCTGCGTCGCGCCCATCAGTTTGTCTCCGCTTGCGACGATTACCGAGAAACCGCGTTTTACGGAGGCTGGCAGAGATCCATGGCTGGCCTGTATGCAAAGGACGCTGGGGTCTAGAAGCGAACCTGATCCTTGATCTTCCATCACGGGAATTCCATGCGTACGCCCCAGGATTACGAGGTCCTGGTCCGATGCCGCCTCAGTAAACCCAATGACCGAGTAGTTGGAAGGATGGCATCGGAGTATAAGTGCGGTGTCTGGTGTTATCGCGGCTTCGTAGTCTGTTAGACGAGTACGGTTCGTCGTGCCAACCTCCACGAGCTTTGCGCCAGCGGCATTAATGATATCGGGCAGGCGAAATGCGCCGCCTATCTCAACGAGTTCACCTCGCGAAATGATAACTTCACGTCCTTCAGCAAGAACTGCGATCGCGAGGGACACGGCTCCCGCGCAGTTATTCACGACGCCGGCCGCCCTGGCGCCAGTGAGTTCACACAAGAGAGAATTAACGTGTTTCTGGCGGTTACCGCGTGCGCCGCTTTCCGGGTCTAATTCCAACAGGGAGTGTCCCGAGGCTGCAGACAGGATTGCGTTGGTTGCCTGCACCGAAAGTCGAGACCGTCCCAGACCCGTATGGAGCACGATTCCTGTCGCGTTTACGGCGCTGCGCAGCGATTGCGTGGAACCGACACAAAGGCTGGCAACGGCTTCCGATACCAGGGTGTCAAGGTAAACTTCGCCCGGATTGCCGGCCAGGATGCTCCTGCGCGCGGAAGCGACAGCGCTTCGTGCTGCGGCAGCGCGTTCGGCAGCGCTGTATGTCCTATTCAGCGCCATCATTTTGGGATGCGCGAGGAGTGCATTTACGGGCGGAAGGGATCGCAATGTTAGCTTTTTTGCCGTGTTGTCGGGAGTGGTCATGTTACTTCATTATAGTCGATAGGTTCTAGAACGGAAATGCATATTGCGGCCGAAAGTGGTGCATACGACAAACCGTGTGCATTAAGGTAACCTGTAATTACAAATTTGAAACACGACGTCGGCGCTCCCAGAGGACGTATGCGAATGCCGTTCGGCGGGCTCAGGAGGATCCAGGTTTGATCAAGAGCGAGGTCCATTTTGAGTCGAAAGCGCCGAATCTGCAGCCTGCACTGATTAGAGGCTTTCTCGCACAGCCTGAAAATAGCGCTGATGTATCGCTTGGCGGTGTAATTGTAATTCACGAGATCTTTGGACTGTCCGATCATATCAAGGAGGTAACCTGTCACCTCGCTGAGGCAGGGTACACAGCCCTGGGCATCGATCTTTTTACTCGTGAAGGCGCTCCTCCACCAATAACGGGTGGTTTCCAGCCATTAAGAGATTTTGTAGAAAAGATCTCGGATGCACAACTTATGGCCGATCTGTCTGCAGCTGGTGACTATCTTCGCACACTGCCGTATTCTAACGGTCGCGTAGGGGCGGTCGGTTTCTGTTATGGCGGCCGTGTAAGCATGCTATTATGTGCGTCTGACCCAACCATCAACGCATGTGTCTCCTACTATGGACGCGTATCTGGTCTGCATACAGCCAATCAACCGTCGTACCCAATTGATGTCGTCGCGAGTTTTCATTCGCCGCTGCTCGCTCACTTTGGAGCCGACGATACGGCGATCCCGCCCGCAGAGGCCAACAAGCTGGAAGCCGCGATGAAGGAGAGCGGTAAGTCGGGTGAAGTTTACGTTTACGAAGGTGCCGGGCATGCGTTCAATAACGACACCCGCGAAAGCTACAATGCGGGCGCCGCGGCGGAAGCCTGGGAGCGAACTCTTGGGTGGTTGAAGAATTATCTATAAGAGCGGTTCATAATGTTCTATTGGCCCGCGTTATTCATGAGTGATAGTGGCAGTCGTGTGGCGTACTGCGCAAGACGCGATTATGCTTGTGAGTAGTGCTGGATAGTCTGAAGTGCGGGAGGATCACGTGGAAACACGCTTCAAACTTACACGCCTTGTCAGGACGCAATCGTCTGAGATATACCTCGTGTGGGATGGTGAAAAGCGCATTGGTCAGGTGGATATTCACTATGCACATGATACGGTGCACGCAACCGTCATTTTTGAGGCAGATCTGAGCGTGGGTGAAGAAGAGGAGTTGCTCGCTCAAATTGATGACGATGTTGTTTCTTCCTATCTCCCACGATTCGAGAGAGAAGATTTCGTTGCCCACGTATTTCGTGGTGAAGAGATCAGCCGCTATACGGACTGTTCTGGAACGATGGATGATATTGAGGACGATGAAGAGCGTGAGGAATAATAACCTTTGAGCGTTGCCTCATCGAAGAATGATCTGCCACGAAAACAGTCCGCAATCATTGGGTCGCCTGAGCCGATCGCGGCGCTTAATAAAGTACGGATCCTTGAATATTCTGTGCCGCTTGCTCAGCGCGAACATCTCGTCGATGTGCGTAAAGTATGTCTGGATGTGGAGTTAACGGAACGGGTATGCCCGTTTCTGCGAAGCCGAGTTGCAGAGATGCTGAATAGGGCGCAGGCTATGCTGCCGCAAGGGCACCGCCTGCGAGTCAGTACCTGCCTCAGGACTTACGCGATGCAGAAGGCGGGGTGGGACAAGTATTTCCAGAGGATGCGTGACGAGCATCCCGAGTGGCCACTCAGCTCCCTACGGCGAGCGACGAATAAGTACTTTGCGCCTTATGATCAGCCGGCGCCCCCCGGGCACTGTACCGGAGCTGCGATTGACGTAAATATTCTCGGGCCGGATGGAGAACCGCTGGACGTGCTTGGACCTACAAAGGGCTGGGAAGCTGCTTACACATGGTCCGATAAGATCGGGACAGTGGCCAGAGCGAATCGTATGATGATGGTTGAGGCGATGCTCAATGCAGGCTTCTCAAACTGCCGTGATGAGTACTGGCACTATTCATGGGGTGATTCGGCCTGGGCAGTTAGAACAGGCGTTAAGGAGTGCCCCTATGGCTGGGTGTATCCTCCTGTAGAAGCGACTCTCGGTGAGGCATCGCGAGGCTTTGCAATCAAATCTGTTCATACCGTGCGCGATGAGATGGGAGTTCCCGTGCGCGGCGAGGTCACGATTGATGCCGAAAGTGAGCCGCACGATACGCTGATCCTCAATCTCAAGCTCGACTGGGCCGGCTCTCTGCCGATTACCGTTCATATAGCGGGTGTAAAACAGGGCGCAGCGCAGACGTTTTTCCAGGGCGATGGTGAAAGCGCCTGGGAGCCGCTCGCAGCGCTGCCGTCGGGTGTAAATTCAATAACGATACTCTTTAGCCCAACTTGCGACCGGGCGATAGTCACAAATCAGCCTACCAAAAATGAAGCCCCGTGACTGAGATGCTTGCCCCCGTACTGTTTTTGATCCTTCAGTTGTTTGGGCAGCCTCCTTCTTCGTCGCCGTCCCAAGATCCTTCGGAACTCTATCTGCATCTCATTCAGCACCCCGTAGAATCGTATCGCCAGAACGTTAGGTTGATCCACGAGAATCAGGAGCCGGCCTGGGCAATGGTGCGCGATCATTGGAGCGAAACGACCAATGCGAGCGCTCGGCAGAGCTTGATGGTTGCGTTTCGCTCGGCCGGAAGTCCACACTTGTTAGATGTTGTTGATCTGGCAATGGCAGACAAGATCGCAAGCGTTAGAAAGCTTGCCGATGATATTCTTAGCGGATTCTCATTTAGATTTTTCTTTGAGGACGATGACCGCAGCAACTATCTCACCTGGCGCAAGTCGACGGATAATCTCACACAAGAGCAGATCATCGAGCGTGAGGAGAAAGCGTTCTTTACGCGGCTCGATTCTGTGGAGAGCCCGGTAGTTCGCAATGAGATGCTAAATCAACTACTTCGGATCGATTTCGCCTCCAATATCGCTCAAGCGGAGCTTCGCCGCAGAGTTGCGAGCGACTGCAACGTGCTTGGATCGCTCCGCCGTATGCTGCGAATGCCATTTGGCGCGACCGTTACTGAAGTCTATGCAGTCGCGCTATTTGCGCCAGATGAACAGTACCTACACGATGTCATTTTGCCGCTAGCGGAGCTGCCATACTCAACCGCGATTCGGTACGCAGCAATTTCCCTGCTTTCTCACATGAGGAGCTCCCTTTTTGAACACGAAATGCGCAGCGTGCTATCGCATTTGGAAGTTGATGGGAACACCTGGATATTGGGCCTGTTGTTGCCGACGTGCACAGATACGCGGATTATCCCGGATCTAATTGGCGCATTAAACGCAGATGCAGCAGATACGGATGTTGAGGTGATGATCGTGGCGGCCATCAGGAAACTTGCGCACTATCCTGATCCTGAGCCCCGCGATGCCGGGTTCTGGCGGATTTGGTGGTATCAAAATCGAGTGCGCTTCCCTGAGGCTCACGATCTCGACATTCCTTCTATCGTGTCTGAACTGCGGTCAAGTTCGGCGCCGACGAGGATCTATCGAAGACGAATGGTTTATCGCGAATTGTCGGGTACATCGAAACCAACCTACTGGTTCATTTGCCCGGGATACACGGCCGAGCCGCAAGAACCGCCAGATCACAAGTTCGGGTTGATCATTGTGTTGACACCGCTCGCGTTGTCCAATGAAACGGCATCCTACTGGTATGATGCAGTGCATAGCGCCCTGAAAGATAGTTACTATGTTGCCGTTGTGTCTGGGGCTGTCGCCAATGTAACCTCGAATGTTCTTGCCGTAGTAACCGATATTCGGGGGCATCGTTCAATCGATCCCGGTCGTATCTATATCCAGGGAACTGGTGAGATGGGCATGCCTGCCGCGGCGCTTTATCTAAAGCAAGAGCCACTTTTCAGCGGATGCTACTTGCTTGCTTCACGTTTTCAATCGAGTTCACTTCCGGACCTGGTTAGCGCGAAAGGACGAAAGTTTTATCTTCAGGGCAGCCCTGATGATAAGAAAGCGCCGATGTGGCAATTGAATGCTGGTGCGGAACTGCTTCGCCGCCATGGCGCACGGGTTGCCGTTGCCGAGATACCCTCGGACCACGATTATGCCTTTAAGGGCGATCCCTGGAAACCAGTTGCTGCGGCACTGTTGTGGCTGGAAGGTCCACGACCCTAAGGTTATTGAACGGTTTCCTGCAAAAGCAATCCGATATTTCTCTATACGCAAATTCGTTCGGCAGGGCAATGCCTTACTGATTTCGAATAACAGACGACTATTAACGAACAAAATACAGGTCTCCGTCGATCTGTGCTTTACAACGCGCGGCTATTTGGCGATATGCACTAAACAGGAGACCTTCAATTTGCAAATTCGAATCGGCTTTAAAATGACGTTTGTCACGCCGTCGCCTACCCCCATTTTGATGCTGCTTTATGTTCATCCTGAGATAGGCCGGTATTTACGCAACCCTGAAAGCGTTGATATCGAGACCGAAGATGGTGCAAAGCCAGCCGTTGAGATGTATCTGGATGCGTTTGGCAACCAGTGCGGCAGGATCCTTGCGCCGACTGGCCGCATAACGCTTCGATACGACAATACGATTGAGCGATCGGACGAGCCAGAGCCAGTATTTGCCGATGCATGTCAGCATCCGGTGGAGGATCTGCCGGTAGAGACACTGCAGTTTCTGCTTCCGAGCCGCTATTGCGAAGTGGATCTGCTTGCCAATGAGGCATGGCGGCTTTTCGGTAACTCGCAGACCGGCTGGTCCCGGGTTCAGGCAATATGCGACTGGGTTAACAGCCATGTTGAGTTTGGCTATCCACACGCAAATCCAATGGCAACCGCCTACGGAACCTTCCTAAGTGGCAAGGGAGTTTGCCGTGATTTTAACCACCTGGCGCTCACCTTTTGCCGCTGTATGAATATTCCTGCGAGATATGCTACCGGTTACCTCGGCGATATCCGTGTGCCGCGTTCCAACAGTCCGGAGGATTTTAGCGCTTACTTCGAGGTGTTTCTTGGCGGGCAATGGCACGTGTTTGACGCGCGCAACAATACGCGGCGGTTTGGCCGAACCTTGATGGCTCGCGGCCGCGATGCGGCCGATACCGCCCTGTTTACCTCATATAATCAGATGCTATTTGAGGATTTTGTGGTCTGGACAGACGAAATTTAAGACGTGCATTTCTGAAATACAGGTCCATGTTGACGGGTTGCACCATTCCGAGGCCATACATCACGCGCTCAAACCTCGAAAACATGTTGCGCGCCGTACCGTAAACCTTATACGGTGTTACCCGATTACCAACACTAATCAGTTGATCGGTAAGTGCTCGACGTTGTTGATCGACACCTTGCCGGCTTCATACTGGATGCTGTCGTTGGCAGAGAGGTGACCGTAGGACTTGCCATCAATTTGCAATCTGTCCTCGCTTACCTTGATATTCGTATTATCGCAGGTTATTGTGGATTGAGGCTGTTCCGTCGTGGGATTGCCAGTTAGCGTCGCTCTGACCGGATCTGAGTCAATCGTGTTGCTAGTGCAGCCTGATACCGTAATGGAATGGGAGCCCACCTGATATACAGAATGGCCTCTCGCTCCGCAACCCGCCACCATCACAAGCAACACAACAATCGCGCAGATCCTATCTGGTCGGCATTTGACGCAGCCAGAGAGAGATCCCGTTTTCAATTGTGCCCCCTAACTCAAACGAACTCAGTACAATGCGACCCTATAAATTAAAAGGGTCTTGCTATTACTTTATCACAACTTATAATTGATTTTGTCTCGATCGGCCTGCGTTGTTTCCCTTTTTTCTGCGGGAAGCCGGGGAAAGCGGGTAATTAGTATCTAATCACTCAGATTGCGCGCAAAAAGCGTTTAATATGGGCACCCTGTATAGGAATCTGAATGATCCTGTCCCCCTCCCCGAACCTAACAATGTATCATATCTCGGCGGGACTAAATGTCGCTCCGCGATGCACGCATTTTGTCCCCTCCCCGCGAGCTTGCGAGCAA
>CAIXIX010000570.1 GCA_903919615.1 uncultured Chthonomonas sp.
GGCTGGATATCTGATACACGGCATGAATGCCGCGCCTGCGAGCAAATGCCCTGGGGGCAAGATACATCGGGTTAGGATGGCGCCAGCGAGCAGTATCAGTACTCGCAAGATGGCTTGCACATTCAGGTTACGACGGGCTCTGGAACGACGCTTTACACATTTGATGGGCCCGAGTGTGCTGCTTGAGACCACGCCAGCGGGTGCCATTCAGGCGCGAAACACAAGGTTTCCCGGCCAGTATGGCGGGCTAGTTTCGCAAAATCGCAGCGGCACGACTTCATTCTACGGATTCGACTCGCAACAGTGCACGCGAATTCTGGTATCCATAGGCGGAGCATTAACCGACGGCTATAGTTACAAGGCTTTTGGTGAAGAGCTGCAGTCCGGCAGCGGCACGGTGAATCCGTTCCGATTTGTGGGCAACCAGGGCTATTACCGCGACCTGCCTGGCATTATGAATGTTGGCTGGCGAAGGCTGATCGCCGCGAGCGGGACGTAGCTCAACAAGGATATGATTGGATTTGCTGGTGGGCAGATCAATCTGTACGCATATGTTGGGAATAATCCGGTGGTGAAGGTGGATCCGAGCGGGCTGCTGTCGCCAGGATCGAAATGCAAGGACGACTGTGGTCCAACGATCAACGCGCCCCTGCAGGCGTCACTCGCGGCTATGGAATCGCGATTCCAAGGTCTAAACTGGGCACAGAGGAACATAGCGTGCATCGGTTGGTTCGCTATAAATGGTTGGGACATAAAGTGCCCGCACGGTCACCAGGAATGGATTATAGACTATTCGAGCCTAACGTGTGCAACGCCGAATTGCAACAAGACCGTCCAGGTCGATAACCAGTGCTTTTACGCAGGATCGGTTAATTATGCGGAACGTGGCCAGATTTACAGAATGTGCTGTCCAAAATATTGGTGGCCAAGCCCGCTAACTTGCGAGGAGGATGTGACGACCCTGATCCTTTGTATTAGGCGTGCGATAAGGGGAACTACGAGGGATCAGTAGCCTGGGCTCTCGCCGCATATAGAGGTTGGCCGACAAGTGCCATTACACCTGTTGGCGATAGTCCGGATTGTGTGCCGAGTTGCAATGTGCCCTACCATTCCGGTCCGTTCATGGTCCACTGGAGGGGCCTAGGCGACTTTAGTGGCCCATAATCTTGTTTCTGTTTTTCGTTAGCGACATCAAGATATCGACATATGGCCGGATTCAGTTATCCCCTGCGTCGACAATATAGGTGAGCGTTGGCATGCTGAAAAGTGTTGGTTGCTTTGGCCATACAAAGCTGCTGCACCAGCGAGACGCGAAATGAGGTGATGCTGGTGAAAAGTGATAAGATTGGCGACAGGCCAAATTACCGAAAGCGGTGCGCAAAGATTATTAAAGCGGCTCTCATCGCAATCGCGATACAGTACCTCTTTCAAGCATGGCTTGGGCCGTCGGGCCGAATTCGTTGGACCTACCGAATGCGCCGAAGCACTTTCGCCGGAATCATTGATCGAGTCAAGGAGCAGAATATTCCAGTCGGCACCCAGCGTAGCTATCGAGTTGGCCCTTCGCTGGATCCCGAAACGCTAGTTCTGGAGAAAAGCACCTGTGCGGACTACGACGACAGCGTTGGCAAGGTCGGCGTGTATCGTAGAGACTCCGCTGGATACGTGATATCCATCGTTATTGAAGACGAAGGTCACTTTGGCATGTACGGCCTCATGTACAGTGACGGACCGCTAGAGATGACCATTAGGATGGACGACCCGCGCAGCGTCAACGGCGCTGCGCCCCTCGTGTTTGCTGGCGGTCAAATCGATGATCACTGGTGGTACGCCTATAATAATCTCTTTTGATCTCGGTGGCGAATATTGCCTGCGGTTGCGCTAACCTCAGGTTTACGCACCCCCCATCCCAACGTCGCTCTAGCGCGTCACTCTGCGATGGTTTGCGCGCCAGACCCTGCGCTATCTTTCCAGCAGCACCATCTTCAATTCAAATGGATGGGCTGTAGCCTCTATGGACCCGGCAGGCTTCCTCGTAACCGCGATCCTCGATGCGGCCGGCAGAAATATCGCTACGCAGGACGCACGCGGCTACCTTACAACAACTGTACTGGACATCGCGAGCAGGACTCTCGCTCGCATCAACGCAGTGGGATACATCAGCTCGAATATTTATGATGCCAACTCGAACGTGATCGCGTCTATCGATGCATTGAACCGAGTACGTCGAACATCATCGATCCGCTTAATCGCGTTCACGCGACGGTAATTCCGCTGGGCTAAGGAGATACCGCCCCTTCGGCGCTCGTGCCTTCCCAGTGGATTGGCGGTCAATGTGAAGTCATTGAAGTCTGTGAGGCCAATAGGGCGACATGTGCACAATGCGCCACCGATTTACAGACTAAGTTGCCCGTAGTGAGGCCAATGCATCGCCTACCGGACGTGAGGCGTGTGAACCTGACACCCTCACTCAAGTTATGCTCCGCCGGATGCGATGTCCTCCGTAAATTGATTCGCTAATGATGAGCTCATTAAATACACAAAGTTTCTGATCTCCCGCGTCGCATCCTTGACAACTCACACAAAAGTATGGATACTTAGTGCAGAGTACTTTGTAATACAAAGTGATTTGACGGATATCCTGAAAGTGGGGAGAACATGACTGCAGTCCAGAGTATGCGTCCGAGTAATACTGAATCATTTACCAGAACGGTCATGATTGCAAAATCGGCCGGATTTTGTTTTGGAGTTAGACGCGCTGTCGACATTGCGTTGGCGCAAAGACCTACCAATGCCGATAAGACGGCATCTCTTGGTCCGATTGTTCACAACCCTCGGGTGTCGGCGGATCTAAAGAGATCGGGTATTGGAGAAGTAACTTCGCTGGATGCATTAAGCAGTGGCGATACGGTAATCATGTCCGCGCACGGTGTTTCACCGCAGGTCCTTAAGGATGCTGGTGAGAGGGGCCTGAACATCGTAGATGTCACCTGTCCATTTGTGACGAAACTGCATCGAAGCGCAATGATGCTTGCACGCGAAGGTTATCAGGTGCTGCTTGTTGGAGACGCCGGGCATACAGAGGTA
>CAIXIX010000571.1 GCA_903919615.1 uncultured Chthonomonas sp.
AGTCTCGTGGGCTGGGAGGCATGAGAAATGCCTGGTCGGGAGCATATTCGCGAAATTCGTGTGCCATAAGAGTAAGTTCACCATCTGCTAACGAAATGACTCTCTGGCGATAAAAGATTTATTCCGGGACAGGCTCCTAGGTTGCCTCAATAGCCGACTGCAAACAGGCAGCGTTCCCCTTTCTGCACATATCGGTAAACGTCGCTGGCATAACTTGCGATCCTGTTGTCCCTGTCCTTAATAAAAGGCGCGATGGCCCCGGCAGACTCTCGGTCTCCTATCCCGTGCAGAGCGCGAAACATTGCGCAAAACGCGACATCAGTTTGCTTGGATCGGTCGGCGTTCATCTCCTTGATTCGGGCAACGATCGGTGCAACGGCGGGCTTTCCTTCGTCCACCAAAAGCTGCAGAAGCAAGTCCTCTTCAATCCCCAAAATGTGAATATTTGAGAGCTCTGTTACCTTTTTCCGAATGCGGACGCTTTGCGGTAGCAGGCGATACTTCACCTTTAATCTAGACCCCATGTCAACCGAGAAATCGAGGCCTTCTAATCTCTTCGGCGTATCGTATAGCCCAAGTTTTCCATGATAGGACATATCCGCAAGCTGCCTTATAAGATAGATATCAAACGGATAGACTTCTCCTGGTTTTCGATCTCGATAAAATGTACGCACTCGATCAGAAAGGCCGCTAAAAGACCCTCCCATCTCATTGCGGAACCGGCGAATTCTGGCATCCACCTTATCCTGCTCGCTGTTGCACCGTAGCGCATCCTGCTCGCTGAGCAGCCGGATCTTTGTTGCCGCCGCTTCAAGTCGCGTGTAAGGATAAAGGTGCTCCTGAGCAACGCGTTCGATTTGTGGAATGGCATCGACAGCGTCTAGCTGTGCTAATCCGTGTAGCGCAGTTGCAACATCCGATGGATTGCTACTTTCGAGCAAACTCAGAAGCTTCGGCTTCGCCGATTGATCGCCCTTAAGCGCTAACGATCGCAAACCCGCCAGCCCATCGACATCATCAGGCGCCGGCGGCGGCTTTGCAGCAGCACTGAGTGCCAGCGACACAAACAGCACAGTAAACAGATATGCTATTCGATGCAAGAGTCGGTTCATTGGCGCTGCCTCCATTTGTGCATAAGGTTCAAACGTCGGTTATCGAATAGGCCAGGAATTACATTTATTGTCGAGATTCACACGCTGAAGGTTCAGCGTGAAGTCGAAGTGTTATTAGGCGAAGCCGCCTCTGGAGCCGGCGTGGGGTTCACTGCCAAAATGACCTGAGATGGTCGATTTGGGAGGGCAACACGGATCTCAATGTGCGCAACCGTTGTGTGTGAGCGAATGGCGTCCTTCGCCGTGTAGCACAATTTGCGGGCAGGTCTTAGTCGTCTCTGAAGTCGATGAGGCCTGTGATGACGAGGCGATGAACGGATATAGCTGTAGCCCGGTAGTCGTCTAGTTGGTTGACGCGGCGTTAAGGACGCCAAGGACGCCAACTTTGTGCGTGTATGGGCCTGGCGTTCTTCAGCGGACGCGTGCCAGATGGAAGGCGATGGCGCTGGATGCAAACGCAATCTAGAAGCCCTGAAAGGGCGATATACGGTGGCTCGTGCTCGTCCAGATACGAAACCCTACGATATTAGCACGTCATTTCCGGGCACGCCCTTCGAGAATTACACCTTCGTCACGCAATCTTGCAACCTGGGCTTCCTCACCGCCCGGCAGACTGGGGTTGAGCTTGCCATCCTTGAGTACTCGCCACCACGGCGCCGCAAAATCGCGGCAAGCGGGATCGACCTCATCGGAAGCTGCGGCAATCCATTTCCAATACTTGCTGAACGCTGCCGGACATGCCGTCTCCGCATTTGCCTCATCTGCCAGCTGGCAGCGCAGGTCTGCGGCATTTCGCGTTTCTCCACTTGGTATTTTGTTTATAACCCGAGCGACATCGTGCGGCGACGGAATGACCATAGTCTTCCCCTTGAGTCGAATGGCTTTTTCGGGATCTAATATGTGAAATGAGGATGCAGGCGCATTTGTGAGCAATTCACAATACGATTTCATCAGTATCGTCGGCTCCGTAGGTGGACTTGAACCAGTTTACCATTAATAGGTTTCTGGTATTTCTTCCAATCCCCGAACGGGTGCGATTCCTAGAAGTAGGTAGGAGCACGCTCCGCGTGCTCTACGCTGCTCTCGCGAAATTGGTCAGCTGTTTTGCGTTACCGTTCAGTATGGTAGTACGAACTGCCATTATCGTGTCTGCACCTTCTTCTGACCACCGCATTCCTGTTCCTTTCAAGCGGCAACCTGTCGACTTGCAGGCTGCCTCGATTGGCCCGCTCCCGATCATTCTTCCAGCCTTAATGTGTCCGGGGTAATCAATGCGAGCTTGATTAGTCCGGAAATAGTTTAGCTCCTTGCGGACAGCTTCCTGTTGCTTTTCCGTTTTGCAACGTCTGCGCTTCAGGGCTCGTATCAGAGACTTCGGTCCGTCGTGCTTGAGGG
>CAIXIX010000572.1 GCA_903919615.1 uncultured Chthonomonas sp.
AGTCTCGTGGGCTGGGAGGCATGAGAAATGCCTGGTCGGGAGCATATTCGCGAAATTCGTGTGCCATAAGAGTAAGTTCACCATCTGCTAACGAAATGACTCTCTGGCGATAAAAGATTTATTCCGGGACAGGCTCCTAGGCACGATCTGGAGTTAGCTAAGCGCCTGAACAAGCTAGGCAGAGCGCTGACCGCTTATATCGCCAATTTCAAAAACGCCGCTGCTTCGCGAAGGTGCTTGCGTCGCGTGGGTTCGTCAAATTTCCCCAGCGATTCGTCTTCGATGCAAATATCCCTTTGGTAACCCGCTGTCCGAAGGAATCCGACTACGCGTTTGATGTCGATATCACCTTCTGGAATCGGACACGAGTATTTGCCATATTCGTACCCAGCCTGCCGCCGCTGGTTACGCATTTCAGCAGGATAGCCAATGTTCTTCACGTGCGTGTGTTTCGTATAGGGCGCAAGTCGCTGGAGAATAGCATACAACTCTTCAATTGGATAACCTGCCCAATAGAAGTTGCCCATGTCCATCGTTACGCCGAGGCGTTTTGATCCGACCATATGAATTAGTCCGAGCAGAAACTCCGGGTCGTTTCCTTCCACGCCATGGTTCTCAATACCAAGTTCTACGCCGTTTGTCTCCAAAATAATCGTCTTGACACAGCGAGAGAAGATCTCCTGTCGCGTTTTCACGGGAAGCTGTCGGCCTCCCTCCATTGCGGAGTCGATACGCACGGCGCCCGCCCCAAGCTTGTCGGCCATTTGCACCACGCGTATCACCCACGCTACTTCAGCGTCCAGGTCCTTTGTTCCGAAATTGTTCGGAATAAGGAAGCTCGTCAGGCGCGTATGTGTAGAAGAAAGCTGCTGCGACAGCAGATCGACGTCTTCATCAATATTAAGAAAGAGCCGAGGTTTATCGCTCGATGGCGTAATTGCCCTCACGGACGAATCTCGCGATACAGCCATTTCAATTGCCGATAATCCGATGTCCTGAAGGCCCTCTGCGATGCTTGAGTATCCGCCAACCATCATTATCTCGTCGCGCACAGAGACGTACATTTTACCACGCGCAGACTTGTCGACGTGGAGGAATCCCCTCGTTCTATTCATTGCAGTCGCGTCTGATACGGCTGCAAGTGACAGGCCTGATATGGCAGAAGCGACTATAAGTTCGCGTCGCGTTAGTGAGGGTTTAGAGTTCATTCTTGATGGCCTCGTAGCTAGGATATGCCAGCAATCGAACAGTTACACTGCCCGAAAGGGTCGCGCGACCTATTTCGGCAAATGCAGTGACAATGCCTGCACTAACAATCGTGCTACAGCATCCATGAACTCATCACGGATGGATAATTTCGATACCTGCTACATTTAGGAAGCGGTCCTTAGATTCAGTCGATTTTTCAGCGAGCAGAGTGATTTCGATCGTGTGCTTGCCTCGCTTGAGACCGTGCACTCGGTAGTCAAACGGAAGATCTCGGCCAGGTCCATACTGATCGACAACGCCTACGGACTGGCCGTCGACCTTGACCTCAGCTCTTCCTCCGTCGTCAAAGCGATATCCTATCCACCGGAATCCACCGCCTGATGCTGGGATCTCGATCGTTGCAGTCGCAGTGGCACCGACACGATTTATAAACCGGAAACCGCCGGAGTCGTTCCAGCCATCACTAAACTGCATATCGGCATAGGGAATTCGCTCTGGTGAATCTGGATCGATATACAGCAAATATCTCTCGCCTGGACCGAAGCTGTAGAAGGGCCGAAGCGGAGTTGTCTTCGCACCAACGAGTCTTACATCCAAAGGGCCCGCGCCATCGGTCAAGAACGCCATTTTGCCCCCAGTGGTCAACTGATTCAACTCATGCGAGCCTTTTGACGTATCAAATGCCATTGCCACAGGACCTACCATTACTGCAGCTGGCCAGGCGGTTGCAGAATTAAATCGCTCGATGTGTGTCTGCATCGGAAGGTTAACCTCAACAGTATCGCCGGTCCGCCATTTCCGCATAATACTCGCCCGATGCATGCCGTTCGATGCTAGAGCGCACGCCTTACCATTTATCTCTGCTGTCATTGCGCCGCTTAGCCAGCCTGGTGTTCGAAACGACAAGGTAAATGAGCACGGCCGTTCCGTCGTAATGGTAAAGTGAGTAAAAGGCGCTTCTGGGAACTTCGTCTTCTGTTCAACTCTAACGCTGCTGTTTTGCACCTTCCAACGAAGCGTCGACGGAGTAAAGAGATTAACTAATAGCTCACGATCGGAGTGGAAATAGATGAGATCATGGAAATCCGCCGCTGCCATCGGCCGAGTGCCCGTACAACAGGTCCACGGCTCCCCGATGTTCCTTTTGGAAGCACCACGCGTGTTGTAATCGGAATAGTAAAAGACGCGGCCCTCTGGCGACATTGAGATGCTGGCTCCGATGCCATTAATGACTAGCTTCTCAATCCAGTCGCCATAGCGAGCATCCCCTGTACAAGAGATCAGGTACTTGCACACTTTAAAACCTGCCCAGGAACCGCATTGCGTTTCAAAGGTATTGTGCGTTTCACCAAGCAGCTTTGTTAATACCCCCCTCGGCGCCAACAGCTCGTTCGGCCCATACCCGCCGGTTGCGAAGCACTCATTTGTGTTCAGCCAATCGTAAGCATTGGAAAGGCGATCGATATATTGGCGATCACCCGTAACGAGGTATCCTGCTCCGAGGCCACTTAGCGTATTTACATGGCTATACGCATGGTATCCCTGCGTGTTCTGACCGTTTGGGCGCACATCAAAGATACTCTGTTTTCGTCCGTAGATGTCCCAGTACTCGGTGTACTCCCACACTCGCGCGAAGTCTCGATATCGAACGTCTCCCGTTACCAGGTATGCACGGTACAGGTTCTCACTCAACGTATACCATTCGGTGTCACCATCACCCGCATTGAAGGCATATCCACGATTCTTGCCCAGATGCGTCTCGGCCCACCTCGTTATCTTCGCTAGCGAACTTGCTGCCTCCGCGCTTCCACAATACTGGATCATGTCTACAAGGCCGCCCACGGTCTTTTCATAGATATAGTGTGGAGCGTTTGGATGCTTGGAATAAAAGAAATAACCATCTGGAGCTATGCAGATGCTCCATTCATGCAGGAGCATTTCGGCGCGTGCTTTACACGCCGGGTCCCCGGTCGCGGCATACATTCTTGCCAATCCAGACATTATCTGTCCGAATACATGAAATACGTCCGATGAATACCATCCGCCAAGATCGCCTCCTGGAGCCGGCAATCCTGCGCGCTGACGAAACCCCTTCAGCAGCGCATCAGTCGGAATTCTCAGGTAATCGAATCGGATCTCATCAAATTGGCGACGAAGTGGGCCATCGTTGAGCGTAACACCCTGGTAATCAAATGGAAGCAGCACTCGCACAGCCGATTCGCGTTGAAGAAGCCTGTTCTGAGCCTGCGTTTTGGGTCCTTGAACCACAAGGAGCAACACTCCTGCGAATATTGCGAGCAGCTGATATAATCTGTGCACAATTGACCACCCTTCTTCGGGTCCGAATCGTAGGATATATAGTTCATTAGCGCGGTGAGATGTGATGCCGTCGTATGAATCAGATGTTACCTAATCATCCAGGCGACTCGTGCGCATTTTTTGCACAATCCAGTCATGCCATCAAAACTAACCACGGAGACAACCAGCCAGATGACCGATAATCAAATTGAGAAGTCCGATGAGGAGTGGCGCGAACAGTTGACCCCTGAGCAGTATCACGTTCTGCGTGAGAAGGGGACCGAATATCCAGGCACAGGCGCCTATTGGCGACACCGAGAAGATGGAAGCTACGAGTGCGCTGGATGCGGTCAGACCCTCTTCACTTCTAATCAGAAGTTCGATAGCCATTGCGGCTGGCCCAGCTTCTTCGATATCGTTGAGCCAGAGTGTATAGAGCTTATCGAAGATAGATC
>CAIXIX010000573.1 GCA_903919615.1 uncultured Chthonomonas sp.
AGTCTCGTGGGCTGGGAGGCATGAGAAATGCCTGGTCGGGAGCATATTCGCGAAATTCGTGTGCCATAAGAGTAAGTTCACCATCTGCTAACGAAATGACTCTCTGGCGATAAAAGATTTATTCCGGGACAGGCTCCTAGAGATTGGTTTTAGCGCGTTCTTTGCCATGAATATTGTCCGATTGTTATATAGCTGTTACCGTGTAGATGATAGGTTTGAGTGAAAACAGTGATACCCAGAATCATCCGCATCTATTTGTGCCCGTTCTGTTGCGGGGTGCCGTCTCGACACGATCTGCGCAGTCGTCAAGTGCCCGTTTAAGTTCGTGCTCCCAGATCCTGAGCACAGTCCAGCCCAATTCATCTAACAGGATCTTTACCTTCATGTCGCGTAGCATATCTCGGTGAATCTTGCCATACCAATATTCCTGATTTGGCTTTGGAGTGCGCAAATGCGCTTGGCAGCCGTGGAAAAAACATGAATCCACGAGGAGGGCCAACATCGAGCTCGGGAAAACGATATCGGGCTTGCCCGGCAGCGACGCCACGTTTATCCGATATCGAAGGCCACATCGCTGCAAAGCACGCCTAAATGCAACATCAATTTTCGTGTTAGAACATTTGATCTTGCGCATGATCCCGCTGCGCACCCTGGGATTCACAGTGTCCGTCATTAGTTGTACACCTTTTTATTTCGATCCCAACGAATCGTATACACGCCTCGCAATGGCCCGTGCCATAGCTGTAGGAAACGCGTTGCCTATCATGCGCTCGCTTGCCTTAAGGCTCTTTACAAACTGAAATCCATCTTTGAGATCGCCAAGGTCACTCAGCGTTTGTAATCGCGCAGCCTCGCGAACTGTTAGGCTCCTGGTGTCGTTGTAGTGTAGAAACCTACCACTTCCTGGGTTATGGAAATGAGTGCTGATCGTAAATCCCAGCCCCATGGAGTGCAGCCTGGCGTAGGCTTGCGAGAAATACCGTTTCTTTTGCCCGATGTCAGACAAGTTACCGCCCTCAGGCACATAACTCAACCGAGCAACAAGCTCGGCAGTGTGTCCCCACGCTATGTGTCCATTAATGATTTCAGCTTCGCCTCGTGCTGTCGGCTGAGGCAAGTCACCGATTGCGTCTTTACAATTCACAACGGGCGGCAGATCTTTCAGGTTGACATAATCGCATGGGCAATATCTCAGCCAAGGCACGTCCCCTATACCCAGAGTATTAATTCGCGCGGAGGACGGGCATACCCCAAGCGCTTTCGTCGCACGAGGGCCGTCGAGGTCAACCAAAGCCTTTGTTGAGTAGTCGAAAATCTGGCGGCTGCCGTAATGTGTAGCTTCAGGAGGCGTCGGCGTAATTCCAAGGTCTCGTCGGTATCCAAGTACTATTGCACGCTGACGAGTTTGCGGTACACCGAACAGCGCCGAGTTGAGTACGCCATACCACAGGTCGTAACCGATGGAAGCTACTTCTTTCAGAATCTCACGGAATGAAGGTTGGGCAAGAATACCAGGGACGTTCTCCATAACAATGAATTTGGGCTTCGTCGAGTTTACGACGCGAAAATAGTCGTTAACTAACCTATTCAACGGGTTTGCAGGATCACGTTTTCCTGCATCACTGTACCCTTGACATGGCGGACATCCAATAACCCCATCAATCTCTCGCCCATCTGCGACCGCCAAAATCTCGTCGCCGCCGATGTCGGCCATGTCGCGCAGTAAATATGTTGCGCGCGGATAGTTGGCCTTATAGGTTTCCATACACTCGCGGTCGATGTCGACCAATGCGATAACGTCAAAGTGGCCAGTGTCCTGGAAACCTGCGGATACGCCTCCAATACCTGCGAACAGGTCAATGATTCCGTACTTAACGAGATGGGCCAAGAGATTTATCTTTCTACGCACTTAAATTAATACAAACGAGCAGCTAGTGGCACTGTGATCAAGCCGGCGTTTCCCCCTCAGTTTGGCTTAATCGCTAACGGTCAATCATATGAGGTAATTGCAAAAGTCCTGCTAGTCTGAAATGATTACCATGTACCGTGATATGTTGGCAGCTATTGACGCTCTAATCTGGCGGTCATTCCGTACTTTTCGGACTCTTGCAATTGCCTCATATGTCCTTAATTATCGGTGATTGCTGCCCGTTACAGATTTTTGGGATTCCTTAACGGCTCAACCATGACTACCACGCGGCAAGCTCCTAATCGCCGCAACAGCTCGTAGGATCTGGTCGTAATCATCGGTCATCAGGATATCGCTGATGTATTCAAAATTATCATCATACTGCTGCAGAGCGAACCGTGGCCCTTGCGTGTCCCGAAGTTCAGGATCGGCAACTTCGATCCACAGCTTAAGATTGAGCTTTTCTTCGTACCACGACGGGCTGCTGTCGTTGTGCCAACTGCTGTCGACGAAGCCCTCTGGTATTCGGACGTCAACGGAAGGCCAGTCTGGAAACTCACGGCGGCAGCTTGCTGTGTAACCCAAAATCATTACGTTTCTCCAGTTGCCGCGCGCTCCGATAGAGGCAGCGGATATTAAATGCGATCGCCTGGCTACAGAAACCTACATACGAAGCATTCGGAATGAATGATCTGAATTCCTCTTGGTGAACAAATATCTATTTCAAATGCTCGAAAAAAATCGATAGGGACTGGTGAAGACAATATGCAGTTTATGCAAATCTGCGGTGCTAGATAATATAAAAATATATACCTATATTTGTCTGTTCAAACTTGCAATTACCTTGCTTGAACGAATATAATATCGTGGTGCGATCAATTAACAGCACAGCCGATTACCGTGCCCTAAACTGGCCGAACGCTCAGCAGATAAGGACGAAACCGATGCACGCAATAATTCGAAGGACGACCGACGTCTACGGCTCCGGGGATGTAGTGCTCTTGGCGAAGGATGAAGACGCCTGCTATTTGCAGGCAGCCGATGAAATCTCACGCCTGTGGCTGCCGGAGATCAGCCTCCCAGAAGCAAGCGAGTATGAGAATGGCGGCGAGGGAATCGTATCGGAGCTCAGAGATGAACTTCAGGACCTGCTTGCTTCTTCCGGCAAGGACCTCGTTGAAACATGGAACAATTGCAAGTTTAACAATCCGGATGAGTTTGATGTCAGCCGCAGAATTACATACATGGCTGCGCCGATTTTGGCGGGAGGGGTAAATGGGTAAATCGGTAATAATGTAAGTACACTTGCAATTGATTCCTTTGACGCAGGCGAACATGTCAGACACGACGCTATCTCGGGTACTCGACGATATTGGAGCCTTGAATTTCGAAGAGCTGCAATTAGTCGACAGGGCCATTGGTGCACGGACTTCCCTGGCATTCAATTCGAATGGATCTGCTACAAAAGACCAGATTGACGTTGCGAACGCGCTGTTGCGAGACACGATCGTTGCACTGCCGGCAGCATCCGGTGAAAAGAACGAAGGCATCGATGCAGATCTTGCTCGCGTTTATTGCGCGATGTCTGCCACGCGAACGGGCAATTACTTTCCTCCAGCGACTTCCCAACCATCCAATGGTTGAAATCGTCTGGGTTGATCAGTCGCTGCATGACCGTGCACTTTTGCTGGTGGATGCCCGACGGGATAAGTCCTATTCACTTTGTGACGCAGTCAGCTTTGTACTGATGAAGGAGCGCGGGATTCTTGATGCGCTCACAACCGATCATCACTTCGAGCAAGAAGGTTTCCAGAGTCTCCTTGGATACGTTCACTCCATCCTCTGCGCGCCACTGTCGCACGGAGGATCGAGGAGATTTTAGGCTATCTATGATTCATATCTTTTGTGATGATGGTGGCACTCCAGAATCGCCCGGTATCGCAGGTTTTACGTGTGATTTGTTATCGGCGTGCGTGACGGGACCCTCACCTAACCTACCCTTACCGCTTGGGTCCCGCCTTCACGCCCTAGTTGCTGCGCAACGCGCGGAGACCACCGTCGGGCGCGGTAGGGAACCCTCTTTTCCGCTCGTGCCTCGCTCCTTCCCGCTTGACTCCCTCGCACGCTCGGGCGCGGGTGGAGACCACGGGAGCTTATCTTGGTTCATAGGTGAAGATTGCGCACGACGAGCCAACAAGCGGTAGGTGATACGCACGAATTGGTCACGGCGTGCGTGCTG
>CAIXIX010000574.1 GCA_903919615.1 uncultured Chthonomonas sp.
AGTCTCGTGGGCTGGGAGGCATGAGAAATGCCTGGTCGGGAGCATATTCGCGAAATTCGTGTGCCATAAGAGTAAGTTCACCATCTGCTAACGAAATGACTCTCTGGCGATAAAAGATTTATTCCGGGACAGGCTCCTAGACCTTGAGTTTCAGGAAGTTTCGAAGCAGATCTTTGCCACTTGCAGTTAGAGCCGACTCAGGGTGAAATTGCACCCCTTCAACGGGAAATTCTCTATGGCGAAGCCCCATAATCTCGCCTTCATCTGTCCAGGCAGTGACCTCGAGGCATTCTGGCATAGTCTCACGCTTGACAACAAGTGAATGATACCGAGTGGCCTCGAATGGTTCCGGCAGTCCCTCAAAAACGCCGATATTGGAGTGATGAATCTGAGAAGTTTTGCCATGCATCACTCGGTAATTGCGAATGACATCGCCCCCAAAAGCTGCGCCTATGCTCTGATGCCCGAGACACACACCAAAAATTGGAATCTTGCCGCTGAATCGCTTTACCAACGGAACGCAAACGCCAGCCTCATCGGGGGTACAAGGGCCAGGCGAAATGAGAATTCGCTCAGGTGCCATCTCTTCGATCTGATCAAGAGTGATCTGGTCGTTGCGATGAACTACGACTTGTTCGCCAAATTCCCCAAGATACTGAACCAGGTTATATGTGAAGCTATCGTAATTATCGATGACGAGGATCATCTTTCAGCGCCTTCCTGTACGTCCGGAAGCTCAAATTAGCCGAGATACCGAGCTCTGCAGCGAGTTATATAATACCACGCCGGTGCTGACCGCATCACTTGGAGCCCGCGTGTCTCCACGTGAAAAAAGCTATCCATTCTGTAGTTGTCGCGGTTCACTGCATGACGCGACGACCCACGTTGGGGGCCTCAGCCTACTGCCCAAAGAAGTTGTAAGTACGCGTGTTGAGCAGCAGACTAATAAGAGCCCAGATACTTCCCAGAACACAGTCGCCGAGTACCAGCCCTAGAAAGAAGGGGATCGCTCTACGATAGGCGGCCAGGCCGCCGAATCGCATCGTGAGCGCTTTGAGTGCCCAGGCGATTAGCAGTGGCATCCAGCAGATGTTGATTGCCCAAGAAGAGGAGAGCGCGTAACCCAGTGGATGGAAGGGAAAGGCTTGCCATCGCAAACGACATGCAGCCAGCGCAAGTGTCGATACAAGTCCTAGCCCCATCGCGGCTGTTGCCTGTCCATTAGGCTTTGCGTTCTGGCTTCCATTTACCCATGAACCCATACGCAGGAATGCCTGCTGTGCATGCCCTGATCCCTGATTAAACTTCGCTGCGGCTCCGAGCGCGTAGGCCTGATGCTCGAACGCCCAGAGTGCTGCTGCAGTAGAGAGTATGGAAGCAGCAATGATCGCCCAGAACATCTTGCGTGCGTCCATCTGTTTCTGCTTCGCAATTTGCAGGCCCTCCAGGCCGACCGGCATTGCATCCGACCTGTGAGCGCGCGTAAGCGAGAAACAGAACGTATAGAAGGCCATATCGTGCGGCTGGATTGCGGCAGAGGAGAAGGCTCTCGGGATCATTGCGTCCGGACCCATAAAGTGAAAGTCATGCACGGGCGCACCGAGTTCTGCCCGAATTCTTGCTATCACAAGAATTGAGGCAAAGAAGATGATGAAGAAGGAGACGGATACCCATAGCGTAACGTGAGCGGCAGAGCAGAAGAGAACGAGCCCCAAAAACCCTATTGCGATGCCAGTGAGCGCCTGTTTCCCGCTAAGAGCCTCATCACCACGATTGACCGTTTCCCGCGTCAGAGCGGATTTCAGAATAGCGGCATATGTCTTGCGGCCCGTGTAGGCGTAAAAGAGAAACAGTCCGATTAGGCTGCCAAACCCCTGTTCTGGCTGGAAGGGAAAGTCCTGCACTGTATCCCACGCCATCGCATTGGACACGACGATCTGCAGTTTCCAGTACAGGAAGAAGAACCAGCAAGAAAACAACAGGTCAACAGGCAGCAGAAAACCAAGCCCGATTACCATAGGATAGAACGTGATCGGCATCCAGTCGATCGCACTCCAAGGTTTCGAAGATAAGTAGGGTTTTAGGTCGGTTACTCCGAGCGGAATGGTGGGTAATGAGGGGTAAAGAAACGAAATCCCGTTCCAAAGGCTTAACAACGCAGCGATAGCGAATCCTGCCCACATAACCCGGTTGCGGTAGAATGCGATTTTCCCTTCAATTGGGGCTGTCTCCGTCATTTCAATGGGCAGCCAGATGATAGGGAATGTAAGCCGTTCGCGGTCTGCCCATTGCGGTCTAACGAGCACATTGAGGCAATTTGCGGTAAAGAGCAGCAGTGAGATAAAGAATGTCCACGCACAACAGGGCACGAGCCACACCCGCATGTACTCCCAGTGGTAAAGGCTCGTGTTTCCCAGGTAGTGAGCTCGAACTGCGTTGGTATCTCGTACGACCAGCCATGAGGGAAATGCGTCTAGCCAGCCGGTCCAATGGTTCATTGCTCCAAACCATGCTCCGTGTGGCATGATCTGGCTGATGATTCCAACGCCATCGAGCCCGCTGATTGCAGTTGATATTGCAATCAGCGTGTAGGTCGTTAGCATCTCCTGCTGACTGAACGCTGCCGCCGGGCGAAGTTTTCGAACCAGACTATTAACGCCAGACAGCACAAACAGCAGGAAAACGACGTTTGCAAAGAGCGATATTGTCGATGGATATGGCCCGAACATTACGCGTTCGAGGCGCACTATCCAGAATACATTCACGGGAATCAATAGCAAGCCGAATAGGACAGCTCTGCTCGAAACTCCTCGGGGCGCTGTAGCAGGTTGTGAAAGGAAAGACAAATCTGTGGTTGCTCTTAGAATCGTTCGAAGCGTTCAACGTCCATAACAAAGCAGACTGCTCCGCCCACAACAACTTTGACGGGGCTGGCCATGAATGCTCCAACTGGCGCGGTATCCGGTGGAAGCACATTGATAAATTGTTCGCGCGTTCGGCAGCTATCGCTGATGACCTCCATCAGCCTCTCCGCATCACTTGCTTCAACCCCGATGAGTAGCGTAACATTGCCTTCACGTAAGAAACCGCCCGTACTGCCAATTTTGGTGAACTTGAAGCCGTTTCGCAGCAATGCTTCTGTAATGCGGTTCTTATCCCGATCGTGCACGACGGTTATGACAAGTTTCATCGGTGGACCTCCGTGAGATCAACGCTTAAAGTGCGTGTGGCAGGGCTATGGGGTTAGATCCCGCGGGATGCAATATACTGAACTACATGCGACAGGATTGCCCCATGTATTTCAGTCGGTGATGCAGACGCATCTATTACGCGGAACCTAAGTGGATTGTTCTCTGCTTCGGACAGAAATCCTTCTCTAACTCGATTGTGAAAATCGAGCGCCTCGGATTCCATACGATTACGATCTTTTTGACGAGCCAATCCCTCAATTGGATCGATATCGAGCAAAAACGTGATGTCGGGTACCAGGTCGTCTGTGGCAAACTGGTTAAACTCTACAACTCGATCTCTGCCGAGCTGCCGTCCATAACCTTGATAGGCAACGCTAGAATCGATAAATCGATCACAGATAACCGTTTTGCCATCATGAAGCGCCGGACGGATTACGGCATCCACATTGTTTGCTCTTGATGCCAGAAATAGAAGCAGTTCAGCTCGAGCTCCAACCTCATTGTTCAATACCAGGTGGCGCACCGTTTCCGACACGACGTCGCCTCCCGGTTCTCGAGTAAGGTGCACTTGGTGACCTTGGATCTCAAGCGCTGACTTCAATAGTATGATTTGAGTGGTCTTGCCAGCGCCTTCAACACCCTCAAACGTAATAAATAGACCCTTAGCGGGTCGAACTTGTGCGGTCAGAATAGGCTCCAGAGTGGGATTTTAACTCAACGTACGGGCTAACTTCCGGTACGGCGTAAAGCCGCACCGGAAGGCCAGATTATTATGCTCCGAGTGGCAGAATACGCACTCGTCTCTGAGGTTCCACGCCTACGCTTTCGGAAGTGAGCTGGAATCTCTCGATTAGCTGATGCTGAAGGCGGCGGGTGTAGGAGTTGGCAGGAGCGAGGTCGATCGCATGGTTGGACTCGCGAACCATTTCGATCGCCTCCTGAGCTTCTGTCAGCGCCCGTTCCATCGCCGAGTCTTCGGACTCAGGTTCAGGCTTAAGCCCGAACACCTCTTTCACACATGAGGCGATTTGAGCATAAGTATTGCTCTTGACAACATAAACGGGCAATCGCCTTTGAGTTGCTTCGCGCATCTTTCCTGGCTCTCGTTGATATGTCGCCTTAAGCGCAACAACCACATCGGCATCCGACAAATCACGCGCAATGTAGGCCGGTAGGCGGCTCTCTGCAATCGCGCGATCGATTCGGCTTCTGCTCACTCCGTACGGAAATATCCGAACGGTAGTGGGTAACGATTTTGGCTGCTTTACCGGTTCTTGCTTTTGAACAACCGCTTTTGGGGTCAATCTGCCATTCGATTGAGGGCCCTGTGGGATAACCTCTCTCTCAATCGGCTCGGTGTCTGCAGGCGCGTTCTGGCGGATTGGGCGCCGTTCTGGCGGCGACTTCTCTGTCCTCCCACCACGATAGGCTGGCCCAGAACCGGAACCAGGTAGCTCGCGGATACCATACGATTCGTCTGCTCGCTGAACGACTTCAATTTCACCGTTCTCGTTTCTAACGCGAATCTCCGGTCTCGGCGATGTGCCGCGCAGCAGACGATCTACCGTGTGCTCAACATCGACGTGGATAGCGAGTTTATCTACCTCCATAATCTCGATCACGACATCGAACGTTGGGGGCGCCTTGCGCTCCAGCACGGTTTTCTGGGTGCCACGTCGTTTTGCCTCATCATCAGACAGCGTTACGGCATGAATGCCCCCGACGAGATCTGAGAGTGTCGGATTCATCATGAGGTTCTCAAGGCTGTTTCCGTGTGCAGTGCCAATTAACTGCACTCCTCGCTCTGCAATGGTTCGCGCGGCAAACGCCTCTTGTTCTGTACCGATTTCATCGATAACGATGACTTCGGGCATGTGGTTTTCAACGGCCTCAATCATTACGTTGTGCTGCAGCTCGGGCTCGGCAACCTGCATTCGCCTCGCTCGCCCGATTGCTGGATGTGGTATGTCGCCATCTCCGGCAATCTCATTGCTGGTGTCGACAATCACAACTCGCTTCCGCAGTTTTTCGGACAGGATTCTCGCCATTTCGCGCAGTTTGGTTGTTTTCCCGCGACCAGGTCGGCCCAGCACCAGAATCGACTTGCCCGCCTCAACTACATCCTGAATGATGTCGATCGTTCCGTATACCGCACGGCCGATTCGGCAGGTAAGCCCGACGATTTTGCCTTGCCTGTTGCGAATAGCCGAGATACGGTGAAGAGTTCGCTCGATGCCTGCACGATTGTCTTTCCCAAAGGTTCCAACGCGAGACACGACAAAATCAATGTCTTCTGCAGTTACCATTTCAGTGCTCAGTTCGACCACTTCGTTGGCATATCGTGCTTCTGGAATGCGACCGAGGTCGAGAACGATCTCCAGAAGCTCTTCCAGGTTGCCACTGGTCTGAATGGCTTCACAAATTGAAGCCGGCAGGACTTCGAGCAGCTGCGTTAGATTGTCGGTTACCTGTTGCTGAAATACTGGCAAGACAGAATCGGGTGGGGTGAGATGCAGTCTCGGTGGGACTGCGGCAGGTTCAACCTGCGTGATTTCGAGGCGTAGTGTCATATATTTGTTCAGTGCTCTGGCAGATTTCCGAGGTTACCTCGGTCTGATTGCGACGAACGATGTAACAGCACATATATAGCGCTGCAATTACATTTTACCCATACATTTAGCGTTGTGCGCCTGTTATGATGGGTTCGCCCACACTATATTTGTGAGCATCTGCTCCCGGTAGTCTCTATCGGTAATACGTACTAAAATGGTAAAGATGTCTCACTAATAATTTGTTGTTTACGGCTGAATGATCACTAAATGGCTGTGCATAGGCGAGACACTTACGCGAAGCGTCTGCGCGCTTTGGTCATAGTGCACCAACGATCCACTTTGGTCAGAGGCCCCAATGTTCTTGCCATCCAGTGTTAGCGTAGGCTGCTTGTTGACTCCATGGATGCATAGGGTCAACTCAGTCCAGGATGGGACAATGCCTTTGCCGCGCGGTGCGGCTACCTGTACCTTGATTTCGCCCGCGTGACCCTTGATGGATGTCACATCGGTTTCAAGCCAATGGCCTTTCTGATAAGCGAGTGTCATGCCATCGTCATCGTACAGCGTTGTCTTTGACTCGACTTTTGTCGGATTGAGGTGAACCTCGAGAGGATAGCTCTTCAATTCTCCCGAGTATTTCATTGCAGGCTGCATAGCGATGGCTGAGCCATCTCTTATGAAGAGTGGAAGCGTATCCAGCGCAGCATCAACCATGTACCTTGCTCCACCTGAGTATCGCTTGCCTGTCCACCAGTCGGTCCATCCGCCTTCGGGCAGATAGACGCTTCTAGACGTTCCTGAAAAGACGGGAGCAACGAGCAGGCCTTCGCCATATAGGAATTCGTCATCAATGGTGTATGTTACCGTGTCGTTTGGGTAATCCATGACGAGTGCACGGACTACGGGCAGGCCGGTTCTGTTCATATGGCGAAACGCGCTATAAAGATAGGGTGTTAGACGTGAGCGAAGGTCATCATACTTTCGGAAGATTGCTTCAACCTGCTCTCCCTTTTCCCAGGGGGTCACGCCATCGGCCCATGCGTTAATCATCGCTAGGGGGCTGAAGAATAGCGTCTGAAATCTGCGAACGAACT
>CAIXIX010000575.1 GCA_903919615.1 uncultured Chthonomonas sp.
CCTCTTTCATTTTGCCTGCCGATAACAACAGCCAGAATCATGTATTGTTGGGTTGTTTGGTTCGCCGTTAATTGTGCGCCCGCCCTTATCGGGCGCGGCAAGCAGCGCCCCTACGCTGTCTGCAAGGCGATCGGGTTTGCAGCATACAATAATTAAGAAATTGCATTATTCCAGGGTAACCCTTTACCCCAGCTCCCACCCAGCTACGCGTTCGATGAGGGAATAGGCCGTCATATCCAGGTGAACGGGTGTAACCGATATCCGGTTGCTCAAAACCGCGTGAACATCCGATCCCGGGTCTGGCGTCTCTTCGCGCAGGCTTCCGCCGAGCCAGTAGTACGGTCGGCCAGTTGGGTCCGTGCGAGCATCGATACGGTCGAAATACTCTCGCTTTCCCTGATGCGTAACCTCCACGCCCTGAAGCTCACTTCGCGAAATCGCCGGCACATTTACGTTTAACAGCGTATTCTCGGGCAGGGGGTTCTGATGCATCCGCACTGCTAATTCTGCTGCAAACTCCGCGGCCGGTGCAAAATCAAATATATCGGCTCCGCCCTCCAGCGTTACCGAAATGGCCATAGACGGTATCTTCAAAATCGCGCCTTCGATCGCCGCCGCAACGGTCCCGCTGTAGGTTAGATCCCATCCCAGGTTCGCTCCCGCATTGATGCCGGAGACAACCAGATCGCACCGACCTTCGAGGATCACCTCAAGCCCTAGCGAGACGCAGTCGGAAGGCGTTCCGCTGCAGCCATGGCCGGGGATTCCATCTGCCACTGTCTGTGCCGTCAGTCGCAATGGTTTGTGCAGAGTGATGGCGTGCCCTGCAGCGCTGCGAGGCCGCTCTGGAGCTACAAGGTAGACTTCACCCAGGCTGCACAGGGTTCGATAGAGGGCATGAATGCCCGGCGCGTGGATACCGTCGTCGTTGGTAAGTAGTATTCGCATGGTGCTGGGGCGGCTGCGATTGATAACGCAGCGTATTCCTACATCTAAAGATAATCTGCAGGAGACAGGCGCTCCAGCAAAGAAATAGTATTCAACAATACAGGTTTGCCGATGCTCTGGCCCGGCTGGTTCATTTTGGCACAAAAAGCGAGGTAGTTCTGAATGTGTCCTGTTAAGATAGGCATGATGTCGTTTGCCCATATGCATGCTGGCAGCTATGCTCACAGCATCAGCGCCCGTGAAGATACGGAGTTGGTCGGCATCGCAGATCACGATCCGGATCGCACAAAGGCAATGGCCGCACAGTTTAACACGAGGGCATTTGAGAGCTACGAGGCGCTGCTAAGTGAGCCCGGCCTGCAGGCCGTAGTCGTCTGCTGCGAAAACGTAAGGCACCGTGAGCTTGTTGAGCTGGCGGCTGCAGCCGGGAAACACGTTCTCTGTGAAAAGCCGCTCGCCACAACCATTGCGGATGGCGAAGCCATGATCGCCGCATGCAAGTCGGCAGGCGTTCAGCTAATGACAGCCTTCCCGTGCCGATACTCCCCCGTGATGCAGAGGATGAAATCGGTTCTGGATTCGGGGCGTGCAGGGCAGATCCTGGCAGTTCGCGGCACAAACCGGGGAAGAAATCCCGGCGGATGGTTTATCGAGAAGGAGCACTCTGGCGGCGGCGCGACGATGGATCACACCGTGCATGTAACCGACCTGATGCGCTGGATGCTGCAGGATGAGGTCAAAGAGGTGTACGCGGAGATCAGTAACGGCATCAACCACCTCGGTTTCGACGATATTGGCTTCGTGAGCCTTACCTTCGAGAAGGGCGCTTTCGGTACGCTGGACGCCTCCTGGTCTCGCCCGAAATCGTTCCCAACATGGGGCGATGTAACCCTGGAGGTTATCACCGAAAACGGCACCCTCTCCATGGATATGTTCGCTCAGAACCTCGTTCTCTACTCGGATAAGACGAACAGCGTCTCCTGGCACAACTGGGGCGGCGACATGGATAACGGCCTCGTTGGCGGCTTCGCGAAAGCGGTGGCCGAAGGTTCGCCCGTGCCGATTACCGGCGAAGATGGCCTGCGCGCCGCCGAGGTTGCACTTGCGGCCTATCGGTCGGCTGCGATTGCGCAGCCGGTTTCGCCTCGCGGCTAGGTCCGGAATCTATTCTGGTGTGGCGCTGCTTGCCGCGCCTAGAGTGGTCCATAAACTGGTGATTGTGCCCACACGACAACCTGCAAAGGTCGCCGGCTGTCGTGAGATTGGCATCAGGCAAGAAAATGCATGGCTCAAAGAGTGCTATTGAGATACTGAGGAAGCAGCTTCCCGAAGGCGTACTCGCTACCGATAGCGCCTCCCTCCAGGTGTACAGTTACGATGCAGCAACTGCGGTCACCGGCATGCCGGATGCTGTTGTATGCCCCACCTGCGAAGCAGACGTTGTAACCACCCTCCGATTTGCAGACGAGCATCGCATCCCCGTCTTTCCCCGTGGCGCGGCAACTGGCCTCGCTGCAGGCTCCGTTCCTCAGGGCGGCATCGCTTTGAATCTGGCCACGATGCGGCGCATCATCGAAATTGACAAAGAGAACATGATGGCCCGGGTTGAGCCGGGGGTGGTCAACTCCCACCTGCAGGCTGCCGTGGCGCCTCTTGGCCTCTACTATCCCCCAGACCCTGCAAGCCTGAAGGCAAGTACGCTAGGCGGCAACGTCGCGACGGGAGCAGGCGGACCGCGCTGCCTCAAGTACGGCACCACGCGCGAGTATGTGCGCGGTATCCGCGCCGTGCTTCCGGGTGGGCGCATCCTGACCGATGGCGGTAAGTATCTCAAAAGCGCGACAGGGTACAACCTCTCTCAGCTTTTTGTTGGTTCCGAGGGCACCCTTGGGGTTGTCACAGAGATAACTTTTCGCCTGATTCCCGCGCCACCCGCTGTCGGCACGGTGATGGCGATCTTCACCAGTGTTCGCGAAGCGGCTACCGTGGTTGGCGCCATTCTGGGAAGCGGTATCTTGCCCTCCGTGATGGAGTTTATCGATTCGCTTTCGCTGCGCTGCGTGAATGAGGCTTACGATCTGAACCTGCCTGCCGGCGCGCAGGCGATGATGATTGTGGAGTGCGACGGCAATGCAGATGCGATTCGCACAGAGCTTGAGATCGCAGCAAGACTCTGTACCGAGGGTGGGGCGCTGCTGGTGAAGCGCGCGACCACAGAATCGGAGCGCGCGCACTTATGGCAGGCGCGCCGATCGATCTCGCCGGCGCTATCGCGTTTGAAGCCGGTCCGTCTGGGCGAGGACATCTCGCTGCCGAGATCCGAACTTGTGGATATGCTTGCCGATATCGAGGAGATTTCGAAGAAATTCGATCTCATGATTCCCACCTTCGGGCATATCGGAGATGGAAATCTGCATCCGAATATCCTGTACGATCCCAAGGACGCCGCAGAGAAATCGCGTGTTGAGCCCTGCGCTGAGGCGCTGATCAAAGCGGCAGTCGCTCGCGGCGGAACGCTAAGCGGCGAGCATGGCATCGGGCTGCTTAAGCGCGAACTGCTGCCTGCCGCCATCGCCCCGCTGAACATCGAGCTCTATCGACAGATCAAAGCCGTGTTCGATCCCAACGGGATCATGAACCCCGGCAAAATCTTCACCGCAGCGTAGGACGTTCTTGACCGTAAAAACACGGTGAGATATTTGCCGCAAAAGGACGCAAGGAACGCAAAATAAGAGGTCCGGAGGCGCGCTTTTTCTGCATCTCCCCGCTTGCGTGGGAAAGGGAGAAATTGTGCTGATCACTATCGTGCCCAATTAACACTCTTCATGCCGTTTCAATCACATCATCTCGCCACACTTCGCGGCTAAAGAATCCCGCGTGCAGCAGCTTTCCGCACCCAGTAGCAATCATCCCAGCGGAGTTGTGCGAGGGTATTCCTGGCGTCGCTTCGCTCGCGCTCCGCAGCGAGTCGTGCGACCGCGAGCGTCTTGAGCTCAGCGCTTCCCGATCTCGCCACATAGATCAAATCTCTCCGCTCAATATCCGTTAAATAGACATCTGCTGGGCAGAGCAGCGCCTCTCGAACCCCATCTGGCACATCCACCGCAATAAGCGCCGCCTCCCTTATCCACCGAAACGCATCCGAGATTTCTCGATTTCTCAGAGCTGCAATAGCTCGGCGCAGCCGCGTGCGCATCGGGCTTTGAGACTGGCCCACGATCTCCTCTAAAAATTGAACCGCCCCGGCGATATGCACGCTGTCGCTCTGGGTAAACAACCTTTCCGGGCAGGCAGATGCGAACGCGCTCCAGCGCATCAGCGCGGCAGTGAGATTCTGACTTCGGTGTCCGGAAGGGGCGCGCTGAAGAAGGAGCACAAACGTCGCCAGGTTCAGTTCGGGGTCAACCTGAACTCGTCCAGGCGCTGCCGAGAGCACCTTCGGATCGCGGGTTAGCTCAAGAACCGCCTCCGGTTCGAGATCTGGCTCATCCGGCATGGCAGGAGGCATTGCTTCGAACGTTAGCGACGCGGCAACCACTTGCGAACGGAGCGTGTCGAGTTCGGTAACAGGAACGAGCCTGGCTTTCAGCCCCAATGCGCTGAACCCCGGCAGAACAAGCAAATTGATATCGGAATAGGTAAAAGGTGATTCAGAGCCAACCAGAAGATCGACAGCGATGAGACCTGCACGCATCGAATCGCTCAAACTGCACGCGGCGCGCGCCCGATTAAGTTCACTGAACCTCAACATACAGCCATCTTACCCGTTGATGTCCATCTTCCGCCGGACCTTCGTGCGCGGGTACAATACGGGTGACCGTTGCAACCGGATTGATGGAACAGACCGTTTTGGCTTTTCGTAATTCTGATAGCGCACGGTGCGCAATTTGAAGTCTAGACTGACCTGAGGGAGCATTCCATGTTCGAATTACCGCCTCTTCCATACGACTACGCGGCGCTGGAGCCAACAATCGACACCCTGACGATGCAGATTCACCACGACAAGCATCATCTGGCCTATGTGAACAACCTGAACGCGGCGCTCAAAGATTACCCGGAGTATTTTGAGAAGAGCATCGAGGATATTGTCACCAACCTCAGCTCCGTGCCAGAGGCGATTCGCCCCGCAGTCCGCAACAACGGCGGCGGCCATCTGAATCACACCTTCTTCTGGGAGATCCTTACTCCGGGCGGACCCGCAGCACCGACCGGCGCCCTCGCAGCGGCCATCACCGCAGCGTTCGGCGATGTCGACAGCCTGAAGAAGGCAGTGAACGAGGCGGGAACCAAGCGATTTGGAAGTGGCTGGACCTGGCTCGTAACCGATGCAGCCGGCGCACTCTCCGTTGTCAGCACCGCCAATCAGGATAGCCCGCTCACCGATGGCAAAACCCCGATCCTTGGCATCGACGTCTGGGAGCATGCCTACTACCTCAACTACCAGAACCGCCGACCAGACTACCTGAACGCGATCTGGGCCGTGATCAACTGGGACGAAGTCGCCAAGAGATACGAAGGAAGATAGGGGCTAGGGGCTAGGGGCTAGGGGCTAGGGGCCAGGGGCCAGGGGCCAGGGGCTAGGGGCTAGGGGCCAGGGGCCAGGGGCCAGGGGCCAGGGGCTAGGGGCTAGGGGCTAGGGGCTAGGGGCTAGGGAAAAGTGCGGCGCCTACCGGTAGGCGCCGCATCCTGGCATCACGCCATCGAAGTCTTAAGGTCTTTGAAGTCCATGACGTCTTGAAATAATCAGTTCCTACTGGTCTAAAGAGCCCGACTGGTCGTACAGGCTCTCTGCCCACCATCCGAAGGCGCCAAATTACCGCATTACCAATTTACCAGCTTACCCATCCCGATGCCCCCAAACATCCTACTCATAACCAGCGACCAGCAGCACTGGAACACCATAGGCGTATCGAACCCGAAGATCTCTACGCCTAATCTCGATCGCCTATGCCATGACGGCACACGCTTTACGCGCGCCTACTGCAACAGCCCGGTCTGCTCGCCCTCTCGGTCGTCTATCATCACGGGGCAATACCCATCGTCGCACGGCTGCTGGACCATCGGGGTGAAGCTGCCGGAGGATGTGCCGACTGTCGGCACAGATTTCAGCGCGGCAGGGTACGAAACCACGCTCATCGGCAAGGCGCACTTTCAGCCGCTCGCCTCCGACCCAGAGCATGGGCAGCTATCGCTCGAGTGCCAGCCAACACTGCGCGATCTCGATTTCTGGCGCAAATTTCATGGACCCTGGTATGGTTTCGATCATATCGAGGTCTGCCGCAACCATGGTGATGAGGCGCACGCCGGCCAGCACTACGCCATCTGGCTCGAGGAGCATGGTCTTACCAACTGGCGAGACTACTTTCAGGCCTGGCCGCCAGACCCAACGGCTCCCGAGCGCGAGTACGCGTGGAACCTGCCGGAAGAGCTTCATTACACCACCTGGACCGCAGAGCGCAGCATCGCGGCGATCGATAAGAGCGTTTCGGCCGAAAAGCCCTTCTTCCTGTGGACTTCGTTTCACGATCCGCATCCGCCATATTTGGTTTCAGAGCCCTGGGCATCGATGTACGATCCGGCCGATATGGAGCCCGGAACGCTGCAGCCCGGCGAACTGGATAAGATGCCACCGCACTTCGCGCTAACTCAGCAAGAGAACCCGGACTTCTCCGCATGGCGGGAGACGCGCTTTGCGAATCATGGTTTTCATAGCCACCTGATCAGCGATGAGAAGCTGCGGAAGAACATGGCGGTCTACTACGGCATGATCTCGTTTATGGATCAGCAGATTGGCCGGATTCTCGATCGGTTGGATGCGCTCGGAATCGCCGAAAACACGCTGGTTGTATTCTCCACCGATCACGGCCATTTTCTGGGTCAACATGGCCTAAACGCCAAAGGAGCCTTCCACTACGACGATCTGCTTCGGCTGCCATTCATTGCGCGCTGGCCGGGCGTCATTCCCGCCGGGGTCGAGAACCATTCGCTGCAGAGCCTGGTAGATCTTGCGCCCACGTTCCTCTCCGCCTGTGGTTTGCCGATTCCGGGCATCATGCAGGGGGTAGATCAGCTAGCCGTGTGGAAAGGCGAAAAAGAGGCTGCGCGGGATGTGGTGATTACAGAGTTCCGGCACCAGCCAACGCTCGTGCATCTGCGGACCTACATCGATGATCGGTACAAGCTAACGGTCTACCGGGGCCACGAGTACGGCGAGCTGTTCGACCTGAAGGCCGACCCTGAGGAGCGCAACAATCTGTGGGACGACAGCGCCTACGCGTCGATCAAGGCAGAGATGCTGCATCGCAGCCTGAACGCCGAAATCGTCCGCGAACCCATGCGCCTGCCCCGCATCGCGGGAGCGTGAGTGGGTCGAGTCTTTGAGGCCGATGAAGTCGATCAGGATAAACCAGTATTTGCTTGCTCGCGACTGCACAATTACGCTCCACCTGTCCAGGGCCTTATGTTCTGACAACCCGGTCAGAAGCGTAGAGATTGAGCCCCGCGGTACAACGCAGCCCACGCTAAGATACTAACATTGCATGTACGCACAGGCACCGTTACTGTAAAATAGGTAGCTAACAGCTATTGGTTGATATTGTAGATTGATAACGTGTTTGCACGACTAAGATTCGCTAACATTGCATTCGATTTGCAACGGCGATTGGACCCGCAGCGCCGCCGGTATCCGATTGGTGCCAAATTACCCGATTACCGTCTTACCCGATTACTTTCATTCCCCTGCCACATCAACCTGGAAAACGTTATAGACATCAAGGACCTCCAACTCATAGACTTCGCTATGATGTTGTACAATACTAACGTGCTGAACTACCAACGAATAATCACTATTGAATCTGGTAAACGCGGTGGGAGACCCTGTGTCCGCGGGATGCGCATCGCAGTATCGGATGTGCTCGGATGGTTGGCGTCTGGTATGACGCACGCTGAGATAATCAGCGACTTTCCGGAGCTTACAGACGACGACATTCGGGCGTGCCTTGCCTTCGCCGCCGACCGTGAGCGGAGAACGATAACCGTCGCATGAAGCCTTTGTTCGATCAGAATCTGAGCTTCAAGTTATGTGCGATGGTGGAAGATCTGTTTCCTTGTTCTGCTCAAGTTCGGCAGTTCGATCTAGACCACGCGTCTGATTTGACTATTTGGGAGTTTGCAGCAACGCACGGATATATAATTGTGAGCCAGGACGTCGATTTTGCAGATATCGCCGCAGTACGCGGTGCACCGCCGCATGTGGTTCTACTTCGCTGTGGCAATCAGCCCACCGCAATCGTTGCAAAGCTATTCCGGGACAGCGCCGACCAGATCAAGTTGCTGGAAGCTGATGCCTCGCTTTCGATTGTCGAGCTATCGTTGAATTGAGGCAGCAAATCACAATTTTGGAGCCCACAATCCATGGCCCTGCCAGACGGCTTCTGCCTCGCGCTTGCGCGTACTTCCCTTGCCGCTTGCGGCATACTTCCCTGCGCAGCTACTTCCGTCGAATTAATACACAGTTAGTTAGTGGGGCTTCGTCGCGGTGTTCTATTCTCGATTAAGGAACGAGGTTTGTACAATGCAACGAAGATCCTTTACTGCTGAATTCGAACAGGCGTCAGTTTCGGCAGTACTTTGCTTTGCCAAACGTGCGCTTGACACCCTAATATACACACCGTATAATTCAAATGGCAAATACTACGATGTATTTACCCGTTCTGTAACCGTAGTACGCCAGGCTGAAAGGATAGGCTAATGTCGGCGACCGAAGTCAAGAACAAAACTAAATCTGCGGCCGCAAGCGAAGCCTCTAATGGAGCTGTAATAACTGAAGAAATGCTCGACGAGCTCGAATGGACGCGACTATTCGATGCCACGACGCCTGAACAAATTGAGAAAATCGTTCAACTCGCTGAAGCCGATATCGCAGCTCATGGTACGGTTCCTCTTCGATTCCCTAAGAAGTGATTTCACGCACGTCACGCCAGTTCTGGAACCTCTTTGACCAACTGCCAGACGACGTGCAAAAGACGGCCAGGGCCTACTACCGGCGTTTTAAACTTAATCCCTCACATCCTTCGCTGCACTTCAAGCCAATATCTGAACCAGTCTGGTCCATACGAGCCGGTATACACTACAGAGCTCTCGGGATCATAAAGGAAACCGAAAGAGGCAAGATGATCATATGGGTGTGGATTGGTACCCACGCCGCCTACGATCACATGTTGCGCAAATTATAACTGCACAGACACGGATCGGCTTCTTCCGGCTGCCATTGGCTGTAGGTGGTTACACGCAGCATTGAATGTTGCAATTGTAATGCCCTGTTCGCTCTCGCAATAACAGTAAACACCCGATCTTCTGCGCACTTCCCTTGCCGCTTGCGGCATACTTCCCTCCGGCTCCGCCGGTACTTCCCTCGCCGTCTGCGGCGTACTTCCCGCGCTCAGCGCACGTCTCGTGCTATAATTCGAAAAGAGGAGTGGGGAGGATTAACAGTTGCCACAACCCATTGGAGCGGAATCGTCATTCGACGCACCGATTTTTGAAGGAACCTTAGACGAGCTTTGGGGCCGACGACAAGAGTTCGAAGGCAAGATACTGAGACTAACCGTTGTGGGCTCAGCACAGCAGGCTGATATGACACGAGCGTCCCGTATTGCGTCAATAGATGCCATCTTCGGAAAATACGCACACCTTAATGTATCTGTCGAGGACCTTCACGCTGAACGTCAAGCTGACAAATTAAAAGAAGACCAGTCTAGCTGCGGTTCCGTAGAATGAGGTATATCCTCGATGCTGGCCCGATGATAGCGCTGCTCAATGCAGAGCAGGGGGCAGCGGTTGTCAGACAAATCCTCATCGAAAATCCTGGCGAATGTTTTGCGCACGCTTTGAATCTTGCTGAATTGTATTATATATTCCTGCGGCGCGGCGGCGAATCCGCCGCTGAGAATGCGCTTGATGACTTAATCCGAGCAGGAATTACGATCCGCGATGATTTTGATATTGCATTCTGGAAAGACGCCGCTGCCTTCAAGGGCCGATATTCCATAGCCTTGCCAGACGGCTTCTGCCTCGCACTTGCGAAGCGATTGGGAGGTTCAGCGGTCACTACGGACCATGCGGAGTTTGACCCCCTCTTGCCGCTTAATATCGTGCCCATTGTTTTCGTAAGATAAACAAAGTCAGTTATTATTAAAAGCGCCCTTCCCTCGCGCTTGCGCGTACTTCCCTCGCCGCCTGCGGCGTACTTCCCTCCGGCTCCGCCGGTACTTCCCTCGCCGCCTGCGGCGTACTTCCCTCCGGCGCCGCTGACTCAATGACTCAACCTCGATTGGAGCCAACAGCCCAGAATGCCACTACGATTGCCGTCGTTGCACATTTGCACATTATAATGTACACTTAGTATTAGTCTCCTAAAGGTATCTGGACAAAGTGCAAAAAATACCATTGGTGTTTTACCGCTCACTATCCGGGAATGAACCCGTACGCGACTGGCTAAAGTCGCTGCCTGAGGATGAAAAACGTATTATTGGAATGGATCTGCTGCGAGCCCAGTGGCATTGGCCCGCCGGAATGCCCTTATGCCGTGCCATGGGAGCTGGGTTATGGGAGATAAGGTCCGAGCTGCCTGGCGGCCGAACCAGCCGCGTATTTATATGCTGCTATCAGGATAGCCTTGTCGCTCTACATGGGTTCATTAAGAAAACCAGGGCAACGCCCGATCACGCATTATCCCTTGCCCGGACGCGCAAGAAAGAGTTGGAGTCATGAATATCCACCTGGGGTCAAGTATCGACAGCTTTCTCAAGGAAGAAGATGAAGCGCTCTTTGCTGACGCGCAAGCCCGAGCCATCAAAGAGGTGATTGCGTGGCAGCTTGCAGCTGAGATGCGAAAGAACAAGATAACGAAAAGCAAGATGGCTGCGATGCTGCACACGAGCCGTACACAGGTGGATCGGCTACTCGATGCTCGCGAAGACGTAACCCTAAACACGCTCCAGAAGGCAGCCGCTATCGTCGGCAAACGCGTGGTTGTGGAGCTAGTTTGAAAAGAAATCGCCCCATCGTCTCAATAGGAGCACCGACCCCATTACCCAATTACCCCTTTACCTCTTTACCTTCTCCGTCCTGCATCAAAGACTTCATCGACGACCTCATCGACCTTCCCTTGCCACTCGCGCCATACTTCCCTGCGAGCTTGCTCGCCACATCCCCCTTGCTTATGATATACTTGTAGACAGGAGGAGGCCATGATTTTGCAGATCGAACTGGACCCCAAACAGGAAAAAATGCTTCACAGGGAGGCAATGCGACTGGGAGTATCCGCGCAGATTGTAAGCGTCAAACAGCGCACACATTGCAGTGATTATGCATTGTGTGCGCTGTTTTCAATTTCGTTGGATTGTGTATTGCTTATGCGGACTTGGTCGCGGCGCCGCCGGCTCGGCACTTGCTTTGGATTGTTTCGTCCCACG
>CAIXIX010000576.1 GCA_903919615.1 uncultured Chthonomonas sp.
CTCAATATATGGCGAATTCAACAGACTTGCGACGCCGCATGGATTGTCAGCATGAGTGGATTTGAACACGAGACAGTTCTCTATGTAAATCGCTCTCGCTTGCCCTTTATGCTAATCGAGTCGTATTTGCTTGCTAACTGGGCGCTAAGATACAATACTTCGATCACTCGATACCTAACGCATCTCACTGGAGACGAAAGGCTAACAACCGAGTGCGATCGAGCGGACAATCGAGAGGAAAATTGTGCGTAACTTAATTGACCTTAGAAGCGATACGGTAACTCGCCCTGGCATCGCGATGCGGCAAGCGATGGCTGCTGCCGAAGTTGGCGACGACGTCTATGATGATGACTCTACAACTCTAGAGCTTCAGTCGCGAGCCGCGAGAATGCTTGGGAAAGAGGCGGCGCTCTTTGTACCATCTGGCACAATGGCTAACTCAATCGCGATAAAGGTGCAAACACAGCCTGGCGATGAGATTCTGCTAGATGGCAACGCGCACTCTATGTATTACGAGCTCGGCTTGCCTGCTGTGATCTCAGCGGTATTAACGCGACAGTTCGCAAGCGAATCTGGTATTCCGGATGTTGATTCGATCAAGAACAATATCCACACGGAGAACCTCCACACGCCAGGAACCTCTCTCATCGTACTGGAAAACACGCACAACCGGGCCGGCGGTGCGATAATACCGGTTACGGTCCTGAGGAGTATAAAGTCACTGGCAGAAGATCGCCACTTGCATGTGCATTTAGATGGTGCAAGGCTTTTTAACGCATCCGTAGCGACTGGAGTGCCCCCTTCAGACATTGCCAGTTGCGCAGACACGGTTACGTTCTGCCTTTCAAAGGGGCTCGGATGTCCTGTCGGTTCTGTTTTGTGCGGTTCTGCAGAGTTTATCGCTAAGGCAAAACGTATCAGAAAAATGCTTGGGGGGGGGATGAGGCAGACCGGCATCCTGGCTGCCGCGGGAATGTATGCGCTCGAACACAATATCAACAGGCTAGCCGACGACCATCGGCGCGCACGCGAACTGTATGCCGGCCTTACGGATGTAACAGGTGTCTCACTCGATCGTGACGAGCCACAAACCAATATGGTCTACTTCAACACACATACGTCCGCCGACGAGGTTTGCGATCGCCTTCGAGACGATTACAGCTTACTTTGCAGTGCAATGGGATCACATCGTATTCGCCTGGTTACTCATCTGGATATTGATGACAAAGCCGTTGGCGCAGCGATCGCGGCGATATCTGACTGCCTCAGCTGATTTCTCGTGCTAATCTCACCACACAACTTTTTCGCACTTTCGGGCCCTTCCGGGAGCCTCTGAGAGTAACATAGATTGATGTTTAGTTCTGGTGGCCCACCGTTATACCAATCAGGGACCACGTTCGAGGTGTATCGATGAAGCATTTCCTGTTAGTTTTATTCGTTCTATCGTCTGGACTGAACTCTGCACTGGCTGCCCCTCCAACGAAACCCGCCGATCTGTACGTGAGCCCCGCTGGCAACGATGCATGGTCAGGCAAGCTAGACAAGCCAAATGCGAATCGCACTGATGGACCTCTTGCCACGCTTGATCGGGCGCGCGCCGTTGTAAGAGCGATTCAGGCTTCTTCGAACCAGAATGGCGCAACGGTCGTGAGTATTCGCAGTGGCATATACTACCTTCAAGCCCCTCTTGTTTTCACGCCTGAAGATTCGGGCGCATCCGCAGATAGGCCCGTGATCTACACTGCCTACCCCGGAGAGCAGCCTGTAGTAAGCGGCGGCCAGCGTATCACTGGAATCAAAGTCAATCCGCTCCAGCAATGGGAGGCGTCGATCCCGGAAGCAGCAAACGGAAGCTGGCAATTTTCGCAGCTCTTCGTAGATGGTCAGAGACGGCTTCGCCCTCGGCTGCCGAAATACGATTACTTCCGAATCAACGGTTCGGTCGCTCCGACGCCTGCAAATGCAGATAAGGGTTTCGACCGTTTTGGTTACAAGCCGGGAGACATCAACCCAAACTGGCACGACCTTAAGTCTGTTGAATCTCTTTGCTTTCAGATATGGACCATGGCGAGATTACGGGTTGCCTCCGTAGACGATCGAAACCATATCGTGACATTCACAGGCCCGACGAATGGGACCGCAGGTTATGCGTCACTTCCCAAAGGCAACCGATACATCATCGAAAATGTGAGAGAGGCTCTGCAGGATCCCGGTGAATGGTATCTGGATAAGCCGGCTGGGACGCTCACGTACATCCCTATGCCTGGTGAAAAGCCAGACCAAACAGTAATTATTGCTCCCAGGCTTCCGCAGCTTTTACTGCTCAAAGGCGACGCACAAAACAAGAAGTATGTCGAGAATATTGCATTTCACGGAATAACGTTTGCGCATTCAAATTGGAATAGCCCTCCAGGCGGAAATGCGTTTGCGCAGGCTGAGGTGAATGTTGAGGCGGCAATCAGCGCGACAGGAGCAAGGCATGTCTCGTTTGAAAACTGTCGTGTTCGCCACACAGGTAACTGGGCAATCGAACTCGGGCAAGCGTGCAAAAATAACACGATCGAAAGCTGCGAACTGTCCGATCTTGGCGCGGGCGGAGTTAAAATTGGCGAGATGGGCGTCCAACAAGATGATAATCTTGTAGCCAGTAATAATGTGGTTAGAAACTGCCTTATCGCACATCTTGGCAGAATTCATCCCGCGGCTACCGGCGTCTGGATTGGTCAGAGTCCTGGTAATCAGATAACCCATAATCAGATTACAGATCTCTATTACACAGGCATTTCGTTAGGCTGGACCTGGGGCTACGGTCCTAGCCTCGATCACGACAACCTGATCAGCTACAACTCAATTCAGAACATCGGTCAGGGTGTCTTGAGTGACATGGGCGGGATCTATAACCTTGGCATTGCAACGGGAACCGTCCTGGATCACAACTTCATTAGCGATGTCGAATCGTACGATTATGGCGGCTGGGGCATCTATCCCGACGAAGGCAGCTCGAACTTAACCGTTACTAACAACATAGTTAACCGCACCAAGACGGGTGGATTTCACCAGCATTACGGTCAGGATAACCACGTAACCAACAATATATTCGCCTACTCGAGAGAAGGCCAGATCATTCGAACACGAGCTGAAGATCACGTCTCCTTCAAATTTGATCACAACATAGTACTGTTCAAAGAGGGCACGCTTCTCGGTTCAAATTGGAGCGGCGACCAGTTCCGGCTTGATAACAATCTGTACTGGGATGAGAGTGCACGTGCCGTAACGTTCGCAGGTCAGAGCCTGGATGATTGGCGCCGAAGGGGTCAGGATACCGATTCCGTGATCGCCGATCCGATGTTCACAGCTCCTGAATCTGGCGCATTTCACCTGAAGCCAGATTCACCGGCGCTGAAGCTGGGCTTCAAACCAATCGACTACAGTCAGGTTGGTCCCCACCCTACAAACGGCATGAAGCTAGAACTTAATTCGGTTCCGCGGGCCTTCCCGCCACCTCCGCCGCCAATGCCACCGGCTCCAATAGAAGAAGATTTCGAGTCGACACCGGTAGGTGCAGTTGCTCCCGACGCCTTCACGAGTGAAGAGGCAGGTGGGGGGACGGTTCGCGTAACGGATGAAACGGCCGCTTCAGGCAAGCACAGCCTTAAATTCACGGATGCGGCTGGTCAAAAAGCGAGCTACAACCCGCATATTTTTTATCAGCCGAAGTATGAGGCAGGTTCAATTACCGGCAGCTTCGCAATCCGACTGGAACCAGGTGCGATCTTCTCACATGAATGGCGAGACAACGCAAATCCATACAATACGGGACCATCCATTCGAATTTTGGGATCCGGCGAGCTAATGGCAGGTCCACGGCGCCTGGCCATCTTGCCACTCCATGAGTGGGTCACCATTTCGATAGAATGCAATATTGGTAATCAGGCAAATGGCACCTATGCTCTTACGGTTCGCCTCCCGAACGGCAGGTTTCAAAGGTTCCAGGATTTACCCTGCAGTCCGCTTTTCAAGAAGCTGATGTGGTATGGCTTTGTGTCCGATACTGATGGACCAAGCGTGTTTTACATCGACGATGTCAAGTTACATCAGTAACTCACTTACCTGTGGCTAATTACTCAAAAAGCAAGATATGCGAACACAGATTATCTGCGTTGCCTCACTATTGTTGTTCGGCCTGTTCAGCGGTCGCGCCTCAGCGGATCAGTCTGCAAAACACGACACGGACGTCGTATGCATTGATCCAGGGCACCCTTCCGAAGTCAACAGCGGCTATACAGTTCAGAACGGGCTCACAGAAACCCACATCGACTGGCTCGTTGCGCTGCGATTAAGACAGCTCTTGACCCGCGATGGGATAAAGGTCGTAATGACAAGGTCGCAGGAACGGCGCCTGGTCACGAACCGAAAGCGAGCAGAGATAGCGAATCAAGCGCATGCCAAACTCCTGATTCGGCTGCATTGTGATGCCAGTCCCGGGTCAGGATACGCGCTCTATTATCCGGATCGTAAGGGCAAAGCTCAGGGTGTAGCTGGACCATCCGATCGTGTAATTCTTGAGAGCAAACAAGCTGCGGAGCTGCTGCACGTGGGAGTTTCATCAAGCCTTCAAAGCAAACTCAAAGACTGCGGGATTAAGGGAGACTCGAGTACTCTGATTGGATCCAGACAGGGAGCCCTTACCGGTTCGATTTTCTCTTCTGTACCCGTGGTAACGATCGAGATGGTTGTGCTGTCAAACAAGAGTGATGCTCGATTTATTGGCGCACGTGCGGGACAGGAAGCCATGGCTGAGGCATTGGCCAAAGGCGTACATGAGTTTCTTGACAAACGTAACCTCGAACCCGATCGATAAATCTGCGGGCATCAGCCGCCCTACCGAGCCAGATTCGACCGCTGTGGTAGACTCTACCATCGAAGTGATTGCAGGAGCATTAAATATCAAATGTCCTTGAATGCAGAAGAATCTCAGTACCAGTCGTCATTACAGGTAACTCCAAACATCGCAAAGCTTGTGCCCTATCGGCACGGTAAGTCCGTTGCTGAGGTTGAGCGCGAACTTGGCATTACCGGCATCATCAAACTAGCTTCAAACGAGAACTCACTCGGGCCATCTCCCCATGCTGTCAAGGCAATGCGAGAGTTTGCCTCTCGGATGAACCTTTATCCTGATGCTGGAACGTATGACCTGCAGCAGGCGCTGGCCGCCAAACTCTCTGTTTCGCCAGAGAGCCTCGTCTTTGGTAACGGCTCCGATGACATCATTCATCTGCTGGGCATCACTTTTCTCTCCGAAGGAGATGAGGTGATACAGGCGCATCCATCCTTCGTGCGGTACGAGGCTGCAGCCACGTTAAACAACTGCAAATGCCACCTGATTCCTTTGACGGCGGATTGGACCCACGACCTGGATGCAATGGCGGACGCGATCACCGATAAAACGCGCCTCGTGTTTATTACCAACCCGAACAATCCAACAGGGACTATTGTTACTCAGCAGGCTCTAGATCGTTACTTCGCGCGAGTGCCAGACCGCGTCATCACCGTAATTGATGAGGCGTACTATGAGTATGCCGCGAACAGCTCTGAGTATCCGAACACTCTGCCGTTCATCAACTCCGGTAAACATGTGGCGATTCTGCGAACATTTTCCAAGGCTTATGGTTTGGCTGGGCTTCGACTGGGATATGGGATTATGTCCCCGGAGATCGCCGGATGGCTCAATCGAACCCGTGAGCCCTTCAACGTAAACCTGATGGCTCAGGCTGCTGGAATTGCTGCCCTTTCAGACGCACAGCATGTACAGGATTCAGTTGGGGCGAATGAATCCGGAAAGCTGCAGTTTTACACCGTGCTCGAAGAGCTTGGGTTGCCGTACGCACCGACTTACGGTAACTTTGTGTGGTTCGACACAGGTACGGACTCCAAATTAGCCTACACGGGTCTGCTGCACAAGGGCGTGATTACTCGTACGGGTGATATATTTGGAGCGCCAACCTATCTTCGTGTAACGATCGGCAGCGAGGCGGAAAATGCTAAGTTGCTGAACGCATTGCGGGAGCTCATCGGCGATCATAAAACATCCTAATAATATGCAGCCCGCCTCACCTTACGAGTGAGGCGGGCGGTTTGAACAACGGCCTCAGTCCAGGTGGAACACTTCGTCCAGTTCCAGCATCATCTCATCAGGACGCTTCCCTTCAAGCTGCTCAAAATATTTGTCCATTGCAGCCTGCCACTTTGCGTTAATCTCGAGGCCATCCATTCCCGAGAGAGCCTTCTGAAAATCTTCTGTCTCAACGTATCCAAAAAGAGTTCCATCCTCTGTCGCGAAAATTGAATAGTTCGTCCAGCCAGCATTCCGCAGCGCTTCCAGCATCTCAGGCCACACGTTCTGGTGGACCTCTTTGTACTCGGTAAGCATCTCCTTCTTGACTTTGAGCATGAACCCGACACGCTTCATGAATTTGCCCTCTTGCCTCGTTGCGTCGTTGTAAAATCAAGCAAAACCTGACTTGAGGTTCTGTTCAGCAAACGTCACGAAAAACCCTCCGCGTTTGTGCTGGCGGGCACAGACAATTACCACGATGCATTCGTGTTATTTAGGGACGCAAGAGTGGCAGCATACATGCTCCAGGCAGAGAAAAAGAAGGTTCTAAGCGACAAAATGGAGAACTTGCGTGACATGAATGCAATCGCGAGCGTAACATCACAGCGTTCAATCCGTCTAAAAGTTAACCAGCATGATGATTCGCAACCATCCTAGTAAGCTGCCGCTTTAGATAGAGACGTCCCCGGGATTCTCCCGTGCATCGCTATCAAGCTCCTATTTCTGCCCAAAGTCAGAACAGTTCAGACATTTGCTGCTCCAACTATCGCTTAGCAGCTCTACTTAACAAAAATCACAGGCGCTCACATCTCTAGAGAGCCTCGCCCGATACCTGGAGACGCAGGATGAACACAGTCCCGCTGCAGAAAAAACTCGCGGTTGCAAGACAGTGGTGGAGAACTACCAGAATCCTTCGAGGAACCGCATGGGCGATCTTCGCAGTAGCGCTTCTAGCTCTTGTTTGCTATCGTGTTGACACGAGATTGGTGCTATCTACCTCAGCTCGATTGATTTGGAGAACATCGATACTTGCTTCTGGCGCTTTGTTGTTCTTTGGGTCTGTGGTTTTTGCGTACCTCAAGCGTCTGTCCGATGCTTCTCTTGCAGCAACTGTCGAACGACGGTTTCCAGAGCTTAAGGAACGCCTACTCACGGTGATTGAGCTTGGTCCAACGCTCATACTCGGGGCCGGCAACTCAGGGTTTTCACAGCCATTGACGGTTAAGTTGGCCGACGAAACCAGTCGAGTTGCCGAACCAATGGATTTCCGCAGAGCCGTAGACACCAGATCCGTAAAAAATGCATGGCTAGCTGCGCTCATCGCTGTCTCCATGCTCTTTGGTCAGCGCCTTGCCGCGCCTCAGTCTTTCGATAACTGGGTAAACCGCATCCGCAATCCCCGTGCAGATGTGCCGGTTTGGGCAAACACCCGTGTGTGGGTCAATCCGTCGAGAAGTCTGCTGCCAACGGGTGATGGCGTTGATATTACCGTGACAACACGCGGCGTTCCGGCATCTCGTGTAACCCTCTTCACCCGGCCAGCAGGAGACAAAACATCTGTTTGGAAAATGGTCTCACTCGAAACTGCGAAACCTGAATTCGATACCCCACCGAGTACCACTTCGGGTGGTCCAAAACCGGAAGCTCAGCCGGATGCCTTTCAATTCGCTCATCACATCAGCGCCCTCTCCGGAAGTATCGATGTCTATGCTGCCGCGAACGATGGGCGTTCAAACGACAAGACAATCCTTGTTGAGGCGCGCCCTGCCCTCATTAATGTTAAACTCACGATGAAGTTTCCGGATTACATGCATCGTGCAGCGCAGGTGATACCTCAATCGACCGGAAGCATCGCCGCGCCAGCGGGTACAAATGTTGAAATCGATGGAACCGCGAACAAAGCTCTGACGACCGCTAAGTTCAAACTTGACCGCAATCCTGCAATTACCTGGGCTACAAAGGCTGAAACAACGCACGGCGCGATCTCAGTCCGCAAAGATGGCTCATATACGTTAGATCTTGAAGACACACATGGTTTTACGGGAGCGCAACCATCGCCTCGTTTTGAAATCCATTCGATTCCAGATCTTCCGCCTACCGTTACGATCACGCGCCCCTCCACGGATATTGATCTTGTTCCAGATGGCTCCGTACCGCTCGTTGCGAATGCAACAGACGACTATGGCGTGACATCGGTGCGACTTGCCTACGATCGCCAACAGTCGGACCAGATGGCACGCACAGGCGCTGCGGCACTGAAAACTGTGGCTCGAGGCGTTTTGCCTCTGCCTTCCACAGGTATCGCAACTCAAGTCAACGTGGCACAGAGATGGCACATCGGTGATATAAAAGCACATCCCGGAGATACCATTAAGTATCAACTGGACGCGGTCGACAACGATACTCTAAACGGACCTCATGTGGGCCATTCGAATGTGCTTAACATCCACATCCGCTCGCTGATCGAAATGCAGCGCAAGCTCAAGGATGACCTCGATGAGGAGGCTCGTGCGCTGGAGCAGCTTCGCAAGAGCCAGATTCAGGCTCAACACGAACTGCATCAGGCCCGCGTAAAACATGACACTGCGGCGCTCAATCACGCACAGGAGGCTCAGCGAGCGGTAGCTGACGAAGCAAAGGCGATCACTCAGCGAGTTGCCACAATCTCATCTCAGCTTGAAAACAACAACCTGGCCACAAAATCAGAACTGGCTCGGCGTGATTCCGCGCAGCAGACACTCGATAATGTAGCGCAACAACTCACGCCGCAAGCTGCCGATGCGGTGCAACATGCAGCAGCAGCCCAGTCGAATAAGGCAGATCAGGCGCAGTCGATTTCGCACGCTGATCATCAGGAGACCGAAGCAAGAAAGGCCATTGAAAAGGCGCAAGATCTTCTAACGCGTACTCCTGCGCCAGAACAGCTTGCTGCCGAAGCTAAGAGGCTTGCTACGGAACAAGAACGGCTCGCGGACACTTCCCGCTCTCTTTCGGAGGGAATCAAAGAACAAAAGCAGCAGACTAACTCCAAGCAGCTATCGCCGGAACTCCAGATTGGTATTCAGACTGCCCGCCAACAACAAGACCAGGCAAATCAAGACACACAACGCCTCGAGCGCCAGTTGAATCAAGCGGCAACCGCCGCGGAAGAGCGTGGTCAAACCAAGCAAGCTGAGGCTTTGCGAAAGGCTGAGAATGCGTTAAAGCAGGCGAATACGCAGGCTCAGCAAGCCGCCGCAGAGCAAAATCTGGCCCAGGCACATCCCGAAAAGGCGGCTCCTGCGCAGGACCGCGCGGCAGCGGCGCTTGAAAAAGCAGCTCAAGCTGCGCAGCGTGTGGCAAGTGACAATCCTGATGCGGCAAGCGCTGCAGAGCAGTTGGAACGTGCTGCACAGCAGCTCCATGAACTGGCCAAGCAACAGCAAGATGTCGCCGCAAAAACCAATCAGAGCCAGAGCAGTCAGCAAAATCGCGATCTTGCAGCTCAGGAAAAGAACATTCAGGCTCAGGCTGAGCAGCAGCAGCAGAACGTAGCTGGTTCCAATAAAGCGCAGCAGAGCCTGCAGCAGGCCCAGCAGAATCTGAACCAGTCTGCTCAGCAACTGAGCCAGAATCAGGCTCGCCAGGCTCACCAGCCAGCACAGTCGGCAGCACGGAACCTCGAAAATGCAGCAAAGCAAGCAGAAAATGCCGCACAGCAGATACGACAAGAACAGGCTGCAAACGAGCTTGCTGAACGTGTCGAGCGACTTGCCCAGGTACAATCGGCGCTTAAGAACCAAACCGAGCGGCTGCAGAACACGCGCCAACAGCGTCCATTAAATAACAACGAGAAGGGTGAACTCGGGCAGGTTGCGGCCCGCCAACAGAACGTTGAACAGGAAGCACAAACGCTTGCCGAGCAGTTCCCATCCCCTGCTTTTCAAAAAGCTCTGCAGAATGCAGCCCGGCAGGCCCACCCTGCTACCCAGAACCTCAATCCGGCAAATGGCACACAGCCGGATACAGGGCAGCAGACCCAGGCAGCGCAGGCGCGTGCGGCTCAAACACTCGATACCGTTGCGCAAGCGCTAAAGCAGCAAGCACAGGCTGGCAAGGATCCTCAGCAGCAAAATCAGGATCAGCAGTCGCAGCTCACACCACAGCAGGCGCAGCAGGCCGAAGCCATAGGAGAATTGCAGCTTGCCCAGGGAATGCAGCAGCAGGTGCGACAGGGCACTGGCCAGTTGGAGCAGACGCGGCGCAATCAGCCCCTTAACGCAAATCAGGCAGAGCAAGCGCGACAGTTAGCACAGGACCAGCAGGAGACAAAGGCGGTAACAAACCACGCGCAGGAAGCTCTGAGCGATCTTCCTGGCGTTCCAGAAGCCCTGAATCAAGCAGGACAGCATATGGAGCAGTCTAAGAATGGTCTGTCTGAACAGCGTACCGGCCAGCCGACACAAGAGCATCAAAACTCTGCACTTCAGCAGCTTGCACAAGCCCAGCAGAAGGCACAACAGGCAATGCAGCAGCAGCAACAGCAGCAGCAGGCTCAACAGCAGGCCAAGCAGGGCGCTCCTCAGCCTGGCAAACAGCCAGGGAATGAGCCGAACCACAAACCATTTACGCGACTCGAGAACCCCGGCAACGGTGGCACCAGGACTTCACCACAGCAATCTAATGGTAAATTCGCAGACCTTTCGCAACGAGCGCAGCGGACCATGCGCGAAGGTCAGCAGGAGAAAGTCCCCGCAGAGTACCAGGACCTGGTCAACAGGTACTACAAATCGCTCGCGGAGAAGAAGCGCTAATGAAGCCATTTCATCAAGCAAGAGTCGCACTGGCGTCTGTTATAGCTTTAGCTGCCCTAACGTCTCCAGCGCTGGCTCAGTCTGGCCGAGCTCGCCCCCAACAAAAGGTGGCATCTCCGTGGGATGTCGAAGCGCGCGAGTATTACGGCACGCCAGAGAGTGAAGGAGCCGTAGAACGAGGACTGGCCTACCTTGCGTCGCATCAGTTAGCAGATGGCCACTGGGCAAGCGGAGGATACCGAGGTGATGTCGGTATCACCGGACTGTGTCTCCTTGCTTTTCTAGCTAGCGGGCACCAGCCCGGACGCGGCAAGTACGGTTTGATCCTCAACCAGTCGGTAGATTTTCTCGCAAACGCGGTACAGATGAGCGGCCAGATTGGTACGACTGGTCTGGTCTATAACAGCGGTGGCCAGAGCGGCCCTCCGATGTACGGGCACGGATTCGCCACACTCGCGCTCGCCGAAGTATACGGAATGACCAGAAGACGTGATCTGAAACCTCGCATCGAGGCTGCAATCAAGCTTATCGAAGACTGTCAGAACCAGGATGGCCAGGCAAGTCGTGATGGCGGCTGGCGATACCGCCCGCAGCCGGGGGAAGCCGACATATCGGTGACAGTGGTGCAAGTGCTTGCACTGCGCGCAGCGCGAAATGCTGGCCTGAATGTACCGCAAAGCACAATTAACCGCGCGATCGCCTACATGCGGAGATGCAACAATCCTGGGGACGGAGGATTTCTGTACCAATTCAGATCGGGCGCATCCGGGCCAGCCAGGACAGGTGCGGGCGTGCTATCGCTAATGATGGCCGGCCTTCGCGACTCGCCTGAGTGTCAGGGTGGTCTAAAGTATTTGAAGAATCATCCCTTTGATGCCCGCAACGAATGGCCCTATCGGGAACACTTTTACTACGCACTCTACTACGTTACCCAGGCAATGTATCAGGCTGGTGGCGACTACTGGAAGACCTGGTACACCAACATTCGCGACATGCTTGTTCGTAACCAGTCTGCGGATGGAGATTGGGGAATTCGAGATTCCGAAGCTGGCATCGAATACGGTACAGCGATGGCGATCCTGGTCTTGCAGGTACCTGCCGGTCTGCTGCCAATCTATCAGAAATGAAAGGGCTGTACTTTGTTCTTGCACTGCTGCTGATAGGTCCGGCGGGCAAATCCTCTGGCGCTTGCATTGCCCGTGATGCGCCAACTCAGGTTCAAAAATCGCCTCCAGTCGAAAAGATAACCGATCATCTGTTTCGTATCGGCAAGTTAATTGTTGATACGCACGAGCGTACGGTTAGCTGCAAGGCGAGCGTAAACATGGATCACGGAGCTATTGAGTATCTCGCGGTGGCTCCCGGAGGAAAACTGCACGAAAGCCTGTTGAAGGTAGATATTATACCGCTGCACCTTCAGCTTGCCCTTCTGATGTTAAACCTGGAACCGGCCAACAATCTAAAGTACCAGGGGGATCAAACTACCCCGCGCGGCGCTCAGGTTCTAATCGAGCTTCAATGGCGTGATCACAATGGAAATGTTCATAGAGTTCGAGCCGAAGATCTTATATTGGATACCGTTTCTAACAGCCCGATGGCACTCCATAGCTGGTCGTTTACGGGTTCGCGCATTCTTAAAGAGGTCGGATTCGAAGCTGACTTTGAACGCTCCCTGGTGGCAGTCTGGCACGATCCAGCAGCGATTATCGATAACCCGCTGCCCGGCGGCGCAGACAATCGGTATGCGGTTTGGCATGCATGTCCGCCGGTTGGAACTCAACTGGATATCATAATGTCGCCGTCTGGCGATCATAATTCTGTGGATTCAGACAAGAGTAAGGTCAAATGACCACATCGTCGCTCGCCTATTCAAAAAGTACGGTCTCCTTACGGAACGGATTCCTGGGCGTTCTGATTGTTCATCGAGGAGAAATGCGCCGGCACAGAACCGCAACGGATGTTGGGACTGCAGTGATTCTGGCTTGTGCGACCGTTGTTGCTTCCAAGCAATATTTTCTCAAGACGGCGCTTCTGCCTTTTGGTGCAGAGATACCAGGGCAGGCACTGGGGGTCATGACGCTATGTGTGATCGTCAGCATCGGTGGCGCAATTTGCGGAGTGGAAGCGGTACCTTCGATAGCTGAAACGGGACAGATTCAAGGCGCGCTTCTAACGCATCTTAAGCCGTGGCAGATCATCCTTGGCAGAATGCTTGCTGCCGCGTCAATTCCGCTCCTTACCACTATAATTTCTGCTGCATTCTGGATTGTAACCAGTGCTGTTTCCTCTAGCGGGCAGGCCGGAAAAATCCGATTTCACGAGATCATTAGCACCTGTGCAATCCACCTGCTTGTGCTGGCGCATCTGAGCGCCATGGCGGGTATTTCCTATGTGGCGGGAACGAAATCATCGCCGGGTCGCGGTGTTATATCAGGTATCCTGGCCGGGTTTACTGCATTGGCGATTGGCAGCAGCGCCGTCGTACTAATTAACCCGTTGTTGGATCGGATCGCACACCCGGAAACGCTCATCTATAGCGCACTGCTCTTAAGCCCAATTGCGGGAATCGCCGCGCAAATGAACCTTGACCCGCTCAGGGGAGATCTGCTCTACTCAAAAGTGCAAGCGCATGACTATCAGTTTTCATATCCAACCGCTGGCGCGTATCTGCTATTGTTTGCTGCAGTGAGTTGCATATGCCTGTTGACCGGAAGTATGCAATTACGCCGCGCCTACAGGTAATCCCCGGGGCAACGATGAGGCAATCGCTGGGTGAAGGCGACTTTTAACGCAGCAAGAAATTTCAAGTAAATCGTTCGAGAAAGTGAGTCCGACAAGATGACATCGGAAGCGAGCAAAAACTCTATGGATGACAGGGATGATGTAGCAAGGCTAGACTTGCTTCGGGAGTCGTACGACAAGATGCGAACTGAGATCGCGCGTGTCGTCATTGGGCAGGATTCAGTCGTTGAGGAACTTCTCGTCGCGATTTTTGCTCGCGGCCATGTTATCCTCGTCGGCGTGCCTGGGCTTGCAAAGACGCTGCTTGTTAGTACTCTTTCCCGTATTCTTGATCTCTCATTTAAGAGAATTCAGTTTACACCGGACTTAATGCCAGCTGACATCACCGGCACCGAAATTATCCAAGAAGACCCGCTTACCCGTGAGCGCAAATTTGTGTTTCTCCATGGCCCGTTGTTCGCAAATATGATCCTTGCAGACGAGATTAACCGAACTCCGCCTAAGACCCAGGCTGCGCTCCTTGAAGCGATGCAAGAGCATCGTGTGACGGTTGGCGGCCAGTCTCACAAGCTTGCCGAGCCATTCTTTGTCCTCGCAACGCAAAACCCAATCGAGCAGGAGGGTACCTACCCTCTTCCCGAAGCCCAGTTGGACAGATTTATGTTCATGGTGTCCGTGGGCTACCCTTCAGCGGCCGAAGAACTGGCCATCATGAAGGCTACTACGGGAGGCGTATCCGCCAACTTGAAGTCGACACTCTCGGGCGCAGACATCCTCTCTCTCCAGGATACGGTGCGGCGCGTTCCGGTTGGGGATCACGTTTTCGAATACGCTGCGGCACTTGCACGCGCCACTCGCCCCAATGAGCCGGAAGCGCCTAAATTTGTTAAGGATAGCGTTAGCTGGGGAGCTGGCCCAAGAGCTTCCCAGTACCTAATCCTTGGCGCCAAGGCGCGCGCCGCACTGCATGGACGGAACTATGCAATGACAGAGGACGTTAGCGCGGTGGCAACTCCAGTGCTGAGGCACCGCATCCTGACAAACTTTAATGCCGAGGCGGAAGGCATCACTTCAGATAAGATTGTTGAGAGATTGATCGCTGAAACTCCGCGTCCTACAGATCCTTCTCGACGGTAGCGGGGACTGATATTGATGGAAACCCAGACCAGGCAACTTGCCGACCCACAGACGCTTGCACGCATTAGCCGACTTGAGCTTCGTGCCCGCGCAGTTGTTGAGGGCGTCATCTCGGGAATGCACAAAAGTCCGCATCGGGGAAGCAGTGTTGAATTTGCGCAGCACCGTGACTATGTACCCGGGGATGAGATCAGGCACATCGACTGGAAGGTATATGCTAGATCCGATCGCTATCACATAAAGCAATACGAAGAAGAGACTAATCTGAAAGGGATGCTTGTTCTTGATGAGAGCACAAGCATGGATTACCGGGGCGAAAACTCCCCTCTTTCGAAGCGGGAATATGCGTCTGTTGTAGCCGCAGCAATCGCGTCGCTCCTCGTTCGGCAGCGAGATGGCGTTGGGCTAACTACCTTCGACAACGGGGTGCGGCAGTTTATTCAGGCTGGCAGCACGGGTGCGCATATGCGACTGCTGATGGAGGTTCTGGAGAAGACGGAATCTGCACCAAAAACAGACATTTCAGAAACCTTTCATGACCTAGCGGAGCGAATCAAGCGCAGGGGTTTGCTTATTATCCTTAGCGACCTCTTCACCGATCCGGACATCGTACTTCGAGGCCTGCAGCATTTCAGGCATCGCAAGCATGAAGTGATCGTTTTTCACGTCCTCGATCGAGATGAGATTGAGTTTCCTTTTAAGGACACATCGATTTTCGAGGGACTTGAGGGTGAAGAGCCTATCACGGCCGAACCGAATGCGCTTCGGAAAGAGTACCTGAGTGCATTTGGCTCCTACGTCGATGCCCTCCGAAAAGGGTGTCGCGAGTTAAACATGGATTACCAGCAACTACCCACCGATCAGCCCGTCGACGTCGCGATATCAAGGTATCTCGCTCAAAGGCTCAATCACCGGTAGTTAATCGAACTGTGGCCAATCGTATTGCCGCAGGCGCAAACGCTCAAACGTCGTAAACGGAAGTACTGCTGTTATGGCATTCTTAAATCCGGCTCTTCTGGGATTGCTCGCTCTTATGGGCGTGCCCCTCTTGATCCACCTGATACGAAGCAGAAAACTCAAAGTGGTCCAGTGGGCCGCGATGGAGTTCCTTCGGCAATCACAAAAAAAACAGAAGCGCCGGCTTAGGATCGAAGAGCTCATCCTGCTGAGTTTGCGCCTGATAATCGTCGCAGTTGCGGTACTTGCATTTTGCCGCCCCGTGCTTCGCGCCGGCATCCCTCTCCTTTCGCAAAACGCCCGGGTCTATGCGATTGTGGTGATAGATTCGTCCTACAGCATGGGCCACATTGCGCCAAATTCATCCGACACGCGATCTAGTTTCGATCGCTCCGTCCGCGCCGCAAACCAACTGCTCACTCGAGTGCTCAAGGATGGAGACTCCGTGTCGGTTATTCTGTCGTCCGACAAACCGGTGCCACTTATCGGCGTTCCGTCTTACGACTTAAAAACCGCTGGGCGCAAAATCCTCACGCTTAAACCTGGCGATCGACCTACTGATAATCTGGCTACGGCTCAACAGGCGCTTCGCTTAGCAAAAGGTTCGCGCTCCACCATCAAAGAGGTCTACTGGTTCACGGATGACCAGGCCAACGCGTGGGATTCGAGTAAGACAGACGCGGCGCATGCGGTTTGGAAAGAGCTAGGTCAACAGGCTCGCATTACCTGGGTTTCAACAGGCTCGCCTGCAGCCGAACGTGATAATATCGCGATTGAGACACCAACGCTCAGCAGAGAGCTGGTAACTCCAAGGCTCCCTGCCCGCATCGAAGCGCGAATTTTCAACTATGGCGTGCACCCAAAGGACGACGTACTCGTTAATCTGACTCTGGACGGTAAGGCAGCAGGATCCACTCGCGTTGCGCTTCCGCCAGGAGGATCGGCAACAGCACGCTTCCTGCCTCTTCTGCCGCATGCTGGCACCTATACGGGCACGATCTCTATCGCGGATTCGAACATAGATGGGCTTGTAAAGGACAATTCAGCTCCATTTGCCATACGTTGCCGCAACAGTATCAAAGTACTTCTCCACGATGTGCTGCCGACCTCAGACCCATCAAAAAGCGAGTCGTTCTATCTCTTGAATGCGATGGCTCCTGGTGGCACCGAGGAGAGCCTCGCACCTACCCTGCGCGAAGGTCCCGGACTTGGTGGGATCTCATTACGTGATTTCGATTCTGTCGTCGTAACAGGCTTCACGTCGCTGAACACAGCGGACAGGAGTGTCCTCACTGAATATGTAAAATCCGGTGGAGGTCTCCTGCTGTTTCCTGGCCCTGATACGGATGCTTCACGAGCCAATGAGGATTTCCGGTCTGCAGGGCTCTTGCCCGCCCTGCTTGGCCAGCGCAAGACACTTACGGATGAACAGAGCGTTTCAATTAACCCTGGATCCATTCAGCATCAGGCGCTCACGCTATTCAAAGATACTTCTGCAATAGATATATCCAGTGCACGCTTCAACACCTACTACCCACTGGAACCGGTCTCAGATGACGCCGACGTAAGTGCAGTAAAAGTGATGGCTCGCTTCAGTAACGGCGACCCGGCGCTGGTGGAGCGCAAAGTGGGATTAGGGCACGTAATCCTCGCAGCCAGCAGCGCTGGCGCGGTATGGAACCAGATGGCTCTAAAGCCATCCTACGTACCGTTCGTGTACCAGTTGCTCTCCTACCTGGGTCAGGGCGCCGTGGCGCACCGTAACCTCAAGCAGGACGAGCCACTGTTTCTAGCTTTGCCATTGACGGATGCCAATCGTACCGTCCGCGTGACCGATCCGGATGGCAAACAGGCCAACCTGACCAGCGTACTGGATGCGAGAGGCGTAACTTTTAGCTATGATGCCACGAGCAAAGCAGGGATCTACCAGGTTGCTGTCGCCGGTTCAACCACAAAGGATGCTTTTGCGGTTGCCCTCAATACGGCAGAATCCAATCTCGCGCCGTCCGATCCGGCCCAGTCGTCCAACCTCGCCGGAATTACGCCTGGCCGGATGACGATAGCAAAATCTCCTGACCACCTGATGGAAACCGTGAATCGATCTAGATACGGTGTAGAAATATGGCGAACTTTTATCTGGGCGCTATTTCCACTGATGTTGATCGAGAGCTTGCTAGCACAGCTTTTCGGAAGACGTGGCTAGGTAAAATTAACCTATTGATAATAATAACGACCGCTCAGTTCGCTATACAAGCGCCTTACATAGTGTAGAATAATGAGCAACTGAATGGGCGATGCTCGAACAGCATTCCGATTTAAGCTGCCCCTTTCGAATCATCCGGAGATGCTTGAAAATCAATACCACGAATTCCCCTTTACGGATTACAAGGCAGGCATACCTCTCTCTCGTGCAGACAATAAGCCTGAGCTTACTTACAGTATCGTTAGTATTCGTTGCCGGCTGTAAGAATGGAACCGATGATCCCAGGGATCATGTCGGCCAGCAGCTAAACGTATCACAGTCGTCGCACCCGCGTAACAGCCCAACAACAGTTAATGAGGTAGCGCCACCTCGCCGAATAGTCACGCTAGTTACTTCGGATAACTGGAAGATTATTGGCGACTACTACCCACAACGCGGTGCGCCGACTGGCGCAGTGGTGCTGCTGCATGAGCGCGACCATGCGGCCACCGATTGGCGACAGTTATGCGAGGGCCTGGCCGAATCTGGGATAGCAGCTCTTGCGATAGATCAGCGTGGAGCGGGCCGCTCAAGTCGCGGTCCATCGGAAACGGGCAAAAATGCACCGTGGAATACACAGCCAGACATCGATGCCGCTTGTAAGTACCTGCTAAAGGAATCGAAGACCTTCGACCACCATATTGGCCTTATAGGAGCTTCGTACGGCGCTAACAACGCACTGATTTATGCCGCTGCACACGCGGATCTCGTCCAGTCCATCGCTCTTTTTTCGCCTGGTCTGGACTACAACGGGCTTGATGCAATGACTCCTGCTAAAGTCTGGGCAGGACCAATGTATCTGGTGTACTCATTACACGACCCGATTGCAGGCCTTGGACCGGAACAGATACGAGACAACTGCCCCGCAAGAGACAAAGAGACGAATCAGTTTGATGATGACAAGCATGGGACAGAATTGTTAAACTCAACTACTGTCGAATACAGCATAATTTTCTTTGGAAGAACCTTAAAGTAGCTCGCACAAATTACTCGGACGGTAGTAGGAACGCATCGTGTCGTATTACGGTAGCTTGTACAGGTGCACCTTATCGTCAATCGCCACTACTAACATCTTGCCATCACCGGAAAATGTGATCGACTGCACTCTATCCGGCATGTAGAGTGTGGCGGCTCGCGGGAAATCGTTAGCTGCCAATCCGCCGCCGGCATCTATTCCCCAGCCAGCGGGGATGCTGTGGAGATGCACCTTGTCACCAGCTGCCACAGCCAACAAAGAACAATCCTGAGATATCGCAAGGCACGAAACAGTGTCCGGAGCGAATAGAGTAACCGCTTTTATAACATCATCCGATTTGATAGTCATGCCCTGATACATCTTCCAATCAAGCAGCAAGGCCCGCCTGCTGCAAGCTCGTAGTCCCCTATAACAACTATTGACCGTTAGTCACTGGCGGAGGCGCCTGCCCGGCAGGTGGTGTACCTGTCCCCGGAGCCGGATCGGCAACAGGCTTAGGCGTTGGCACAACAGTTGCCTGCCGTGTCGAAACCAACCCCGCACTGTCAGTCGCCTTGAGAATAAATGTAGTTGTTGCGTCGACCTGTACGTCAATAACGCCCTTAGCACGCGGATCAAGCTCCCGATCCAGGCTGTTGTTGTCCGTTGAAATGTGAAGGCCGTGAGCATTCTTCACGTTGTATAGCAGGTGCACAACGCTGCCAACATAGATCACTTTCTCCTTCACCGCGAAGGAGCTAATATCTGCCAGACACTGATCACGCGGTATCACAGTTATCGTGATCGTCTTCGAAACCTGTTTTTGCTGTCCGGAGTCCGGAATGCCTCTCAGCGCGTAAACCGTTGTCTCAACGGGCTGAACCTTGTGGTTCATATCGTTCGGATTCAAGTGAACCGCATCTGGATCGAGTATAAGATCCTTACAGTTCTCGGCGACAAAGGACAGGTTCACAAAATCGCCCGGATGAATCCTTTGATAATCGGCTTCAAAACGGGAGATACGGGGCATCGGAGGCGTCGGCGGAGGATCGACAGCAACCGCCAGGTCTTTCTTCTGTTCCGGCTGACCGTTAGGTCCGCGAACTATGAGCGTAAAGTAGGTCTTCGGGGAGTCTGGTTTAACTGCAACGACGCCCACTGGCTTTGATTGCTCACCGGGATCATTTACATCCTGACCATCCTCGCCAACGCGTCGCTGTAGAATTATCTGTGGATTCGTGCCAGACACGTCCCACGACAACAACACTGAGGAGCCATACACTACCCGGTTCAGGTTAGAGGTAAACGAATTAATATGGATGGGGCGAATTGCGGGCGGCCTAAAATGCATCCATAAGCCGGCTCCTAATAGTATGAGCAGACCAAAAATGCCAACAAGCGGAGAAATGAGTGCTCGTTTCTCGATTTGACCGTGCACATTTCCGGCCAAATACGAATCGTCAACAGATCGCGCCGTAGCCGAAAACTGATAGAGCTGCGATCCTCCAAGTACTGCTGAAACCTTTGGACGAACCGCGAGCGGCACCATCTCCGTCTGCCCCGGCCGGAGGGTCAAGTGGTCGAAATCAAATTCGTAGGCACAATCGTCATCTGGATCAGTGGCAAAAAGCTGCAGATTTACGTCTTCGTTGCCCATATTAGCAACGGTGACATCAAAGTCGTTTAAAGGATGCACAAACGTGGCTAGAGCCCGCTTGGGATTAATTTCAACCTGAAGAGAACCAAAAGGCTTAACAGTAAGGGTTGCCTGTGCTACCCCTATCTCGCCGGTCTCCATAGCCTGCACACGAAGGAGGAATGGGTAGGCGCCTGCGAGGTTTGCACTGTTACGCGCAACTTTAAACAGAACTCTCTCACTAACACTTGCGCCCGCTGCAACGTTTACCGCAGGTACTGGTATCATATACCATTCTACATCGACGCCTTCTACCTCAATCGCAAGCCTATCAGGTCCATCTTGCAGATTGGACATCGTGACGACGAGCTGTGCCACCTGACCAGGCTCAAGCGAGATATCCGTCGTCGAAAGTGAAACGACTATCTTCTGGATATCTGGGTGCTTTGAAACCATTCGGTCTACTCTCTCGTTTCATCCACCGAGCACGTGACAACAAATCTCGATAGATTGATCGGTACAGTCCTGCCGGATGCAGGCGTTGGCCGCGTCATTATATTCGTTACAAGGGTTGTTTGTCAAACGCAAACGAGCTTGCAACTTCCTGCCACTAACTAACGCCTCGAAGTTGCATTAAATTTGTCTACTGCCTTTACTGGGCTCTGTTTCAAGGAGGGGCTGGACTTGCCAAATACGGCGTGGTCGTTTATAATGTTGCGGTCAAGATCTGGAGCTAAGACAAGGTGAATGAGATGTACTGTAGTTCATGTGGCGCCAAGAATGGCGATGACGCCAACTACTGCAAGCAGTGCGGCACAGGTCTCGCCCGGCCCGCCAGCACCAAGATAAGCGAACAAGATTTTGAGCGAGCGATGCCTGAAGATGACAGGGTATCCGCTCTATTAGAGCGTGCCTACCGTGCCCGCAAGGATGGTAACCGTGAAGAGGCGATAGCCACCTGCCTTGAAGCGCTTACGCTTAGGCCCGCTAGTACGTCATGTCATTCCCTCTTGAGTCAGTTGTACGAACAGGGCGGCGACCAAGAATTGGCTGTCCTGCATCTCGAAAAGGTTCTGGAATTGAACCCCGGCAGCATTGCAGATCGCGTTAAGCTCGACGAGATGCGTGGTGACGTCCCGGCGATAATCACCGAGCCGCGAAGGCCACCGCATATCGTGCTCGCAGACCGAAGCAAATCGGCAGCGCCATTTGATTATAGGGTGGCTGGGCTTGTTGTAGGGTGCGCGGCGCTTCTCGCTCTTGGCGGAATATTTGCACTGCAGCTACAGGATCGCCAATCCAGCCGAACGCGCAATCAATCCGTAGTCAAGGGGCCGTCCTCTGGCGTTGACAATGCGCAGTCGCAGCAAACCAATCAGGTGCAAAACAGCTCTCCAGGTCAACAGCCAGGCTCACCGAACCTGTCGAATTCTAGTAATTCCACACCAGGTTTTACGCAACAAGGGGCCATTCCTCAAGGTCCGCAGTCGTCTGGAGGATATTTCCCGCAAACCGGACCTGGTCCGAATTTTTCTGGTATAACGCAGCCACCAGTTAATACGGAACCAAGCCCCAAAATCGGCCCTATGCCCGGTTTTAGTCAGCCTGGGACAACTGCCCCCGCTCCTTCGCGAACGACACAGATTCAGCAAGGAAATGCAGCATCCCCAAAGCCGCCGGTGAGCGCTGGAGATCCCGATCAGGGCACCGAGAGAGTCAGGCTATCGGTTGGCGATCAGGGCCAAGGTCCAGGCACTGGCTCTATCCGCCTTTCCAATCCAGCCGGTCAATCTCCGTCTCCTTCTCCTTCGACGGGCGATAATACAGCTATTCGTGAAGCGTCCGGCCAGTCTTCGCAGTCGCGCGAATTCACTGCCCGCGCATCGAACCTCGAGATGCAGCAACAGTACAAACAGGCATGCAATCTTTACCTGAGAGCTCTGGACGGCGCCGGAGACGAAGCAGCATATATCTACAGCCGAGCAGCAAGGTGCTTCAGATCAATTGGCGATAAGAACTCCGCAATTAGCAACTATCAGCACGGTGTCGATGAGGCCCAGAAGTTAGTGGCTTCGGGACATCAGGCTGAAACAGCGCGGAATTTGATTCGAGAATGCGAGTCAGGGATCAAAATATGCAGCAATTAAGCTCGCGTTTGGCACGTGTTCTAACAGCTTCCATCACGGTGGTTACCGCGATTGGCGCTGCAGCACAAACGCCCCCATCAGCGACCGCAACACCAACTGCGAACGCCGAGAACACAACGATCCTGGTTTCTGAGAGACGGACTGAAGCTGAAGCAGCGCATCGGGATCTTTTGCGCCTGTACATCAAAGAGGACCTATATAACGTCTTCACTGATGCCGGACAGTACACGGTAATCACATTCAGTCCTGAACAGCCTCAGATCAAACGTGCGGTACTCACTCATAATCTCGACGTTTCTGACCTGGCGGAACCGCTAAAGCCAGAGTCCCTGCACAAGATAGCCGCTGTCATTGGAGCAAGAAACATCCTCGTATTTCACGCAGTGCAAGACAAGCTTGGCATACGCAACAGCGTGACGTTCGAAGAGATTGCTGCTCAAAACACCTGGCGTACGACGCTTACCAACGATTTTCATACTGAAGCTGCTATCGGTAAGCGCAAGCTAAAGCTAGAAGAGTTGGCTGCAGTCAGCGTTGACGCGATTGCTCGAAGCCTTAACATAAAGTGCCATCTGCTGCAGGACCTCCACCTTGAATTGGCGCTAAACCCGATAGCTGCTACGGCATCTACTACCAAGCCCAACGGGCATACAAAGGCAGCCGTAGCCCCAGAAACTCAGCCACCGACATCAGACAGCGCTGGTGCCCAGACGACCGCAACCTCGGCAACCACTGTCGCCGGTAGCGATGCAGGCACAACTACCACGACTTCGGCAGCTGGCACTACAGGCGGAACTACTGTTCCTGCTCCTAATCCAACTCCCGTTCCGAAGACGAATGGCCGGCGAAACAAGAATTCACAAACGAACCCTGCGATCGACCCCTATGCGATTCAAAAAGACCTCGTGCCAACAACGGGCGATGGAGTTCAGGCGGTTGCGTCACAGGCAGAAGCTGGTGTTATAGAGACGATTAGCAACGAACGGCGCGCGGCAAGATACCGTGAATCCGGCGACCTTGCGAGTTCTATACTATATCTTCGTAGAGCGGTCGACGATAAGCCAGACGATATTGAAATTCGCAGAAAGCTAGTTCAGGCCTACGAGGATGATGGCGCGCATGATCTGGCGGCCGCAGAGATTGGTCGGTCCCTGAGGCTCGACGCGAAAAATGCTCCGCTCTACCGACTCTATGGTGATTCACTGTTCGCTGCGGGCAAACTGCCAGAGGCGACCAGCACCTACCAGAAGGCGATCGAACTTGATCCAACCGATGTTCAAGCACGTATCGCCCTCGGTGACATCCTAATCACCAGTGGCGACACAGACGCGGCTATCAAATCGTATCAAGAGGCCGCGACCAGGGCGCCATCGAGCCCACTGCCCCATCGGCGATTGGCTCGCGCCGCCTGCCAGCGCGCAGCGGCTGATCCTTCGCAATACACGGTTGCGGTTGCGGAAATCAAGAAGGGCCGCACACTTGCCGCTCCAACTGAGACCCAGGGCTACCTTGTCGAATATGTCGTGCTGATGAAAATCATGCAGTCTCGCCTTGTCGATATTTGTGACCAGCTAGACAACACGTACAACGCCGTGGGCAAATCAAGCTCGGTGCAAACGAACCGATTGATCGCGGACATGATGGAAAGAGCGACAGCAGGAGCCGATTTTATCGATGCTGTTCCGGCTGCCGTGGGTCAGGAAGGCACACAAGCGCTCTTCTCCGAAGGCGCAGCCTGCATCCTATCTTCGTTGAGCTACTTGAAGTCGTTTGTAAACCAGCCAGATCCGCAAATCGAGCTAAAGTTGCGAGCTGAAAGAACGAGCGCGAGGCATGACCTCACAGCTGCTGCGCAAAAGATTGCGGCGATTAAGCTAATTACACGATAAGAAACAATTGCTGCTAGTAAAAATTGCGAGCTCCATTGTGGATATCCACGACGGAGCTCGCATTATATTTTACGCACTGTACCCAGATCGCACTTACCTACTCATACTGTACTTTAACCGGTGCACCTGTCACAAGGCTCTCGTTTGCAGCCAGCGTAACAAGTGTCGTGCGCACGCCGTCAGCATGCGTGGATTTGATCCCTGATGGGTCGCCAGATTTTACTGCATCAATAAAGGCCCGATCCTCCAGCGTGAATATGGAATCCGGGCTCGGTATCTCGGCGTCGCCACGAATCTCTTCAACACCTGGCTCGCCATTTCGATACAGCTGCAGATGATGCCCCCAGTCCGAGAAGCGTGCTGTGTGGTTGGCGGCCCAGACGTTCAGAAAAACGCCACCCGAGGCGCCGATGGAGCATGCTGCCATAATGTTTGCAATGGCTCCCGATTCGAACTTAAAGGAAACAACCATTGCGTCATCATTAGTGTAGTTGGGCACGAGATTTGGAAGCTTCTTATTGAAGCCGTTAGCGGCGTAAGCGTAGACTTCGCTAACTTCACCAGCGAGATAGCGAGCAAGATCAACCGTGTGGATCACCTGCTCAACAAACTGACCGCCGCTCTTCTCTTTTACTGGCCACCACTGGCCAATCGGATTCTGTGAAAAATAGTCACCTTCGCGCATGAGCGGCGCGCCGCCAATCCAGGCGCCGTCAAGAAGGATGGCTGGATCGCCAGCGAGGAGCGATTTCACACGATTCACAGACTTGCGGTATCTGTTCATAAAGCCAGCGGCATTTACGAGGCCAGATGCCTTGACTTCCGCCGCAAGTTTGCGGAGATCGTCAGGATAGAGCCCCATCGGCTTCTCTACCAGGAAAGGAACGCCAGCTGCGATAGCTGCTCGTTCTGGAGCTCCATGGGCATAGGTCGGGATAAGTATGTATACTGCATCCAGTTTCGTGCCGGCAAGCATCTTCGCAGCATCATCATACACCGCGCCACCATACTGATCGGCCTTCTTTTGCGCTCGCTCTACAATGACGTCGCAAAAGGCGACGAGTTCAACGTCGTCGAATTTTTCCAGGTTCGGCAGGTGAGAACCGGAAATGCCACCGCATCCGATTATGCCGACCCGTACCTTCTTACCAGAGTTTGTATCTGCCATGGCAGGCTGATATCCTCCTCTTAAGCGTTTGGGAAGTAGACTTCGTTTACTAACCCATGCGTGTAGGTTCTGCCTTCACTTCGCACCCTCCTGCACGGATCGTAACTAAACAACGACAATATCCTGATAAAATTAGCGAAGATTGTATTATCGATCGTCACATCACATTACGGAGGGCAAAATGAAGCAGTACCCAGCAAAACAGGGCGCCAATAGCGCTGGATATAAAGTTAACCGCACTGTTGTCGATCCACCGCACCCCCTTTATGAGGAGTCCTGGTCTAGAGTCGACAACCGCATTCTCTGATATAAGCCCGGTCTGTGGATCCTTGAACTGCGCCTGAATCCCAGCGCCGAGGATGCTGTCTGCTATACAGCCAAGAAAGGCTGCCCACGCTGCAGCCACAAATTCCGCTGCATTGAGATCCCAGAGTTTGTACACGCAAAAAGGTACGAAAAAGGCTCCTGCCACGGCTGCTAGAGTGCCAATCGCGCTTACCGCGCCCGACACTCCCGGAGCCGCCGGTTTCCAGGTCGACAACATGCGCGGTATGCCACCGATCAACGAGCCGATTTCTGTGGCCCATGTATCAGAGTTTACAGTCGATAGCGCTGCGAGGAAAAGTATCTGACTTAAGCGAGTGGCTTCCAGCGGATAATGAGTTGCCATCACTCGATGTGCGATGACCAGGATCGTTGCAACACCGCCGTTGGCCCATACCTGCTTTGCTGTCCGCTGCGAATCGCCGTCTGAATAGCTGCGAAGGGCGCGCTTGCGTTTGCGCCCCACCAAAGAGAGAATAGAGCTGGAGACGAAGAAGGCAATAAGCGGAACAATAGCTTGCCCACCTCCGAGCCATAAGACTAGAAACCCGATAATCGTTGCTGAAACGGCGCCATCGCGGCTGAGCCACTTCAATGATGCCCCGATAGCGGAGACAATCGCCGCCGCGAGCAGACAGACCAAAAAGGGGGGATGTAAAAATAGGAGAGACAGTGTTCTGCTCCAATTCGAGTTCAGTTATCGGAGATTATTGGATTACCTGGCGGTCAACCGTGCATCTCCACTGCGTGAAGTATACCTGTCGCCTTCAAGTGTAAAACGCCAGAGTGTGTCCGCATTTCTCGTAATGCCGATTCTTCGCGAAGCGACAATCTGCGTGTGCTCATCAACTTCAATAGCTCGCGTCAGTAACCAGACGGAATCTCCGGTGATTATGTTCGCTCCATTGTAGGTCTTGTCGAAACCAAAACAGCTTGCTAATCTGGAAGGGCCTCCGCACAGTTTACGCATGAAGCGCTCCTTTGCAGTGGCGGGACAGGCATCATCGATTCGCTCTTCAGTAAGACCGCGCCGCCTCAACATGAGTTCCATTCCCAGCAGGGGTTCAGCAGAGCGAAGCAATACTGCCTCACCCTGCCCTTCGCTCGCCGTAACTACATTGGCGCAGTAATGCATCCCGTAGGTAAAATAGACGTACAAGAGACCGCCGGGACCAAACATAACTGAATTTCGTACCGTCTTGCCTCGGTGAGAGTGTGACGCAGCGTCATCCTGAGTATACGCCTCGGTCTCGGAGATACGCGCTGCTGTGATGCCCTCCGGGCTTTGATGTACGAGAATGCAATTTAGCAGCGCCTTTGCAACCGTCACGGCGTCGCACTCAAAGAGTTCCGGCGATATCCTGTCCCCATAAATGGGGTCTATTTCATGCATGGAGATCCTCTAGACCCGAAATTTGATCGCGCCACTGAAATTTCGAGTTTTGAAACATGCAAAGCTCTATAAGGCAAGCTTGCGTATCCTGGCACAATTATACATCGGTACAAACACCCGTACTGATGTCTCCTTGCCTGAATTATTTGCAATTTGGCATTGGCGCTGCCTGAGAATAGTCCGGGCCAGTCGGATGCATGAGCGCTCCGGACCGTAGTAGCCAGGAACAGAAAGACCGTTTATCGATGAATGAAGAAGAGAAATACCTGTTCGATCTAAATGGATACCTGGTAATCAAAGGAGCGATCGCTCCAGACGCAGTAGCGCGCATGAACAGCTACATTGATACGCAGGCGGAGAAGAATGACGAATTTAAAGGACAGCCTGGAAACGATAAGCTGACGAGCCTGTTTACATGGGGACCAGACTTCCTCGCACTGCTCGACCAGCCCACCCTGTTGCCAATGCTGAAGTCTATCCTTGGCAGCCACATGCGGTTCGATCACGACTATGCCATTCTGTTACAGCCCGGAGGCGACGGCCTATTCTTACACGGTGGGGGCACGCCATACGATGCGTCACAGTACTACCATGTTCACAAAGACAGGATCTACTGTGGCCTCGTTGTCGCAGCATATGCACTTACCGACGTTCCAGAAGGTGCAGGAGGCTATGGATGCATTCCAGGAAGCCACAAGAGCAACTTCAAGTGCCCTGATGACATCTCGCTGCTGCATAGAGATTCGCCGATCGTAAAACAGGTACCAGCCAAAGCGGGTGACTGTATTCTGTTCACTGAGGCGCTGCAGCATGGAACCCTTCCATGGAAGGGCCCTGGGCCGCGACGTACCGTTTTCATGAAGTACAGCCCTGCCCATTTACGATGGGGACCACATAACTATGATGCTTCACCTTCGAACCCCGTGTACACGTCGATTGCACCATTCCTGAATCCCACCCAACAGGTGTTGTTGGACCCGCCACTTGTGGACGGTAAGCGCCGGGTACCTTAGTAGCGCTTGCTCGATGCCATAAAAAGAGCCCCTGTCTGCGATCAGACAGGGGCTCTTTTTGCATCGACTACATGCTAAACGCTATGCTGGTTCCGGCCGCAGGCGCGGTGGAGCCGTCATCCGCGGCACATCCGGCTCTACGGTTGCCGTTAGGCCCGCAGAGGGAGGAGCAGGTGGCGTAGACATGGTTTTACGGATGTCATCCGCTGTGAGTTCACCATTCAGCAATGCGATAAACTCTTCCCTGGTGAGAGTCTCCTTCTCAAGCAGGATCTCAGCGATCTCATCCATCTTCTCACGGTTCTCGCTAAGTATATGTCGCGCTCTATCGTAGCCCTGATCGATAAAGGCTCGTACCTCTTCGTCAATCGCTCGCGCGATGTCCTCGCCATAGTCGCGGTCTTCCATGAGATCGCGGCCAAGGAAAGGATTTCCATGACGCCGCCCGAAACGCAGCGGTCCTAGCCGGTCGCTCATACCAAATTCGCAAACCATCGCTCGAGCAAGGTCGGTTGCATGGTCGAGGTCGCTGACCGCCCCTGTCGTTACATCGCCGAAGACAAGCTCTTCCGCAACACGGCCACCGAGAGAAGCAGTGATATCGTCCAGCATATCCTGCTTAGTGCGAAGGCTCTCCTCTTTTGGAAGGTACCAGGTCGCTCCTCCGCTCATTCCTCGCGGAACAACGGTAATCTTGTAAACAGGATCTGCATTTGGGATCTTGGCTGCGACAATTGCGTGCCCAAGCTCATGATAAGCAACAACCTTAAGCTTGCGCTCACTGTTCATTCGAGTCTTACGCTCGGGGCCCATAAGGACTCTGTCGCGTGCCTCATCGAATTCTGCCATCGCGATCCGCGTCTTGTCGCGTCTCGCCGCCAGGATTGCCGCTTCGTTCACCACATTCATGATGTCGGCGCCGGTAAAACCAGGTGTCAGCTTTGCTAGGGTATCGACATTGATGTCATCCTCGACTGGCTTCCCTCGAAGGTGGACTTGAAAGATTGCCTTTCGGCCAACCACGTCTGGCGCATCAACGATAACACGTCGGTCAAATCGGCCTGGTCTTAGCAGTGCGGGATCGAGAACATCCGGCCTGTTGGTCGCGGCAATCATAATGACGCCTGCGTTCGGATCGAAGCCATCCATCTCGACAAGCAGCTGGTTAAGCGTCTGTTCGCGCTCGTCATGGCCACCGCCAAGGCCGGCGCCGCGCTGGCGGCCGACGGCATCAATTTCATCGATAAAAATCAAGCTTGGGCGGTTCGATTTTGCAGTGTCGAACAGGTCGCGAACGCGGCTAGCTCCAACACCAACAAACATCTCAACAAAATCGGAACCAGAGATGTGGAAGAACGGGACACCTGCCTCACCCGCGACGGCTCTTGCCAGCATGGTTTTACCGCAACCTGGAGGTCCAAGTAACAACACGCCCTTTGGGATCTTTGCCCCAAGCGCCTGGAACTTCTTTGCGTTCTTCAGGAATTCAACGATCTCGGCGAGTTCCTGTTTGGCCTCTTCGACTCCAGCAACCTCTTCGAACGTCACCTTCGGTACAGAATCCGTAAGCCGCTTTGCCCGAGCCCTGCCAAAATTCAGAGCCTGATTGCCGCCAGACTGTGCCTGTCGAACAACGAACAGGTAGAAGAAGGCGACAAACATAATCGGAACGAGCAGCATCGAGAGAATTGTCTGAAATAGCTCACTGAAAAACGGATGCGTGAACTCGAACTGAATGCCCTTCTGCTGCAGCAATGCATACAGCTGGCTGCGGGCTTCACTGGAATCGGGCATCACAACATTAAACTGATTGTCGTTGCCGGGAGCCATGGCGCCGTTTGATCGTAACGTGCCATAGATCTCATCCTTCTGTATCTGAACGCGGGCGATAGAAGCGCTGCTGTTTTCAACACGCGTCATAAACTCGTGATAAGATTCCTTTTTCGGTCCACCGACGGCTCGCAGCACGCTGGATTGAAAGGCGAAAACTACCACCATCACGATCACGATCA